>DWYY01000026.1 GCA_019118445.1 Candidatus Eisenbergiella merdipullorum | reverse complement strand
GAAAGTGATCGAGAATTATTTCTGTCCGGGAAATTATTATATCATCCTGATCCACGGTACATACGATATTCCCGGGAAAGCGTCTGACGGTTCTGAAATGTTTGACGCCTCTGAGGAGGTATATGAGTACCTGCTGGGATGTATATGTCCGGTGCAGCTGTCGAAGGCTGGTCTGGCATATCAGCCGCAGGAAAACCGGGTTGAGAACCGGATCCGTGACTGGGTGGTGGAGGAACCACTGCATGGTTTTCTGTTCCCGGCATTCAACGACCGGCAGACGGATATCCATGGGATGCTGTACAGTGCCAGGAAGGCGGAAGAGCTTCAGCCGGATTTCATGGAAAGTATGTTTGGCTGTACAACGCAGCTGTCAGCGGGAAGCCAGAAGGATGCATTCCATACGCTGATTGCTGATGTGCTCGGAGAAGGTACGGGATATGCAGAGGTAGCAGAAGCATGGAATAAACGAGTAGGACAGGACGGTGAAAAGGTATGAGAGAGATACTCTTTAAAGCAAAGCGAATAGATAATGGAAAATGGGTGGAGGGGAATATCATTTATTCGGCTGACGCTGCTGAAGGATACGAAGCCATTATTATTCCTATCGAAAAATCTAATATGTATGCTGATGAACACGATAAGAATATCGGATTTGAGAAATGGTATAAAGTTAATCATGAAACTCTCTGCCAGTACACAGGGCTGGAAGACAAGAACGGTAATCGGATTTGGGAGAATGATATCGTATCTGGGAAATTTAATTATGAAAAAATAATTGGCTCTGTCAATTATGGTTCAAATGCGCAGTATTACATTGAAAGAAAAGGGCTTTATGGAATCTATTTGGATAATTCTGAGGATTGGCTCGATGTTGTCGGGAATATATTCGACAACCCAGAATTATTAGCGCAGGACGGTGAAAAGAATGCGTAAAATACTATTTCCACTGAAATGCATCGTTGCTGTCCTTCTTTCACCGCTGTTACTGGCGGCGGTGGGAGCGATATTGGTAATGAAATACGAAAGTGAGTTGTTAGATTAAAGCAAGAAGAGGTGGGGGAATGCGTACAAGGTATAAAAAACTGAAGGATTACGGCCTCACAACTGATGAGGAAAATGCATTGAAAGACCGATGCAAAAACCTTGATGCCAGAGACATAGAAATCCTACACGAAACCGCACTTTCCTCCGCCCCTGGAATCGAAGATTGTATATGCGAAAGCATAATAGAACATACAGGGTACAGAACACTATACAAAAAGAAGATGATCCCGGTGAATGAGGAAGATTTCTACGCATACCGGAGGAAGACGCTGGCGATGCTGTACGAACGCCTGAAGCTGTACGGGCGCTGGAAATACTGAAAATGTGATGAGAAGTGAGGAGCGCCACGCATGGTAAAATTAGTATAGGAACTGTGCGGGGCGGGAAAGGAAGAATATGATTGTTACAACGCAAAATGGAGAAATTATAGATATACATGAGGTGAGTTTACAGGGTAATGAGATTTCATGCAAAGACCCAGCAGACAGGAGAAGGAAAAAGGTGCTCGGAGTATATGCTGACAGGCGTAGAGCGACAGAAATATATGCAGAAATAGTATATACAAATTGGAATAAAGCAAAATCGTACAAAATGCCGGAGGCGTAAATGAACCTCAACACAACTATGAAAAAGCTCCAGCGCGCTATCCTCTCAACCGGCCTAGTAATTAAAATCGGAACCAGCCAATTCTACAGCCCGGAGCAGGGGCGCATGATAACGGTGTGGATATTGTCAACGCCTACACTGCAAAACGGTCGGAATGGCTGGAAGATGAGGGACTATGAGATATTACGGACGGCGAGCGCGGTTGAGGCGGTGAAGTGTCTGGCGGAGATATGGGAGCAGACGAAAGGAAGGAAGAATGAAGGTTGTTAAAGATATATACAACGGCTGGAACGATGATGAAAATCTTGATGAAATAAAGAAATGCCCCTTCTGCGGAGGAATTGGAATACTGCAAGACAATGGAGTTGAATATCCAGAGATTGACCCGGAGACAGGTGCTTATGTTGATATGCACATCGAAGAAGGAGATGTGCTGTGGTGCGAATGCAAAAAATGTGGTGCTACGGCAGAATCCGCAGGCACACCAGAAAAAGCGATTGCAAACTGGAACAGGAGGGCTTGAAACATTGACAGAGAGACAAAGAGAAAGACAATCTATCATCAATACTCTGGTTGGCCCGATAGAAAGCATAGGCGAAAGCCATGTGGACAGAAAGGTTCTTGAAAACATGGATTTTGCCGAAGAAGTTATTCTCTATCTGGTGGACACGCTGGAGAGAAATGCAGAGTACAAAGGATATGAGAAAAGCAGGATAGATATTGCGGCAAGGTCGCAGATGGTATTGAGAAACATCAGAGAAATGGTAGATAGTTGGGAAGGACAGGACGGTGAATAAATGAGTAAAGGAATTATTATGGTGGATATACCTGCGGACTGTAGAGATTGTTTGTTGAGAAGTTTGGCGGATGATTGCATTGTCGGAAGAAATGTTATGGAGTATCGGCATAATAAAAGCAAGCCAGACTGGTGCCCGATACGCGCTCTGCCGGATAAATTTGAATCAAACAATAGGAATGCTCACGAAGATTTTGATTATGTTTGCGGGTGGAATGACTGCATTGATGAACTATTGAAGGACGGTGGCTAAATGCTTACACCGAAGCAAAAGGCGTTTGCGGATTATTACATAGAGTGCGGGAATGCGACGGAGGCGGCGAAGCGGGCGGGGTATAAGGATAGCAGTGCAAGGCAAATAGGTGCAGAAAACTTGTCAAAACCGTCCATTTCCGCATATATCGCAGAACGCCAGAAGCAGATTGACGATTCCCGAATAGCAAGCGCCGCAGAGGTGCAGAGATTTTATTCTGCTGTTCTCCGCGGAGAAATCAAAGACCAGTTCGGGCTTGAGGCTTCGCTTGATACCAGAATGGCCGCTGGGCGGGAGCTGATGAAGCGGCACGAACGGGCGGAAGGGCAGAAAACAGATGCCGGCGGCATTGTTATTGTGAATAATATACCGAGGCCGGGGAAGGAGTAGTGGTGAAATATATCGTATTAGAAAATCAGGACGGATCAGTGACGATTGACAGGGAAGTATATAGTGAATTGTATAACAAAGCAGAGCGATATGACAAACTGATGGATAAGGTTGCTGACGTCGTATTGAAAAACCTTGAGGAATTTTTGAGTAAATGCAATGGGTGAAGCAATACAGCTTACTGACATTATAGCCCCCGCCTTCTACCCCGTCCACTGGGACATCCTTGACGGAAAGCATACATACTATGACCTGTACGGCGGTCGCGGCTCAACCAAGTCCACCTTCATATCCGTGGAAATCGTACTAGGTATGATGATGGACGCAGAGCAAGGGGAACATACAAACGCTGTAGTTTTCCGAAAGGTGGGAAACACCCTCCGGGAATCCGTTTATGAACAGATAGCATGGGCGATTGATGAGCTTGGGGTAGGCGATATGTGGACTTCCAGCCTGTCCCCAATGCAGTATGTGTATAAGCCCACCGGACAGAAGATAATCTTCCGGGGTCTGGACAAGGCAAAGAAAACAAAGTCCATCAAGATTAGCCGAGGATATTTTAAATACCTGTGGTTCGAGGAATTGGACGAATTTGCCGGGATTGAAGAAATCCGAACAGTGCAGCAGTCCGTTCTCCGTGGCGGTAGCAAGTTTGTGGTGTTCAAGTCCTTCAACCCTCCGATAAGCCGTAGCAACTGGGCGAATGTGTACGTCAACGAGCCGAGAGAGGACAGTTACAGGCACAAGAGCGATTATACCAGCGTTCCCGTGGAGTGGCTGGGCGAGCAGTTTATCAATGACGCTGAACACCTGAAGGCCACAAATGACCGAGCATATCGGCATGAGTATCTTGGTGAGCCTGTGGGACTGGGAACAAACGTATTTGACCTTCTGGAAATCAGAGAGATTACAGATGAGGAAATACAGACATACCAGTCTATATACCAGGGACAGGACTTCGGATGGTGGCCTGACCCGAAAGCATTTATCCGGGTGGCATATGTGCCAAACAAAGAAAAGATTGTTCTTCTGGATGAATTGGGAGGGTGCAAAATCCGAAACTCTGAAATGGCCCGCATGATACAGGATAAGGGATATGACGATTATGCTTTGATGTGCGGCGTGGATGAACAAGAGAGCATTGTAGACCTTCGTGACGCTGGTATTCCGGCCCGTAGCGCCATTGTAACGCCGGGGAGCAGGAAATATACGTTTGAGTGGTTGCAATGCCGTACAATCGTCATAGACCCGGCCAGAACGCCGAGAGCATACAAAGAGATTATAGAGTATGAACATGAACTTGATGGAAATGGAGAAGTAATTGCAGACTATCCAGACGGCAACGATCATTATATCGACGCCCTACGGTATGCAATTTCTCCTATGGCAATGCGGAGGGGGCACAGTGCGTAGCGGAGCAAAGAAGAACTATCCGAGGATATATAAAATATGGCAGGGCATTCGCCAGAGATGTAACAATCCAAACGACAAGGACTATGAAGATTACGGCGGCAGAGGAATAAAGGTTTGTGAGGAATGGAACAAAAATTCAATGTCTTTTATTCAATGGGCCTTGCAGAATGGATATGCTGATAATTTAAGCATTGATAGAAAAGATACCAATGGTGATTATTGCCCGGAAAATTGTCACTGGGCCACCGGAACCGAGCAGGCCCGGAACAAGCGGAGACAGAAAACAAATAAAACGGGATACAATGGCGTACACTACGAGCCTGACAGGAATAAATATCGCGCTTTAATCTATGTTGATAGCAAGCGCATAGATTTAGGGCGATATGATACGGCAGAAGCCCGCAGGCTGGGAGAAGAAAAATACTGGGGCGGTATGCCACAATCCCGTTGTCGATGAGGAGGGGAAATAGCGCATGACATTGGAAGATTTGAAAGATATTATACCAAAAGATTGTGATGTCGGATTAACTGCAAAGTCAGATGGAGACATTCCCTATGTTGACAAATGGGGAAACTGGTTAAATGGCGGGGTAAAACGGCTTGATGTGGAGATTTCTTCGATTTCAAGTGCAGGATATCTGCTATTGGAGCTTGATATATAGGTGATTAAATGGGACTGATAGCAACAGTAAAAAGGTGGATAGGCATGATATTCAAGAAACGGGCAGAAGAAGATTTCCAGGTGAAAGAGATAACCTCCCAGCAGATGAAGGACGTTATCTCCCGCTGTGCCGATATGTACCGGGGTGCGCCGTACTGGGTGAGCGCTGAGGATAATATCAAGACAATCAATTTTGCAAAGGCGGTATGCTCCGAGACTGCGCGTCTGGCAACGCTGGGAATTAAGATACAGATCGGCGGAGGAGCGCGGGGAACGTGGCTTCAGGAGCAGATTGACAAGGTATATTTCAACCTGCGCCATTGGGTAGAGTATGGCTGTGCATACGGTACGGTTATCATTAAGCCCAACGGCAGCGGGTTTGATGTGTTTACGCCGTTCGATTTCATGATAACTGATAGCGACAGCAACGGAAATATTACCGGTATTATCTTCAAGGACAGTTACGCCGACAATGACAAGTATTATACCCGCCTGGAATATCACCGCTTCGTAGAGACGCAGACTGAAGCCGGAACCGACTACCCTTATTACATAACCAACAGAGCTTATATGTCCCACAACGCACAGAGCTTAGGCGACCCTATCGCTCTTTCCCGCACAAAGTGGGCTGACCTGATGGAAGATTCCGGCCCGATTGATAAGAACAACGGAGAACAGCTTGACGGGCCTATGTTCGGCGTATTCCGCACGCCGCAGGCGAACAATGTTGACCTGGTAACCGCGCTGGGACTGCCTTTATATGCTGATGCTATTGAAGAAATGAAAGACCTTGATATTGCGTACAGCCGCAACGCCGGAGAGATTGCAGACAGTCAGAAAATTATCCTGATTGATGATAGACTGATGTACGCCAGCGGAAGAAACTTAAAAGAAGGCGGACCTGCTGACGTGAAATTACCTCACTACGCGAAGAACGTGTTCGGTAGCAACCAAGAAGAATTCTATCAGGAGATCAACCCGCAGCTGAACACTGATACACGACTTTCCGGAATCAATGCTTTGCTTTCTCAGATTGGGTATAAGTGCGGATTCTCTAACGGATATTTCGTTTTCAATGAGGCTACAGGAATTCAGACGGCGACAGGCGTTGAGGCAGAACAACAGAGGACAGTGCAGCTTGTGAAAGATGTGCGTGATAAACTGGAATCATGTCTGGACGGAGCTATCTATGCCATGAGCGTATACGCAGACCTGTACAGCCTTGCTCCGGTGGGAAGCTATGAGACAGTGTACAATTTCGGAGATATACTATACTCTTACGAGGCAGACAAACAACAGTGGTATGCCTATGCAGTACAAAACCGTATTCCATTCTGGTACTATTTAGTAAAATTCGAGGGATTCACAGAAGAAGACGCGAAAATGCTTGCGAATGAAGCGCAAAACAATATGCAGGAAGGACTGTTCACGGAGGAATAGAATATGCCGTATTTACCAGACGCAGTAACCAGAAAAGAAAAATATTATTCATATCTCGCTACAGGAGAAGGATATATACCTGAGCCTATCACGAGGGAAGAGCAGTATCTATACTATCTCTGCATGAACGGAGGAACCGGAGGCGGAGGTGGAGGTACGACGGATTACAATAACCTTCAGAATCAGCCGCAGATTAACGGAGTAACGCTGACTGGCAATAAGACATCAAGCGACCTCGGAATATCAGCAGAGATTACACAGGTAGATCACGGCACATCCGACACGACATTCACCCTTCCCGCAAACGAATATCACACATGGGGAGAAGTATCTTCTCTGACATTGACACTCGCCGCCGGGACGTCTGGACAGGCCAGCGGGTACTGGTTCGCTTTTGACAGCGGAGAGACTGCGACAACGCTTTCCATTCCGGAGACGATTAAGACGGATATTGTTGTAGAGGCGAACACACATTACGAGTGCATCATCGTAGGAGATTATATGACGTTCTGCGATTGGGGGATAACAGCATGAATGTTTTAGAGGCAAGGCGCAGGCTCTTAGACGGGGAAATCAAGAAGCGGACTGCGGAAGGTGAAGATATAAGCGTGCGGAGTGTTGCACGCATGAGGCCCGGACTTACCCTCTATGGCAAGAGCGAGCAGAAGACGACAACCGGGGCGCAGCTGTTAGATACTAACAATATGATTGACGGATATTATGATACAAATGGAAACGTAATAAACAACGAATTAAGCGTTAGTATTCCAAAAGTTAGTGTACGAGAATTTAATAGTATAACAGTAAGTGGATTAACAAATAATATAATTTGGCTTATTGTCGAACAGGGAAATGATGGGACTGTTATAAAAAAAACAATCGAACTTTCAAACCAATATTTACTTTTTTCAGAAGACACATCCGAAATAGGAATTTCGTTTTATAAAGCGGATGATTCTAAAGTTACATCAGATATGTTGACAACTGTAATGGTAAATTTTGGCACCACGCCCCTCACGTGGGAACCTTACACCGGCGGCGCACCCTCTCCCTCTCCGGACTATCCGCAGGAGATTAAGAGCGTGGGGGATAGCGGGGAGATTGCGGTCAATGTTTATGGAGGAAATTTAATTACCGATACGACAGATAAAACCATTTCTGGAAAAACCGGAGATGCTGCAAATACTGTAAGGGGTACATGGAGGTTTGTATTAGACAAAAACATCCTAAATGATGAAGTTGCTTTTTCGTTTGATTCTGATAGCAATGTGGATGATATTTTTATAGCCCAAATAAATGCCACCGTATCAGGTATAATTAACTGGAGCGATAATGAAAAAAAAACAATTATAAAAGGCAGGAACAGTTTTATAATTCCAAAATTATTTGATGAGTTACCTGAAGGAAATGTTACTTATTGCGCTATACAGATGAGAATCGAGAAAAATCCGACCCATGATTTACAATTTACGGTGAGTAATCCTATGATGAACATTGGCTCAACTGCGCTTTCATATGAACCTTACCGCACACCTCAGACCATTCCGGTTCAGACACCGAACGGTCTTCCCGGTATCCCGGTTGATTCCGGCGGGAATTACACGGATGAAAGCGGGCAGCAGTGGATGTGCGATGAAGTGGATTTTAAGCGGGGAGTGTATGTTCATAGGATACACAGAGATGATTTAAAAACATGTGTTTGGAGTGATACTTGGGATGAAGTATTTTATATTGAAGGAACGTTTATTGTATTCACATTAAAATTCAACGACACAAATAGTGGAAAATATTGCAAATGCTCTCATTTTACTTATTTGAATAATGACATATTATCAAATCCAGATACAGGAATGCAAACTGGACAAGATAATAAATTTAATATTGCATTTAGAGTACCAACGACATTGGCAAGTAATATCGAAGAGTGGGAGTATTTTATACAGCAAAACGATATTGATTTTATGTATGTTCTTAACACCCCCGTCGAGACCCCTCTCTCCCCCTCCGAGCTTGCCGCTTATGCTGCACTTCGGACGTATTCCCCGACTACGATTGTGTCGAATGATTCCGGAGCGTGGATGAAACTTGGCTACAAAACGAAAAAATCTCTGGAGGTGACAGACTGATGCTGGGAAAAATCATTGATGGAAAACTCACTTACCCACCACACAGGATTGTACTGGACGGGATGCAGATATTCAATCCGACAGAGGCGCAACTTCTTTCTGCCGGGTATAAGACAATCACGGAAACCGCTATGCCGGAAGAACTTGCACCGGAAGGACAGCACTATGA
Source organism: Candidatus Eisenbergiella merdipullorum (assembly GCA_019118445.1). Lineage (GTDB taxonomy): Bacteria > Bacillota > Clostridia > Lachnospirales > Lachnospiraceae > Eisenbergiella > Eisenbergiella merdipullorum. The sequence continues at coordinate 35,473 of DWYY01000026.1, read as the reverse complement.
GGCGACGTATGCGGACGCAGGAGATGCAATTATGCAGGGGTGGGAGCTTGTTGAGAATCAGGCTTCTGAAACGGAAAAAACGCTGGATGAGCGCGTGACGGCGCTGGAACAGAATCAGGGGGCACTTGAATCTGCGATTGAGCAGGCGCTTACACCGTAAAAATGTGCGGATAGCCTGTAGGGAAAACGGTGATATAATGAAGTTACATAGTTACGTAGGCGGGGTAGAAATCAATATTGATACATCGAGGATTGACGATAATCTGCGGGAGGCACAAAAGGCACTGAATCTACAGGTTGTAGCGGATAGTAAGCCATTTGTGCCGTATTCGCAGGGAGCGTTGAGAAGCAAAGTAGAATATCCAGAAGGATTATATGGCGGGGAGATAATGTATAATACTCCTTATGCTCACTATCTCTACGAGGGCACAGTTTACGGCCCTAATATCCCGATTAAAGATGCGGAAGGTAATATAACCGGGTGGCGATCTCCTCCGAAGAAATATCCGACACAACGCAAGTTGCAATACCACACGGCAGGGACGGGGCCGCAATGGTTTGAAGAAGCGAAACGGAGGCATAAACAAGACTGGATAAAGATTGTGAAGGAAACCGCAGGAAAGAAATGATATGCTGAAGCCTGAAGATTTTGACGGCGCGGCTGACCGCATGGTTGAGATATACAGCCGTATTGAAAATTTTATATTACGGGATACAGCGCGCCGCGTTTTGAATGCCGGAAAGCTTACGGCGACCGCTGATCGTCTAATCTATAAGCTTGAGCAGATGGGAGAGAGCAGGCAGGAGATACAGAAAAAACTTTCTGAATTAACCGGACTGAGCGAAAAGGAACTACGCAGACTGCTTCGGGATGCCGTTCTGACATCGTGGAAAGACGATGCAGAGGTTATGTCGCAGTTAGGCATAGAAATATCTTCTCCGCTTAAAAATGAAGCGTATATGCGCATTATAGACGCTGAGTATCAGAAAAGCCGAGGGGAATTGAGCAACCTCACGCGAACCACAATGGATGCGGCACAACGCGATCTTATCAACCTTCTTGACGATGCAGAAATGAGAGTATCAAGCGGCGTGCAAAGCTATAACGCGGCGGCCGCTGACGTGCTGGACGCTTATGCCGGACGTGGAATTATGGTCACATATCCTTCTGGAACACGGAGAACGCTTGAAGCGGCAGCGCGTTGCTGTGTAGTCACGTCAATGAATCAGACGGCGGCACAGCTTACGAATCAGTACATTGTAGAAGGAGGCATAGAATATATACTTACGTCGGCCCATATTGGGGCGCGGACGAGGCAGCCGGGTCAGCCTGCGCTTGCAGGGCATGATAGCTGGCAAGGACGGGTATATAAGATCAGGGGGAGCGAGCCAGATGCGCCAAACCTGCTTGAAAACACCGGATATGATATAGACCCGCAGACAGGCGATGGGACGGTAGTCAATCCGCTTGGTCTGCATGGGTATAATTGCCGACACTCGCACCAGCCGTGGGACAAACGCCTGCGGAATCCGTGGAGAGATGAAAAAGGCAATCTGATTGATGGTACCGGAAGCGAAATTACAGACAAAGAGAACAGGGAACGATATAAGAACAGCCAGAAACAGCGGGCAATGGAGCGGGCAATTCGCAAAACAAAGCGACAGCTTATTGTGAAGCAGGAGCAAATCAACGCTTCATCAGGCGAATACCGCAACACGTTGCAGGCCGATTACGATGCGGAAGCTTATAGGCTGCAACAGCAGAACAAAGCGTATAATGATTTCTGCGCGAAGCATGATTTACAGCCGCAGTATGAGCGGAATAAGCTGGCTGGTTTCGGAGCAACGCAGACAAAGGCCGCGAATAAGGGCGCAAGGCGGTATCAGAATGCGAAAGGGAAATAAATATGAACAGGTGGAAAGCATACAACCCAAATCCATCAAATGGACAGCGAGTAGGCGACTGTACCGTAAGAGCACTATGCAAAGCTATGAATCAAGATTGGGAAACAACCTATGTTGGTTTATCGTTGTTCGGATTTTCTCTATCTGATATGCCAAGTGCCAATAGAGTGTGGGGCGCGTACCTCAAAAAGAATGGCTTCCACAGACAGCTTGTGGATGACCACGGGAAGTATGTGTACACTGTTGACGATTTCTGCCGAGACCATCCGGAAGGAACCTACGTGCTTGGGATTGACGGGCATGTGGTGTGCGTGCAGGACGGGTATTACTGGGACAGTTGGGATAGTGGGCAGGAAATACCGATTTATTACTGGGAGAGATAGGTATGGGAAATTGTAAAACATGCAAATATTTTAGTAAACTTATCTGGGAACCTTCCGAAATTGGAGAATGCTGTTACTGTCAAAAAGATCATTGTATATATTGCAAGCAGAAGGGGAAATACTGCAAAGATTATGAATATGGAGAAAATGACGGAGGGAGGTATGCAGATGAATACAGCGACGAGGAAGCGGAGGATTGATGCATGGGGGTAATGGAAGCTATACAAACAATCCTTGCTATATGTGGCGGTATCTCCGTTATCGGAGGGGCGGCGGCAGTTATACATAAATGGATTGCCCCGGCAGTGAAGCTAAATGATCGGGTGGAAACGCTGGAGCGGCACGACAAGCGGGATTTTGAGGCTATGCAAGAAATTAAGGAGCGGGACAGCCTCATCATGGAAACGCTGGTTACTATTTTAAATAGTCAGATTTCCGGAAACAATGAATTGGAATTAAAAAAAACAAGGGACAAACTCATTTCCTATCTTGCAAAAACGCAGTAAGGAGAATAATCTTGAAGGTGTACGATTTCACGGCGCCGGAGCTGGCTTATTATGCGGAATTCTGCAATTTTAGCCCGCAGGAAGAGGCGTTATATAATCTCAGAAAGAAAGGCGCGACGTTAGAGCAATGCGCGGAGATTATGCACTGTGAAATGACCACTGTGAAATGACCACTGTGAAGAAGATCAGCCGGAGGGTGAACAAGAAGATTATACAGTTGACGGACAGTAGACGGATGGATGAGTGGATAGAGCGAGTTTACTGGCCGCGGATACTTGGATAATAGAATATACTTTTCATGCACTTTTTCGAGCCTTTTACGGTTCTTTTCGAGCCTGTCGAGGCTCTTTTTTATTGCTTAAAATTAAGTCATAGAAAATTCATAGGAGGTAAAGTCATGGCATTACCGTACTACGGATATAACCCGTATCAATTTGGACAGGTGAACCCGTTGCAGCCGCAAATAGACAGGCTGGCGAACATGCAGGCGCAGTACCAGCAACAGCAGGCACCGCCGGTCAATCAGGGAATTTTGTGGGTACAGGGCGAGGCAGGGGCGAAGTCCTATCTGGTAGCACCGAACACAAGCGTTTTGCTAATGGATTCAGAGAATTCCTGCTTCTATATCAAGACTACAGACCAGGCGGGAATGCCTACTCTTCGAACGTTTGAATACAAAGAAATCACCGCAGGAGCCACGCCAGCTCCCCAGAAACAGCCTGAAATAAACATGGATGATAAATATGTTACCAGGCAGGAATATAACGATTTACGGGGCAAATACGAAGAACTCTATGAGATGTTGGAGACAGCCACAAGCCCTACTGGAAAGGATGAGTGATATTATGTCAAACCCTCTTTTCAATATTTTAAATAGCGGAAATCGACCGGGCAATGGTGCCGGGAATATGCTTCAACAGTTTCAGCAATTTAAGCAGAAAATGCAGGGCGTAAACCCGCAGGAAGAAGTGCAGAAGCTTTTACAGTCCGGAAAAATCAGTCAAGCCCAGCTTGACAAGGCCCAGCAGATGGCCCAGCAAATGCAGGGATTATTTAAATAAGTACATAAATCAATGGCCATGATTTTGTAAATACATTTTAAAGGAGAAACGCAATGGATACGAACTATAGTTTATCTGACATTGCCGCAGCTACCGGAAACGGAAGAAATGACGGCATGTGGGGTGGAGATGGCGCGTGGTGGCTGATTCTGTTCATCCTGTTTGGTATGTTCGGATGGGGCGGCTTCGGCGGCGGATATGGCGGAGGCGGAGCAACCAATACGCCCGGTTTCCAGGGATGGGCCACACGGTCTGACATCGATGCCGCACTGTCTACTCAGGGCATTGAAAATGGCATTCAGAACATCAGCACACAGCTTTGTAACGGATTCAATACCCTTGGCTCACAGATGGCAAATTGTTGCTGCGATCTGAAGCAGGGACAGGGTGAAATCAACTACAACATGGCGGCACAGACCAACATCCTCCAGAATACCGTGAATAACGGATTACGGGATGTAATTGAGAACCAGACCGCCGGAGTGCAGAGGATTATCGATACCATCACGCAGGACAAGATTCAGAGCCTCCAGACTGAGCTTCAGTCTGCACAGCTTCAGCTTTCCAACCAGGCACAGACTACGAGCATTATTAACGCTCTGCGTCCTACGCCTACACCGAGCTATCCGGTTATGTCCCCTTACACCTCCATCATCAACCCGACGGGTTTCACCTTCGGAGTGAACGGATGTGGATGTAACACAGGATGCGGATGTTGCTAAAAAACTTCATATCGGAGTTTCTTCCCGGCAAGTACGGGATGTTCGGCACAAGCCGTTATTACGCAGGAGGGCAGGCCGGATGGTCTGTCCTTTTGTGATATGAAAGGAGATTACTATGATTGAACTTTTAAATCCTGCTGTTTCCACTGTGGCAGTAGGGCAGAGCGTACCTTTTACCGAAGAAATCGGAAGTAAATGCGGCGCAGAGCGTCACAGAGCTGGGAGCGCACAGCTCACCCTTGTAAAGCCCGGTAGATATCTTGTTTCTTTCGCTGGAAACATTGCTGTACCGGCTACAGGTGGAACTGTGGGTGAAATTTCTCTGGGAATTGCACTGAACGGAGAAGCTCTTACAGGTTCTATCATGCGAGCCACGCCAGCGGCGGTATCTGAGTATTTCAATGTTGCTACAATGCACTACATTGATGTACCTTGCGGTTGCTGTGTAACCATCACCGTTCAGAACACCGGAGTTTCTGCTGTAGACGTAGACAATCCAAACCTGACTGCTGTCAGGGTATGCGGTTGAGAAAGGAGCAGGCTATGAGTTATAAGTTAATGCAGAATATCAAGGATGAGCTTGATAAGATTGCGGAAAAGGGCCTGAACACTGGGAACCTGGAAACCGCATATAAGCTGATTGACATGCTGAAGGACATGGAAAATGTTGAATACTGGAAGTGCAAAGAAGAGTATTACAACACTGTTCAGGAGCAGATGGAAGGCGGTTACAGCGAAGGAGACTATTCAGAACGGCGTAAGCGTGACAGCATGGGAAGATACAGCCGGGCAGACGGTATGATGCCGGATTATGACCGTGGTTCTTCTTATGCCCGCCGGGGTGAGCATTATGTGAGAGGACACTACAGCAGAGCTAACGGCGCAGGAAACGATTCGTACAACGAATACATGGACAGCAAGCAGTCCTACAGGAATAATAAGTCCGAGGATTGTAAGCGGAGAATGCTTGCGGCTCTGGAGGAACACATGGACGCTCTGACCGAAGAATTGAAAGGCATGAGCGACGATTCCGAGTGCCGGGAGGAAAGAGAGGTCATGAAACGCTATATAGACAAACTGCGCAACATGATGTAATGAAAGCGGCGGGGAAACCTGCCGCTTTCCTAAAAACGTGCGGGGAAGCAAAGTGAAAAAATATGATAAAATGAAAACATGGGAGAGAAAGAGATCAGAATCATCCTTGAAATTCTGTCGCGCGGTAATGACGTTGAGATCAGACGGCGGCCGAAAACCGGGGAGATCATTATATTTGAAGTGAAGAAATCAATAAAAAATGGCAAATAATCGTATTTGCAAAAGGCCACTCGGGGCCGGATGGATTGCATGAAGCGCAGTCCGTCCGGCCCTTTTCATATTATTCGTACTTGTCTCCTCCTTTCTTATCTGTGCACACGTCCTTAAAAGAAACGGCTCCGGCCGGAGGTTGAAAAGCGGATGCAATTTCCGGCGTGTGCATGATGGCCTCATGGTTCTGCGGAGCCGATGAGTTGGAATTTAAAGAATCCGGGAAATAAAATGCTTGTGAAAATCGCGCGTAAGTAACAAGTATCGCTCACATCACTAAACACCATACCGGATTGCGGCCTTTTGAGAGGGTGTGAGTAAAATGCTGAAAAATGCAAAGAACCATCCGGAGGGATAACAGTAGATGTAAAACAAACCCACAGGGAGAGGAATAGTATGGCGGGTTCGACTCCTGCCGACCCTGTTTTGGACATGCCGAGTCCTACAAAATGGCAAACCGTTGGTGGACGGTTACACACCTAAAATAACCTAATAACGGAAGGAGCAGTCAATGAAAACTGAAGAATTAAAAGAACAGGGGCTTACAGATGAACAGGTCAATTTTGTCATGGCAGAGAACGGGAAAGACCTGAAGAAATTGCAGAAGGAGAATGAAAACCTGACGCATGACCGTGACGCATGGAAGGAAAAGGCTGAGACGGCGGAAGCCACACTGAAAGGATTTGATGGCGTTGACCTTGAAACCATGCAGCGGGAATTGTCTGACTGGAAAAAGAAGGCTGAGGACGCCGAGAAAAACGCGCAGGCACAGATTTACGAGCGTGACTTCAACGATGCTCTGAAAGCAGAGCTTGAAAGTGTGAAGTTTTCCAGCGAGGCGGCCAAACGTGCAATCATGGCAGAAATTAAGGAATCCGGCCTGAAGTTGAAGGACGGAAAAATTCTGGGCCTGAATGACCTGATTTCACAGATGAAGGAGAAAGACGCTTCAGCGTTCATTGATGAGGAACAGCAAAAAGCGCAGCAGAATGCGGCAAGGTTCACACAGCCGTTCCAGCGGCAGAATACCGGCGGAAGTATGACGAAAGACCAGATTATGGGTATCAAGGACGCTTCCGAAAGACAGGCCGCCATTGCTGCAAACATGCACTTATTTAGCAAAGGAGAGTAATAATGGCAGCGAAAGAAAACCTGATTAAGACAGCAGATGTCCAGGTTACCGCCCGCGAGGTGGATTTTGTTACCAGATTTGAAAGAAACTGGGAACATCTGAGAGAGATTCTGGGGATTATGCGCCCCATCAAAAAGCAGCCGAACACGAAGCTGAAAAGCAAGTACGCCGAAGGTGTGCTGGAAAGTGGGAACGTAGGCGAGGGAGAGGAAATCCCTTACAGCAAATTTGTTGTAAAGGAAAAGGACTATGCGGACATCACGATTGAGAAGTATGCAAAGGCCGTTTCCATTGAGAGTATCAAAGACCACGGCTACGACAACGCCGTGCAGATGACTGATGATGAGTTCCTTTTCCAGCTTCAGAGTGATGTTACAGGCAGATTTTACAGCTACCTGAACACTGGAACCCTGACGGCGACCGAAACGACATTCCAGATGGCACTGGCTATGGCAAAGGGACTTGTAGAAAACAAGTTCAAGACCATGCACAGAACGGCTACTGGGACTGTTGGGTTCGTGAATGTGCTGGATGTGTACGAATATCTGGGAGCGGCTGATATTACCATTCAGAATCAGTTTGGTTTCCAGTACATTAAGGACTTTATGGGATTCAATACGATTTTCCTTCTGTCCGAAGATGAAATCCAGAGAGGCCGCGTTATTGCTACGCCGGTAGAGAACATTGTATTGTACTATGTCGACCCGAATGACAGCGATTTTGTACGGGCTGGCCTTGTGTACACTGTGAGCGCTGGAGAGACGAACCTCATCGGATTCCACACCCAGGGCAACTATAACACAGCAGTTTCCGAGGCGTTCGCAATCATGGGACTTACCCTGTTCGCGGAGTACATTGACGCTATCGCGGTTGTGACAATCACCGATGATACCACGCTGGGAACCCTTACGGTTGATTCCGCAGAAGGAAGTACCGCCGGGACAACGAAGCTGACTGTAAGCCCCACTCTGGAAACCGGACATCTGTATAAGTATAAGACCAACGCCAGCACAGCGCCGGAAGTAAATTACGGACAGAGTGTTCGCAACTGGACGGCGTGGGACGGTAAGAGTGACATTGCCGCAACGACTGGGGAATACATCACGGTTGTAGAGTGCGACAACACCTATAAGGCTTTGAAGTCTGGTAACGATACTATCGCTTCTAAAGCATGATAAAAGGAGGCTCCGGCATGGCATACGCGGATTTTGAGTTTTACGCAACTACATATCACGGAAATATCGTGCCGGAAGCTGATTTCCCACGGATAGCAGACCGTGCCAGCGACTTTCTGGACGTTATCACCTTTGGCCGATTGGTTGACGGCTTACCGTCTGATGAGAGGGCGGCTACAAAGGTGCAGAAAGCCGTCTGCGCCGTGTCTGACAAGCTGTATGAATTAGAGCTGGCAGAGAAACAGGCAAATGCAGCGGCGCAGGCCGGAGGTTCTTCAGAGACTTCCGGCGGCGCAACATCGGGAATCATTTCTTCCCGGTCTGCTGGTTCTGAATCAATCAGCTATGCGTCCCTATCTGATACGGCCAGCGGTGCGAAAAACTGGAGCGCAGTCTATCAAGCGGCGGGGGACGAGACATTGACAAACAATCTCCTGTACAGTGCTGCAAGGTTGTATCTGACGGGAGTAAAAGACGATAAAGGAGTATTACTGCTATATGCAGGATTGTAAAGTAAATATCCTGGGGACAGAATGGGAAATCGTACAGCGTGACGAAAAAGCGGACGTAAATCTGGATGGAAAATTCCGTGATGGTTATACCGATTTCTCTACCCACACAATAGTTATCTGCAATAAAAAAGATGATTGTGAGCTGAAGGATTACGAAGGGTATAAGAATACCATTTTAAGGCATGAACTTATTCATGCGTTCCTATACGAAAGTGGACTGGACGCTTCAAGCTCAACATGTGGGGCATGGGCAACAAACGAGGAAATGACCGACTGGTTCGCCATTCAGTCCCCGAAGATTTTTAAAGTATTCATGGAATTGGGATTGCTCTGATTTCAGAAAGGAAATATACATGGACATTACGACATTAGGAACCTGCGTTGCTATTGTGGCTATCTGCTATGTGGTAGGAATGGCATGCAAGGCGGCGCAGAAAATCCCGGACGAATGGATTCCGGTCATTATGGCCGTCGTGGGCGGCGTTTTGGGCGCAGTAGGCATGAACATCATGCCGGACTTCCCGGCGGCGGATTACATCAACGCTGTGGCGGTGGGTGCTGTCTCCGGGCTGGCGGCTACTGGCGTTAATCAGGTGTACAAGCAGGCTAAAAAATGAGCAATTACCGAAACCACCGCAATTATGAAAATCTGGAACGCCGGATATTTGACGGCGTGGGAGAGTATGGCATACCGCAGATAGAACCTACACAGTATGAGGGAGGATGCGAGTGGATTTCTTTCAATTATGCGAAGTCTTGTAAGGAGCCGGAAAACAAGGGCATTCACTGTTTTGTAGATGATTATCAAATGCTCCGGTTGTGGACATGCATTGACAGATACATACCAATGTTGCATAAATTCCGCTATGTTATGTCGCCGGACTTCTCCACATACACCGACTTTCCGAAAGCCATTCAGATATACAACCATTACCGTAAACACTGGGTGGCCGCATATCTGCAAGAGGCCGGAATACAGGTTATCCCGACAATCTCATGGAGTACGCCGGATAGCTTTGAATGGTGCTTTGACGGAGAGCCGGAGGGCGCGACCGTGGCGGTTTCTTCCGTGGGCTGCATGAACAGCAAGGAAAAGAAGGCGCTGTTTCTGGCAGGGTATGAGGAAATGGTGCGGCGGCTCCAGCCGGAGACGATTATTTTTTACGGGAATGTACCGGATGAGTGCATGGGTAATATCGTGAGGATTAAAGCGTTTCAAGACAAATTCAAAGAGGCCGTATGTGCTGATTTTTAAGGAGGGGATACCGTGTACAGCGATACAGTGACAATATTCAATTACTACGAATCCAGCACTGCCGATGTCTGGTATCCTCACATTCTTTCTGGCGTACACCTGGAAACCGACCGGGGGCAGATATTGAAGAAATATGGCCCTGACAGTACGGACAACGCTGAATTGCATATCGCCTACACCGAAAGGGGCAATCAGAAGATTATCACGGACGCCGATAGGAAGGAACTTATCTGGCTCCCGCCGAAAGCATGGGCGAAGCAGGTCAATGACGAGCTGGTAGACAGCATTACATTCAACCCCGCAACGGATTTCTTCTGGAAAGGCGAGTGGACGGGAGAGAACCCGGTAAATGATGAAGATTATGCAGACAGGTTGTCAGAAGGCTTCTATGCGTACATGAACCGGGAAAATGACTTCGTTTTTCTGATTACCACAGCAGGTGGACCATATACGGCTATCCCGCATTTTGAAATTCTGGGGGCGTGACATGTCAGATGCATTACAACCAATCGGGATCGATATCAGATACATGATACTCCGTGAAGCGATGCTCGACCTTGTAAATCAGTTTCCCGGACTACTTCCGGGAGAAACAATAAAGTTTGAAGTGCTTGAAAGCGAAAGCGGCATCGCAATGTCTGATAACTCAGGAGCGAAGGTATATACGGAAGATACATATGTTTCTGGGAATAAGAACCAGACATGCCGTTACCCATTTTATCTTGTCTATCGAGCGGCAAGCTCTGCAAAAGAGCGGCAGAAGATGAGCATACAGGAGTTTCTTGAAATGTTCGGGAACTGGCTCTGTAAAGAGGATGCGGTCATTGACGGAGAGACATACCGCCTTGCATCATACCCGGAACTTTCCGGAGGCAGAAAAATCACAAGAATAACCCGTGATAATTCCTACGGTACAGAACCGCAGGAAAACGGAGTACAGGATTGGGTGCTTCCGGTCACGGTGGAATACAGCAACTATATAAAGGAAACATGAAAAGGAGAAAAACATGGCATTAGATAGAACCAATATGGTCTCCCTGCTGGACGTCGGGAAACTCTTTCAGGGCATGACTTCGAACATTCTGGAAATGGGAGACGGATATACGGAGGTTACGGAAGATTGGGGGCCGAACGTCGAGAGTACGCAGTACGTCAATATGAAATCTCAGTCCTCCACGCTGTCCGGTTACGAATTCTCGATGAACCCTGAGCGAGAGTATTTGAGCGATGAGATGCAGCAGGAACTTGACAAGCTGCTGAAGAAGTTCCCGACCGGAAAAGACTGCGAAACGGATTATTTCAGATTTTTCAAAACCGATGCGGTCGAAAGCAAGCCGAACGTGTTCGCGGCAATCAAGGTTCCGGTTATCGTTTCTCCTTCTTCCGCTGGTGGAGAAGGCGGTGCGGCGCTTATCACGAGCATTCAGATCAACGGAAATGGCGATGTGCAGGAAGGTTACATTAAGCTGGATTCAAGTTCCGGAGAATACACATGGTCTGACACTGAGCCGTCTGAGTAAGGAGGAAAAGCATGGCTATTACATATAATGACGGCCTTGAAATTGACGATGGAATAAGACTGGTATCCGTCAATAACGGCGCGGCGATTGCGTCGATCAATTCGAGGGACGCGACGCTTCCGGACAGATTCACGGCGTTTCTGAACTGGTTTCAGGAATCTGGAGAGGCGCTGGATAAGGAAGACCCGACGAAGAAAAAGGCCGATGAATCTATCACACTGAACGACTGGAAACCGTGGCTTGAGAAGCGCGTAGCCCTGTGTGAAAAGGCGTGCGAACAGGTTGATGCCATGTTCGGAGAAGGCCTCTGCAGGAAGGCATTCCAGTGTGACGTACCGGATGAGTCAACGATCATGGAACTGATCGACGGCCTCATTCCGTTCGTGAATCGCGCATTTGAGGAACGCGGCAAGCGTATCGCCGTCAAGTACGACAAGAAGCGCAAGGGCGGCCGCACACAACGCGGAAAAGCTGAGCTGATCGCGGACTATAAGGCAGAACATGGAGAATAATTTCAACATTCTTCTTGACCCTCTTCCGGAGGAATGGCAAGGATACCCGATTGACAGTGATTTTCAGACGGGAATACAGATTTTCTGGATTCTCGACGACAATGATCTTTCAAACTGGGAAAAGCTGGCTCAGTGCCGTGAATTTCTTTTTCCGGAAGAAGCACCTGGTACGGCGGACAAAATATGGGCGGCAGTGACATGGTTCCTTAACGGGTGGAACACGGACAATCTTCCGCGTGGTAAGGCCGAAGCCCCGGTTATGAGCTATCAGAAAGACCAGTGGAGAATCTGGGTGGCCTTCAGGCGGCAGTATGGTATTGACCTAAATATGGAAAAGGTTCATTTCTGGTGCTTCATGGCTCTTCTACGCAATCTGGACGAATGTTCTTTTACACGAGTGGTTGACATTAGGGGAAAGAAAATTACCGGAAAGATGAGCAAGGAAGAGCGGAAATGGTACAGAGAAATGAAGTCAATGTACGATCTCAAGGAACCTCGGGCAAAGAGAGAATACACGGAAGAGGAAGTTGCGAAGATTGACGCATTCGACGAAATGAAAAAGAAGATCGCGGCACGAAAAGCCGCCGCAAAAGCATTTCAGGAGATGACAAAATGAAGGGAGGGCGCGCATGGCCGAGCAGTACGACGGTTCAATCCGGATCAATACGGAAATCAACACACGCGACGTTAATAGCCAGATGTTGCGCCTGACGAATGAAATTAAAAAGACTGCGAAGGAAATTTCCGTTTTGCAGGAAAAGATGGAATCTCTCGGGAAAACCAAAATTCCCACGGCGGAGTATGCTGAGATTCAGAAGCAAATTGCGGATGCAGAAAGCCGGATGAATAAGCTTATCGCTTCTCAGGACAGGTTCCTTTCAATCGGAGGAAAAGAGAGCAGCAGTACATATAAGCGCATGCAATACGATATAGACGAACTGGCGAATACTGTGAAGTATGCGACTGGTGAATTGCGTGATCTGGAAGAAACAGGAAAGGCATTCATTCCCGGTACGGATACTGCTGAGTACGCCAAAATGGCGCAACAGGTCGAAAACCTGAATGATAAACTTGCTGTGAGTAATCGCAGGCTTGAGGAGATGAAGCAGAAGCAACAGCCTGTCGAGCAGTCGTATAACCGCATGAAAAACGCGGCGGATCAGATGTCTAAAACCGTGAAGAAAGTCGGGGATAATACGAAAAAATCGTTCTCCACGGCTGCCGCACAGACGAACAAAATGACGAAATCCGTGAACAAGGCGCACATGGGATTTGGTCGTATGCTGGCAATGTCTGTAGCGTTCAGCGCAGTGTTCAGGGCAATCAGTGCTATTACATCTGGTGTAGGACAGGGGTTCACAAACCTCATGGGATATTCCAGCCAGTTTGCGGAAAACGTTCAATCTCTAAAAAATGCGCTTACGACATTGGGAAACGCCTTTGCGACAGCGTTTGCGCCGATTATAAGTATGGTGATTCCGGCCTTAAATGCGTTGATAAGCGCTCTTTCTACGGCGATGACCTACGTTGCGCAATTCGTTGCGATTCTGGGCGGAAACAGTACGTTTATCCGTGCGAAAAAGGTACAGGATTCTTACAATGATTCGCTGAACGGAACCGCGTCCGCGGCGAAAAAAGCTACCGGGGCGCTGGCGAAGTTTGACGATCTCGATGTGCTTCAAAAGCAGGATGATTCCGGCGGCGGTGGAGCAGGCACGGACGTCGGTGGTATGTTCGAAGAAGTACCGGTTGATCCGGCACTGGTAAAATGGCTCGACGGCCTGAAAGCAAAACTGAAGCCGATTCTGGATTATGCAAAAGAACTGAAAGACGCCTTCACACAAGGCTTCTGGGATGGGCTCGGAGACTACGAATACAGATTTGAGGCAATTAAAAAAGGGCTTGAACAGATTAAGGATGCGCTCATTGACATCTGGACAGACCCCGCAGTGCTGGCGGCGGCAGACGGATGGGCAAAATCCTTCATGTATATGCTGGGATCGCTTGTAGGATCAGTTGCAAGTATCGGCCTCACTATCGCTACAGCATTCATTGGAGGTCTAGGGCAGTATCTTGAGGATAATACAGACCGCATAAAAAAATATCTGATTTCTATGTTTAATGTAGGGGCAGATATCAATATGCTTCTCGCAGACCTCTTCCAGAGTGTCGCATATATATTTGAAGCGTTTGCAAGCGAAAGCGGAATACGCTTCATGGCAGCTCTGATCGGAGTTATAGCAGATTCCGCAATGGGAGTGACTGAGATTGCTCTTAAAATCGGAAGAGACTTCCTCCAGATGCTTGTGCTCCCGATCACAGAAAATGCGGATGCATTCAAGACAGCACTGGAGGGATTGCTGGGCTCTGCCGCAACAGTCCTTGAAGGCTACAAATCCATGATAGATAGCGTGTTTGACAACCTCAATGAGGTGTACGACACCAAGTTTAAGCCATTTTTTGACAGTGTGGCGAATGGCCTTGCTTCTCTTGTTGGCACTTTCCTTGAAGTATGGAATGGACAAATTCAGCCTATATTAGATAGTGTGGCGGCAAAACTTTATGAATTGTTTTCAAGTTACATTGCACCGCTGATAAACTCTATTATAACGCTGATCGGTGGACTTGTATCAATTTTACAAACATTCTGGGAAACCATACTTATGCCGCTTATAGAGTGGGTTATCACTTATGTTGTTCCTGTGGTTGGGGAAGCAATAGGATTGCTTCTTGAGATAATAATTCAAGTGATAATGCAAATCACAGAAGCAATTACGGGAATCATAAATTTCATCAACGGAACAATCATTCCGCTTTGGCAAGCGGCATGGAATAGTGCAGGCGTTATTTTCCAAGCGTTTTTCAATGTGTTGAACGCGCTCGGACAACTGATGAAAGACTTTTTCAGTGGGCTTCTAAAATTTATAAAGCAGGTAGTAGTAGAAAAAGATTGGAAAGGGGCCTGGGAGACTGCAAAAGAGTTTTTTGCAAATTTCAAGGACAATATTCTTGAGTTAGTCGAGAAAATTCAAGAATTCTTTAAGATATTCGTAGAATGGATAGGCGAAAACGTCCTTGAAATTTGGAAATCCGGATGGGCGGAGGCGCAAGAGAAATTTGAAAGTTTCAAAAACGGTATTATAAATGCGATAAGTCCAATTATTGATAAACTTAGAGAATTCATTGACTGGGTGCGCAACGCGATTCAGGCTGTTAGAGACTTCTTCAGCAGTGGAGCCGGAAGTGTGGGATCATCCGGAAGCATAACAGCCGGTTACTCAGTATCGGCAAACAGCCTTGATGCGCAGGCAGTTATAAGAAATGTTCCGCACCTTGCATCCGGAGCGGTAATTCGTGGCGGCTCTCCGTTCCTGGCTCTATTGGGAGATCAGAGAGCGGGACAGATGAACGTCGAAACGCCTGTATCCACAATAGAGGACGCACTCCGAAATGTTATGAATGAACGTGATGAAGTCAGAAGCGTAACGGTCAATCTTAATTATGACGGAGAAACATTCGCGCGCTTGTCCCTCAATGATATTTTTTCAGAGGCGGCGCGACAGGGATATGATGTAGATATGCTGGGGTGGCAAGGATGAAGTTTACACGCGGCATAAGCATAGACGGACAATATTTTGACATTCCCCTTGTTTCAATCAAACGGACAGCGGATGTCCTTGATAAGTATGCTGAAAGGACCGAAGCTGGAGACCTTGAACGGGAGATCATAGGGGTATATTACAATTTCACATTGACTGTCGGGAGCAGTAATGCATTCGGAGAGACAGATTATGCAGCATTTTGGGATAAAATGACAGAGCCAGTTGAGTTTCATAATATTTCCCTCCCTGTTCCCGGAGGAACATATGATTTCGTAGGATATATTTCCTCTGTTTCAGATGAGTACGAGAAGATTTTAGAGGATGATGTATCGTATAAAAGCTTCACCTGCAAATTTACGGCAAAAGGCCCTGCGAGGACGCCGGGATGAAAACAGAATTTTTTGTTGATTACAATCTATATGATACGACTGCTATTGAGGATGGCACGCCGGAGAGTACGACTAACGCGGCATTTGCGGATATTGATCTCTTGAAGAAAAATCCTGCCGCAGGTGTATATGCAACACTTGAACATAATTTCTTCGTACTTGACGGCAGCCGTGAGGAATTTCCGGACGTTTCTGACAATCTCGCGTACTTTTCCACAGGACAGTCTGGAGATACCGGAGAATTTTCACAGTGGCAATCCGTCACTGTGCAGTTTACGGAAAATCATACATCAATCGGGATCACTTTGCATTTCCTTGAGGAATATCCGCTGGAGCTGAAAATCGAATGGTATGATCTTGCCGGAGTGAAAAAGGCAGAGGCGACATATTATCCCGATTCCCTTGATTATTTCTGCGAAAATCAGGTTGAAGAATACGGAAAAATTGTCATAACGTTCGTGGAAACTCTTCCCCGGCATAATGTGAAACTACAATATATCGAGTACGGCACGACAATCAGGTGGGGTCCCGATACTATTACTTCCGGAAAATTAACTAATGATACAGACCCAATCAGCGACAAAATCAAAACTGACAAATTAACGTTTGATTTTGTTGACAAAAACGAAGAATTTAATATCGGGAACTCGTCTGGATTGCATAAGACATTTCAGAAACGGCAAAAGATGGTTCCTTATGAGATTGTGAATGGTAAGCAGATTCCGCTTGGCGTGTTTTTCCTTGACAGTAACAGCACAACGAAAAATGTAAGTACACTGTCTGCTATAGATTTCAAGGGTATGCTTTCAAATACCGATTTCAAGGAGGGAAGGATATATGACGGTGAAAAAGCCGGACTGATTATCGATGAAATCATGAACACCGCCGGAATATCTGATTATGTTGTAGACGATGAAACATACAATACTCTGTTGTACGGCACACTTAAAATCCAGACATGCCAGAAGGCCCTGCGCGAGGTGCTTTTCGCATGCGGTTCTACGGTAAATACGGCGATGCGTGAAAATCTTGAAATCCACAAAAGCAATCGGATGATATCTGAAAAAATCGAACGATCCCGTAAGTTCTCAACAACGTTGAAGACAGATCATTACGTATCAGATATCAATGTCAAGTATACAACGTGGACTTTAAGCGATGAAATATCTCAGATAACTAAAGGAACTTATGGTGTAGGCTTACATACAATTCAGCTTTCTAATCCGGCGGAAAACATGACAACAAACGTCGGAACAATTATTAGGCAGCGCCCGTATTATGTCGAGCTACAGATTGATACGGATGCGCGGTCCGAGGTGGTGATTTCCGGGCAAAAATACATTGGAGAAGAACTTGCTGTACTTTCCAGTATCGAAAACATAAAGTCTGGAGAAGTGAGAAGTACAAAAACATTTACAGGAACTTTGCTGGATTACGAAGCGGCACAGCGGGTTGCAGATAGCATTCTGGATTATTATCAGCTACAGCAAATCATTCAGACAAGGCATATCTCACGCGGAGAAAAAGCAGGAGACTGGACAGAAGTTGAAAACACGCTAGTTGAACGCGGGAATTTTGTAGCTTGTATCGAATCTCTGTCAACTGATTTGGTCGGAGGGTTCATTGCAACTGCGAAATATCGCGGGTATTATAAGTTGCTATCAGATTATTATTTTGCAGGTGAGATATATGCCGGAGAGGATGTTGGGATTATCTGATGAAATTTGTGTATGACCGCACTCAGTCAGACATTGACCGGGTGAAAGAACTAAATCAGAAGTATCTTGCGAGGACGATTACAGATGAGGAAAAAGCAGAGTGGGCGTCCGGTATAAAAGGCGCGTTGAATGTTTCTGACTTGAATCGGATTGAAAGTAATACGGCCCAGATAGCATCGTTTTTAGCGGTGACGGTACAGACAAAGACATGGAACTACAATGATATCCCGCGCGCGAGTGATTATCTAAGAATCCGAAACAATGTGCAGGCTGTGAGGGATGCCTGGGCGGCCCTTTCCGATACTCCTGAAACGCCTACACAGCCATTATCAACATATCAAAAATGGAACGATATTGAACGCATCTTACACGACGTGAATTATGTGTATGAACGCACAATGAACAGTTATTATTACTGCGATACGGAAATATACGCAGGGGAAGGAGCTGGGATTCTGTAATGCCTTATTTTACGCAAAAAACATGGACTGACAGATTAGTAGAATTTGCGGGAAGAAGAACGCTGAAAAATGTGGCAACGAATGAAACTGCAACATATGATATTACCCGTGCGGAGGGAAATGTATCACGAGAAGGAGACGCTTTTTCCTCAGCCAATATGAACGGTTTAGAACAGAGGATTGCTGAAGCCTTTGCGGCTGTAGAGGCGGACGTGGGAAGCCTGCCTGTGTTTACCTCGTTGAACGCCCTTGAATTGCCAGAATCGGGCGTTTCTATCGTTGATATTTACTCCGCAATGCCGATGAACTCGCTTGTATATCTTGACGCTAACAACTCCAATATGGTAACGGATATCCCGGAAGAAGGAAGCGGATTCCTTGAAATACTTAAAATTCGTTCAAGAAATGTGGCAAGATATACAAGATCAATATCCTCTGGAAGCAATGATAAAGGCGCGTGGTACGGAACGTTCAAATGGTCCCCTAGAGTTGCTTTCAACGGATGGGTTAAAATTGCAACAAATACTGACATTGACACTCTCAAATCGACTTTCCAGGCTGGTGTTGACACACTATACAATAAGTGTGTATCCCGTGGGGCAACACCTTCAGACAAAACCCCCACGGCAATATCAGGAGCTATAGACACGATATACACTAATAGATATACAGCTGGAAGAAGTCAAGGACAGCAAGATGTAATAAATAATCCTGCGGCCTATGGCATACCTCTAAGAAGCGGATATCAAAAACTTGTATCTTTCACGCAATGGCCGAGTACCGGAAGGACGATTACAACAACAATAACAGACTATGCCAGGTATAGAGAAATATCACAAAATAACATTGTAGTAGGCATTAGAAACTGCGGAGGCCACGGGACTAATGAACCTAGCGTTACAATACAAGCATATTGTAATGGATATGACGCAAACAGCGGTACAGTATCAATATTTATATCTGGTGATATACAATCGGGAAACGTAGTGTTATCAATAATATAATGAAAAAAGGAATAATAATATGAACAAAATAATTTTTTCTGACGAAAGTGATTTGGAAGTATCAAATGTCATAAAAACCGGAAATACAATAAAAATTGAAATTGATTCCGGCGATGTAAATTCGATTATCCAAAAATTCAACAATAGTCCAGATAAGACCAGCGTTATGCGATATTACGCAGGTATCGACTTGTTGAGAGGATATTCCGGATATACGGAAATGGCAAGTCTGCAATACGTCCCTCATGTCACAACGTCTGTTGACTATGAGACCACGGACGATACTACGGAAAGCGGCTTTGCGGAGACCTATGCAGACAAGATCACCGTCACAATGCAGAAACCTGCCGTTCCCATTTCTAGCGTAGGCACTGATGAAATCGCAGAAATCAAAGAAGATATACAGAAAATCAATGACGCACTGGAGGGTATGTGATGATTACAGAAAAGGCAATCGAAAAACTGAAGGCAATGAGAAAACAGGCTGAAATCAACGCTGCCGGAAACACTGACGCGCAGGCTTATGAAACGTCTGCTCTGTACGAATACTGGCCCGACATCCCGGAAGGAACGATGCTTGAGGCCGGAAAGATCGTACAGCACTCAGATGGCATTCTGTACCGCGTGAAGGAAGGACAGGGACATCAGAAGCAGTCCACATGGTCACCGGATACGGCAGCCTCTCTCTTCACTCCGATCCCCAAGCCTGAAGAAAGCGGAACGGAAGATAATCCAATCGCGTGGGTTGAAGGCATGGAATCTGAAGAAGGAAAATACTATATTTCCGACGGCGTGAAGTATCTGTGCATCGAAAGTAGCGGGATTGGATTATACGGAAAACCTGCTGATCTTGCAAGGTATTTCCAGCTAGTGGAGGAGTAATCTATGTGGAAGGGCATTGATGTCAGCGACAATCAGGGCGTGATCGACTGGAAGAAGGTCAAGGCCGCCGGATGCGACTTTGCGATCCTCCGGAGCGTCCGCCGGTCCGGAAAGGCAGATTATCAGTTTGAGGCGAACGTGGCTGGATGTCAGGAAAACGGCATCCCCTTCGAGGTGTACAAGTATACGTACGCCACGACACCCACGCAGGCGGCCGCAGAGGCGGCGCAGGTGGCCGACCTGCTGAAATCCCACAATCTGTCCTGCCGGGTATGGTGGGATGTCGAAGACCTGTCTCTTCAGGTGATCGGTTCCGGCGTCCTTACCGGCCTGATCCAGACCGCACAGAACACACTCGCGGGTGCAGGGCTGGAATCCAGGATCTATACCGGAAAGGCCTTCTACGAGGCTGGATACTTCGACACAGCGGCCTTTGATTGCCCGTTTTGGATTGCCCGGTATCCGGTCAGTTCTAATTTTCCGTTCTCCGCTGATCCTCCGGCGGACAAATGGCGGCCGGTGATTTCGCAGCCACTTACGGCATGGCAGTACACTAGCAAGGGACGCATCGACGGAGTAGATGGTGTTGTAGACCTGAACGCCTGCTATATCCCGTTCTGGGAAGGTGCAGAACCGGACGAACAGCCGATCGTTAGCGCGCCGCAGGACGGAAGCCTGTGGGCCAATATCGCCGGATTGTCTTACACGCGTGAAGAGGCGGCCAGCTTCGGGCAGATGCTTGAACAGCATGGCATGAACACAGTTCTGCGCCGTGTGATGGTGCTGGAATAACATGAAAAGAGGCGGAAAGATAACCCTTCCGCCTTTGTCTTTATGCTTCTTCGCATTTAAATCCAAAAAGAATGTCACTGTACATTTCATCGGTGATTTCCTCTTCCATGAGAGGCTTTCTGTTTTCAAAGCCTATCGCTTCGTCTAAAGAAGCATCGATTCCTGCAAGCGCTTCTTCTCTGTCAAACCCAAGTGCCACTACTTCGTTTACTAAATCCATTGTCTTTCTCATTTTTCTTATCTCCTTTTTTGTGGTGTTCTGTGTTCCTCTTGATGATTATAGTATAATATACTTGTGTAAATATATCAATAGATATATTTCACAATATTTTCGCAGATATATTGTTTATTTTTATACTTGCGCAAATATATTGCTTCAGATATACTTTATATGGAGGTGATTGCGTGGCCTATACAGAAGCTCAAATGAGGGCAACAAATAAATGGATAAAGAAAAACTATGAACGAGTAAACCTTACTCTTCCCGTTGGGATGAAAGAAGAGTGGAAACAGGCGGCGGAGCGAGAGGGAATGTCGTTGAATGATTTTATACGCAAATGCGTGTCTGAAAAAATATAAGGAGGAACGTGGCGTGAAAGGAGTTAAACTTGCAGGACATATGGAAATGGCGCAATTTAAAGTTCCTTACTGGGCGAGTGGAAACTTTGAAAGAACATATCCCCTTCCGCCATACTCGACTGTGATTGGCATGGTACATTCGCTGTGCGGATGGAAAGAGTATCATCCTATGCTGATTTCAGTTGCAGGGAGAGGAATTCTAAATATTGACAAGTTTGCAACACGCTGGAAAGGCGGGATGTTTTCCGGTGAGGAAACGAAAGAATTTAAGGAACGTTTCCCGGTCCGTGTACGTGACGGTGAAGGGTTCCGCGGATATGTTCGGCAGCCTGCGGTGATGGAATACATCGCAGATCTGGATCTTCGCCTTCACATTCTCCCGCTCGATCAGTCTGAAGTAGATGAAATTGTTTCTGCGTTAAGATACCCGAAGCGGTTTCCTTCGCTAGGCAGGTATGAAGATCTTATCAGAATAGATGATATCAGGGAAGTTGAGATATCTGATTCTGAAAGTGAAGCATTTCTGGATATGCCGGCTTACGTTCCGTGGCATTCAGGGATGCAAGGTACAGTATACAGAATTCATAAAACATACACCGTTGACCGGAAGCGCCGAAGACGGTTTGAAGATGTCTCTGTGATTGTAGTTGACCCGGAAACGGTGACTGCAAAAACGGATGTGGATGGATGTCCTGTGTTTTTAGCATAGACATCACCAGATTTACATGATATAATAGCACCAGAGTGGAATGTAAAATTAATTGTTATATATTCCCTTAATAGTTCCATATTGGAATGTAAAGTTAGTTATTGTTTATCCACCTTAATAGCTCCATATTGGAAGTAGAAAGCCCCGGGTGACCGGAGCTTTTTATTTAAAAAAATAATGTAGTCAAAAATATAGTCAAAACGCTTACGATATCGTCAAAAACCGCGAAAATACGGCACTTTTAGCATTTTCAGTAACCTGACTTTTAATCAGGTTGTCGGGGGTTCGAATCCCCCGTGCTTCATTTCAAAAGTTCCGTGCTTACGGGACTTTTTCTTTTTCCCTTTACCCAATCCCATATCCGCCTGTCTGCGGGTCCTGAAAGAGGGGAATGGCGGGAGGGAAAAAGGTCAGCAGGAAAAACAGCAGGGTCAGAAGGAGAAGCAGCGAAACGCAGAGGAGGGAAGCGGACCGGCAGCCGTCCGCCGGATCTGGGCAGGAATTCTTCCGCTTTTCTGAAAAGAAGCTTATGAGAAAGGCCAGAATGTCAGCTGCCAGAAAAATGAGGATGTCGGCCCAGAATACATCGGTCCCGAAAATCCCCGTATAGGTATAGAAGAAAAAGACAATGGCAGCCAGGCCGGACAGGATGCCGCAGGTTCTGGAAGAAAGAAAGGCTGGTCCGGGCTTTCGGATCAGGTATTCCCAGACGGAATAAAAGAGCATGGGAAAGAACAGGAGCTTCAGATGTTCCCAGACGGATTCATTGACGGGGGCGATCAGCGCGGCGGAAAGTCTCCGGCCGGACCAGTCAAACAGGAAGTGAAGCGCCGTCCCTGCCAGCGCGGTGAAAAGGATCCCGGCAGTGAGATAAAAAAGGCTGCGTTTTTTTGACAGCATCATGTTTCCTCCATTTCTCCTTTTGTTCCGGAAGGCGGACGGATGGCATGTTACAAAACTATTATAAGCGGAAGGCACGGATTTCATGCCGCGCAGTAATGAAAGATTCGAGCGGATGGAAAGTGGGAAAGATCGGAAAGGCAGGAATGAGATGGGACAGGCAAAATACAGACTGATCGCTCTGGATATGGATGGAACGCTGCTGAACTCCGGCCAGCGGATAACGCATCGCGCGAAGAGGGCGATGCAGGAAATCCTGGCGGAGGGAAGACATGTGGTGTTTGCCACGGGCAGGTGCAGGCCGCAGTTGGAAGAATATCTGGAATGTTTTCCGGCGATGCGGTATCTGATCTGTGAAAACGGAGCCTGTGTCTGTGATCTGAAAACGGGAGAGGATCTGTTCCGCAGGCCTGTCATGCCGGAGGATGTAGTGCGCATCATGGACGCGGCCAAACGGGAGGATGTCCTTTCCACTTTTTTCATCGGGAACCGTTCTTTCATGGACAGAAGGTCTTTTGCCCGGATGGAGGAATTCGGGCTGGGCAGCTACCGGACCGTTTTTGAAAAAAGCTCGGTATGGGTGGAGGATCTGTATTCCTTCTATCGGGAAAAGCCCCTGGAAGTGGAAAAAGTGGGGCTGTTTTTCCGGGACAGGCAGGCGGGCCTGCGGGTACAGGAGCGCATCAGCCGTCTCCCTGTTTCTCTTGCCGCGTCCGTTTCCGGCAATCTGGAGATAACGGGGCGGGATGTGAATAAGGGAAGCGGGCTGAAGCTGCTCTGCGGCCTTTTGGAAGTCCCGCTGTCCCGGACTATCGCAGTGGGAGACGGCGCGAACGACCGGCAGCTTCTGCAGACGGCGGGATTTGCCGTGGCGATGGAAAACGCGGCGCAGGCCCTCAGGATGACGGCGGACGTGGTGGTCCCGGACTGTGACCATGACGGCGCTGCCATCGCGATGGAACGTTATATGCTCAGATAAAGAGAGTCGTCATAAAAAGAGGCAGAAAAACACGCATTTGTTTTTCTGTCTCTTTTTATTATGTGAAAATGCCGTTTTTGTTAATGAAATCTTTCGGTTTTAGAAGTCCGTATTTTAAGGTTTGCCTGATAGGATGGCTGTAAGCGGACGGGCAGAAGGAGGACTGTTCTGCCCGGTCTTGCGGCAGACGCAGGAGGAAAGAAGGACAGGCATGGGAGCAGGAACGGATGCGGAAAGAAAAAGAGTAAAGTGCAGAGGAAGCGGGGCGTTTGTCCTGACGGCTGTTGGTCTTCTTGCGTGCGCGGTCTTTTTTGTCTATGGGATGAAAAAAGGGCTGTTCGTTTCGGAGGAAGCGATGGCGCAGTTCCTGTCGGGGCTTGGAATCTGGGGGCCGCTGGTCTTTGTGGCGATCCAGGTGGTGCAGGTGGTCATTCCGATCATGCCGGGAGGGATTTCCTGTCTGGTCGGGGTGCTTCTGTTCGGCCCGTTGTGGGGATTTATATACAATTATGTGGGAATCTGCGCGGGTTCCGTGCTGGCGTTCCAGATCGCGAGGAAATTCGGTATGCCCGCGGTGGAACGGGCGGCAGGGAGCCAGAAGATCGGCCGTTATCTGAAGTGGATGGATAACGGGGTATTCGACAGGCTGTTCGCCGCGGCCATTTTTTTTCCTGCTTCTCCTGACGATCTGCTCTGTTTTATTGCCGGGGTGACCAGGATGCGGTTCCGGAAGTTCTTTCTGATCATCCTTCTGGGGAAGCCATTGTCCATAGCGCTGTATTCGCTGGGACTTGCGGCGGTTTTTGGTCAGATCCTGAAGCTTGTGGGAGGAACAGCCATGTAAGCCTGAAAATGGAGGACAGAAATGAAAGCAGATAAGTATGCTGGGAGGAATGCAGACAGGAAGGTGCTGCTGTATCAGGGCGGAAAAAAGCTTGTGGAGCGAAGCGGGGTCGGCCGCGCGCTGGAGCATCAGAAAAGGGCGCTGGAAGCCGCCGGGATCTCTTATACACTTGACCCAGAGGCAGATCATACCATCGTTCATCTGAACACGGTGTTCCCGGATTCTCTGTGGATGAGCCTGCGGGCCAGAGCTGCAGGGAAAACTGTGATCTATTTTGGGCATTCCACGAGGGAGGATTTCCGGAATTCTTTTCCCGGGTCCAACGCTGTATCGGGTCTGTTTCGGAAATGGATCGAGAAATGTTATTCCAGCGCGGACCTGGTGATCACTCCGACTCCTTATTCCAGGCGGCTCCTGGAAGGGTACCGGCTCAGAACGCCGGTAAC
Source organism: Candidatus Eisenbergiella merdipullorum (assembly GCA_019118445.1). GTDB lineage: Bacteria > Bacillota > Clostridia > Lachnospirales > Lachnospiraceae > Eisenbergiella > Eisenbergiella merdipullorum. The sequence continues at coordinate 10,180 of DWYY01000026.1, read as the reverse complement.
GGCCCTGTCCAACGGGATCGATCTGGATGTTTTTCAAAAGGATGCACAAGGCGGGGAGCGGTTTCGGAGAAACTTTGACTTTCGGCCGTCAGAAAAGATCGTGCTTGGCGTGGGACATTATATGGAGCGGAAAGGGATCCTGGATTTTGTGGATATGGCGGAGCGCTTTCCACGGTATCGCTTCGTGTGGTTTGGTTATACGCCGCCTGCACTCGTGACCAAAAAGGTAAAAAGAGCATTGAAGAAGGGAAAGGAGCTTTCCAACCTGCTTTTCCCAGGCTATGCAGACAGGCAGGCGCTTTTGGATGCCTACAGCGGCAGCGACCTTTTTTTCTTCCCCACTATGGAGGAAACGGAAGGGATCGTGATGCTGGAGGCGATGGCGATGAGGCTTCCGATCCTGGTACGGGACATTCCGGTGTATGAGGACTGGCTGGAGCATGGAAGAAGCGTGTATAAGGGAAAAACGCAGGAGGAATTTGCCTCTCTTCTCTGCGGGATCCTGGAGGGGAAGCTTGCGGACCTGACCGAAGAGGCATATGGGATAGTGCAGAAAAACAGCATTGTTTCCATCGGCGCTGCGTTGGCGGACATCTATGAAGGACTGGAAAGCAGGTCCGGGAAAAAGGAGAGCTATGAAAATCTTAATTACCACAGACTGGTATAAGCCTGTGATCAACGGTGTGGTGACAAGCGTGGTAACGCTGAAGGAGCAGTTGGAAGAGCTTGGCTGTGAGGTACGTGTCTTGACGCTTTCGGAAAGCGGGCGCGCATACAGAGAAGATGGAGTATATTATCTGTCGTCTTTGAACGCTTCCCGGATTTATCCCGGCGCGAGGGCGGTCTGTCCGCCATGTACCTGGCTGGATGAGCTTCTGGCCTGGAAGCCGGATCTGATCCATTCTCAGTGTGAATTCAGCAGCTTCCTGGCAGCGAGATGGATCGCCAGACGGCTGCGGATCCCCATCGTGCATACCTATCATACGGTTTATGAGGATTATACCCATTATTTCAGCGCGGGGAAGCCCTGGGGAAAACAGGCCGCCGCATGGTTTTCCAGATTTGTCCTGGAGCGGACGGACCGGGTGATCGTACCGACACATAAGGTGGCAGTGCTGCTTCAGGGGTATGGGGTGGACAGGCCGATCGATGTCATCCCCACCGGGATCCGGACGGAGCGGTTTGCTCCGCAGACGCGCGGGCAGGCAGCAGGGAAGCAGAAAAAAGAGAGGGAACGCCTCCGCGAGAGCCTTGGGATCGGAAAGGGACAGGTCGTTCTGCTTGCGCTGGGGCGTCTGGCAAAGGAAAAGAACCTGGAGGAGATCATCACTTTTTTCGGAAGGCTTGACGAGCCGGGGCTGGAGCTGGTGATCGTGGGAGACGGGCCGGAACGGGAGGCGCTCGCAAAGCTGGCCGGTCAGCAGAAGGGAAGAGAGAGGATCCATTTTGTGGGAATGATCCCCTGTGAGGAAACGCCGGCATGGTACAGGGCGGCGGATCTGTTTGTCTGCGCTTCCAGGAGCGAGACGCAGGGGATCACCTATCTGGAAGCGCTCTGTTCCGGGCTTCCTGCGGTCTGCAGGCGGGACGCTTGTATCGAGGGGATCGTCCGGGATGGCTGGAACGGTTTCGTCTATGAAAGAGAAAAGGAATTTGCTGCCTCCTGCCGGCTGCTCATGCGGGATGAGGAAAAGCGGCAGTTGTTCGGTCTGCATGCTGTCCAGACGGGTTCGGAATACGGCGCACGGCGCTTCGGGGAGCGGGTGCTTCAAGTGTATGAGGAGGCGATGGCACAAAAAAGGAAGGGGGCCCATTTTTTTTCAGATTTCGCTTGCCAGATTCGAACATATGTACTATAATACAAAAAAGAACAAATGTTCGAATCAAGATGTAGCCCCTCCGGGCGGGTAAAGGGAAGGAAGCAATGATCTTATCATGGAATACAGGATCAGCGATAGTCATAGAAGCATCATGGAGAAGCTGGGAATCCTGACGGATGCTGCCAAATACGATGTGGCATGTACGAGCAGCGGAAGCGACAGGAGGGGAGACGGCAAGGGGATCGGGAATACCATCAGCGCAGGCATCTGCCACAGCTTTTCGGGTGACGGAAGATGTATCAGCCTGTTAAAGATCCTGTTTACCAACGAATGTATCTATGACTGCAAATATTGTGTCAACCGGCGCAGCAATGACGTGCCGCGGGCATCCTTCACACCGGAGGAGGTATGCAGGCTGACGATCGAATTTTACAGGCGGAATTATATCGAAGGGCTTTTTTTAAGCTCCGGAATCCTGTACAGCCCGGATCATACGATGGAACTGATGTATGCTGCGCTCTGCCTGTTGCGGAAGGTACATCATTTCCAGGGTTATATCCATGTGAAGGCGATACCGGGGGCAGACCCGGAGTTGGTGAGACGGACCGGGTTCCTTGCCGACCGGATGAGCGTGAATCTGGAGCTTCCGACGGCTGAGGGGCTGAGGCGGCTTGCGCCGAACAAACACAGGAAGACCATCCTTGCCCCGATGCGCCAGATCCAGACGGGGATCGCACAGAATAAAGAGGAGCTGGCCGTATACCGGAATGCGCCTTCTTTCGTTCCTGCGGGACAGTCCACGCAGATGATCATCGGAGCTACGCCGGAAACGGATTATCAGATTCTGTCGGTGGCGCAGTCGCTCTATGATAAATTCAGCCTGAAGAGGGTCTTCTACTCGGCCTTTGTCGCGGTAAACGAGGATAAGGAGCTTCCCGCGCTCCCGGGCGGACCGCCGCTCCTGCGGGAGCACAGGCTGTATCAGGCCGACTGGCTGCTGCGGTTTTACGGTTTTCGGGCGGAGGAGCTTCTGGATGAAGGGAGGCCGAATTTCAATGTCCTCCTGGATCCTAAGGCGGACTGGGCGCTCCGGCATCTGGAATATTTCCCTGTGGAGGTGTGCCGGGCGGATTACCAGCTCCTGCTTCGTGTTCCCGGGATCGGGACCAAAAGCGCCAGACGGATCGTGGGGGCGAGAAGGAACGGGATGCTTCGTTTTGAGGACCTGAAAAAGATGGGCGTGGTTTTGAAGCGCGCGTTGTATTTTATCACCTGCGGCGGGAAAATGCTGGCTCCGATCCGGCTGGAAGAGGATTATATCGCGCGGAATCTGATCGGCGGACAGGGTGCGGGCAGACGGGAGAGGGAGCTGACGGAAGGCTTCCTTCTGGGAACGGAGGGCGTGTCCTATCGGCAGCTTTCCCTGTTTGACGATGAGGATTTCGGACCCCAAAATGCTGCGGCAGGGCAGGAGAGAGGAGAAAAGAGGGATGGAAGGGAATCAGATCCTCGTCTGCGAGGATACCCAGGAGGGAATTTATACCGGAATTTATGAGGCGTATGAGAGAAAATGCGATCCCTCCCATACGGTGATCCAGGTTGGGGAGGAAGGGAATTTCTGGCTGTTTTCGGATTATATCACTGTGCGGCCGGATGCGGGAAAGGCGGAAAAGGTGTCGCGGACGCTTCAGAGGAGATTCGGCGGGGAATGCTATGAACAGCTCTGCCTGGCGCTTTCCTCCTGGCAGACGGATAAGGGACAGGCCGTATACCGCACTGTGGCGGAAGGGCTCTCGGGAAAGGTGCGGGGAAATCTGATGGCGCATCTGGGAAATCCCTATGTGGCGCGGACCTTTGAGCTGGCACGCGCCGCTGGCAATGAATCCCATCATCTGTTGGGATTTCTGCGGTTTTCGGAAACACAGGACGGTCTTCTGTTTTCCCAGATCGGGCCTAAGAACAACGTGCTTGCTCATATGATGCCTCATTTCGCAGACCGGTTTCCGGGAGAGAACTTCGTGATCTTGGATGAAGGACGGAGGCTTTACGGCGTGCATCCGGCGTATCAGGAGTGGTTTCTTGCCGTCTGCGAAAACGGGCCGGAGAAGAAGGACCTGGTCCTGACGGAAAATGAGAGGCAGATGCAGGAACTTTTCCGCTTCTTCTGCCGTAAGATAATGATAAAGGAAAGAGAAAACCGGACGCTCCAGAGGCAGATGCTTCCGTACAGATTTCAAGAATATATGGTGGAATTTGGCGGGAAATAGAGGTAAATTGTGTTTTCCCTAGAAAAGGGAAAAAGAAGAAAATATACTTTTTCTCCAAAATGCGGTGCAGATACAGGATCGGAGAGGACAAAATGACCGGACCGGTGAAGACGTATATTTTTTGTCGAAAAATGCGGTCTTTACATTTTATACCTTTCGAGTATAATAAATTCGATTCAGAAAAATGAAGAAAACTGACGCGATCTGCCGCTGCCATCCGGCAGGGCTGTTTGGAAAGGATGTGGATATATTGATGAAAAGCGGAAATGGATTCTTTCAGTACAGGATCATGTTGAGGCCAGATGAGGTGAAGGATTTCGTCCGGGCAGCTTCCGGCTGTGATTTTGATATTGATATCGCATACAACAGTTATGTAGTAGACGCGAAATCCATCCTGGGCGTGCTTGGCCTGGATCTGAATCGTGTCCTTACGGTCTGGTGCCACGGCTACAGCGAGAAATTTGACAGTTATCTCAGACAGTTTTCCCTTGCGGGCTGAAAAATGAGAGCAGGACGGCAGAACGCCCTGCTCTTTCTTTTTATCTTCAAATCCTGTTCTCTCTTCTGCAAAATCGCAGAACTTTTCCCGCTGATCTGTAAATGTTCCCAGAACACCCATTCGAAAAAGGTTGTGCCTCCTTTTGCAAAATGGTAATATTATGATACCGGCTGATCAGAAGCTTTGGCGTGCGGCCGATCAATCGGCTGAAACGAAGCGCTGTAACGAAGCCGGAAGGAGGCGGTCTGATGGAAATAAGGATATCCGTGCGCGCTCTGGTTGAATTTATCCTGCGGAGCGGGGATATTGACAATAGAAGGAAGACGGCGCCGGACAATGCGATGGCGGAAGGCGGACGCATCCACCGCATGATCCAGCGGCGGATGGGGGCGGAGTACCAGGCGGAGGTGTCGCTCAGGTATGTGTACGGCACGCCCGCTTATGACCTGGTGGTGGAGGGACGCGCCGACGGCGTGATACATGGGGAAAGCGCGCCGCAGGAAGCCGTGACCATAGATGAGATTAAAGGGACATACCGGGACCTGGAAAAAATGAGGGAACCGGTTCCTGTACATCTGGCTCAGGCAAAATGTTATGCCTATATGTATGCCTCCGATCGGAAGCGGGAACGGATGAAGGTCAGGATGACTTACTGCAATCTGGAGACGGAGGAACTGAAATATTTTGTGCAGGAATATTCCGCAAAAGAGCTGGAGGAATGGTTTTTCGGCCTGCTGGAGGAATACCGGAAGTGGGCGGACTTAGGGTATGAATGGCAGAAGATCCGGACAGGATCGATCAGGGAGCTCGCTTTTCCCTTTCCTTACAGAGAGGGGCAGAAGGGGCTGGCCGGGTATGTATACCGGAGCATTGTCCGTAAGAAAAAGCTGTTCATCGAAGCTCCCACAGGAGTGGGGAAAACCCTTTCCACCGTATTCCCGGCGGTGAAGGCCATGGGAGAGGGAAAGGCGGAGCGCATCTTCTATCTGACGGCCAAAACGATCACGAGAACGGTGGCGGACAATACCTTTCAGCTCCTGCGCGGAAACGGCCTGCGGATGAAGACGGTCATCTTGACGGCAAAGGACAAGATATGCTTTCTGGAAGAGGCGGAATGCAACCCGGCGGCCTGTCCGTTTGCGAAAGGACACTATGACCGGATCAATGAAGCCATGTATGACCTGCTTCTGCATGAAGACCACTATCACCGGGAGACGATCGAGGCATATGCCCGCAGATATCAGGTCTGCCCCTTTGAGCTGAGCCTGGACATGAGTCTGTTTTCCGACGGGATCATCTGCGACTATAACTATGTATTTGACCCGCATGTTTATCTGAAGCGTTTTTTCGGGGAAGGGGGACAGACCCAGGGAGGGGGAGGGCAGTATCTGTTTCTGATCGACGAGGCCCACAACCTGGTAGAACGGGGGCGGGAGATGTACAGCGCCGTTCTGGTCAAGGAGGATTTTCTTACGCTCAGGCGGAGTGTGAAAGAATACGACGGAAAAATGGAGCGGCAGCTTGAAAAATGCAATTCCAGGCTCCTGGAGCTGAAACGGGAATGCGAGGGCTGCCGGGTGGTTCCGGTAAAGGAGATCGACGGGCTGGTGCTCGCCGTGCAGCAGTTATCTGAGACGATGGGAACGTATCTGGAGGAACATGATGACAGTCCAGTCAGGGAGGAAATCCTGGAATTTTATTTTGTGCTGACGCATTTTCTGGATATTTATGACAGGCTGGATGAAAATTATGTCGTCTATACGGAATTGGATGGGGACAGGTTCCTTCTCAAGCTGTTCTGTGTGAATCCTGCCGTCAACCTGAAGGAGTGCATGGGCCGGGCGGCCAGCACGATTCTATTTTCCGCTACCTTCCTTCCCATTCAGTATTACAAAGGGCTTCTCGGAGGGGATGGGGAGGATTACGAGGTATATGCCAGGTCTTCCTTTGACCCGAAAAAGAAGGGGCTGTTCATCGGCAGGGATGTGACGAGCCGATATACCCGGCGCGACCGCCAGGAATATTATAACATTGCCCGGTATCTGTATGAGATTACGAGGCAGAGGCATGGAAATTATCTGATCTTTTTCCCGTCCCACATTTTTCTGCAGAATGTCTATGAAATCTATGAGGAATGTTTTCTGGATGAGGAGCAGGAGGAATGCCTGATCCAGGAGGATTATATGAAGGAGGAGGACAGGGAGTATTTTCTGGGACGGTTCGAGGGCAACCGGGACTGCGACCTGGAGGAAAAGATACACATTGAGGTGGAACAGGAAGAAGACAGGAGCCTTCTGGGATTCTGTGTGATGGGTGGGATATTCAGCGAGGGGATCGATCTGAAAAAGGACAGCCTTATTGGCGCCATCATCGTGGGGACCGGGTTGCCGCAGGTGTGCAGCGAACGGGAGATCTTAAAGCAATATTTTGACGGGATGGGAAAGAACGGCTTTGACTATGCTTATCGTTATCCGGGAATGAACAAGGTCCTTCAGGCGGCCGGACGGGTGATCCGCACGGCGGAGGATGTGGGGATCGTGGTGCTGCTGGATGACCGTTTCCTGACCGGCTCTTACCAGAGACTGTTTCCGAGAGAATGGGTGGAATATGAAGCTGTTACCGTGGACCTGATAGCCGCCAGAGTGGAGCGCTTCTGGGACGAATGGCTGTGAACGGATGTTGTGGATAACTCTGTGAAAAAAGCGTTTCCGGGGAGAAAGATATTGTATTTTGCTGAAAAATGGGTAGATATAGAGGGATTGACTGGTTTGATTGTGGATAAGTCTGTGGAAATTGGGGATTACTTTTGCCGGAAGGGCTGACAGACAGCGGAAAGAGGGGGTTTTCCACATTTTCACAAAAAGCTGGGGAAAGGAGAAACAGAACTGGATCGGTCAATGGATTTTTCCACATTTTGTGGAAAAATCCGGACGTTTATCCACGGATATGGGGTTGTGGATAACAGGAAAAGGGAAATTGTGGATGAGACCAAGCGCGGCAGAAAGAGAGTGACGGAACTGCTCTGGCTGTGGTATAATGTACCGGTTGGAAGTTTTTTGGTTTTCAAAAATGCCGCCTGTGCGAAATGACGCCTGCGCGGCAGGAAAAGAGGTTGCGTAAAATGTGGGCATATGAAAGCGTATTTTATCAGATCTATCCGCTGGGCTTCTGCGGCGCGCCGTTTGAAAACGACGGGGTGGAGAAACCGCGTATCCTGAAGGTGAAGGACTGGATCCCTCATATCAGGAAGATCGGCGCGGACGCGATTTATTTTTCTCCTGTGTTTGAGTCTGATACCCACGGTTATAATACAAGAGATTTCAGAAAGATTGACTGCAGGCTGGGAAGCAACGAGGATTTTGCCTCCGTATGCGGGAGTCTGCACGAGGCGGGGATACGCGTGGTGCTGGATGGCGTGTTCAACCACGTGGGAAGGGGCTTCTGGGCTTTTCAGGATGTGTTAAAGAACAGGGAGCGTTCTCCTTACCTGAACTGGTTTTATATCAATCTGGGCGGAAACTCCAACTATGATGACGGCCTGTGGTATGAGGGCTGGGAGGGAAATTATGACCTGGTGAAGCTGAACCTGAAAAATGAGGAGGTCGTTCAGCATATTCTGGAAAGCGTCCGTTACTGGGTGGAGACCTTTGATATCGACGGACTGCGGCTGGATGTGGCGTATCTGCTGGATCATGATTTCGTGCGCCGGCTGCGCAGCTTCTGCGATGGGCTGAAGAAAGACTTCTTCCTGGTCGGGGAGATCCTGCACGGGGATTACAAGACGCTGGTGAACGACCAGATGCTTCATTCCTGCACGAACTATGAGTGCTACAAGGGTCTGTATTCCAGCTTCAACAGCATGAACATGTTTGAGATCAACCATTCCCTGATGCGCCAGTTTGGGCCGGAGGGCTGGACGCTGTATAAGGGCCTGCATCTGATGACCTTTGTGGACAACCATGACGTGACCCGTGTGGCAAGCATCCTGACCAATGAAAAGCATCTGCCCCTGATCTATGCGATGGCGTTTGGCATGCCCGGCATACCCTGCATTTATTATGGAAGCGAGTGGGGCGCGAAAGGAAATAAGAGCGATGGGGACCCTGCGCTGCGGCCCTGTTTTGAGAAGCCGGTGGAAAATGAGCTGACAGAGTTTATCGGAAAGCTTTCCGCGGCGAAAAAAGGTTCGAAGGCGCTGAATTACGGTGGGTTCCGTTCCGTAGTTCTGACGAATAAACAGTGTATTTTTGAACGCGCTGCGGAAGGAGAAAGGGTGCTGGTCGCCATCAATGCGGACAGTGAGCCCTATACCGCTCATTTTGACGCCGGCTGCGGTATGGCGGTGGACCTGATCAGCGGACAGAAGCACGACTTCGGAGGCGGAAGCGAGCTGCCACCTTACAGTGCGTTTTTCTGGCGTTGCGAAGCATGAGAAGAAGTTCTAAGGCGGCAGAAGACGCCGCCTTAGAACTTCTACGGGCTATCGCCCTTTCTCATGCGGAAGAATGCCCTTATAGAGGCATTCTTCCCGTTGTCAGACCGTTGGGTGAAAGAGAAGTTCTAAGGCGGCAAAGGGGGCATTCACCGGAGGAGGCGGCGGACGGCACGGACGGATTCCGGGTCGGTCCGCCATATTTCGTATTCGCTCATACCGGGCAGGCCCATGGAAACATGAGGATTGCGGAAGCGCATGGCGCTTTCCAGGATTTTTTTGCCCGACATGTGAAAAGCGGTGAGGGCGGTGCATGACAGAAGGAGGCGTACTGCATCCGCGTTGATGCCGCCGCCTGCCAGGATGGTGAGGGAGCTGCCTGCAAGCCTGCAGAGCTGGTTGAGCAGGGGGATGGCGTGTATGCAGGTATCCGCTTGGCCGGAGGTGAGGATGGTGTGGACACCGAGCTGTTTTGCCTGCTCCAGCGCCTCCAGGGGATCGCGGCACATATCAAAAGCCCGGTGGAGGGTTACGGACATGCCTTCCGCGGCAGCCATGAGGCGTTTCATCGCCTCCAGATCCAGCGTTCCGTCTGCCTGAAGACAGCCGATCACCACGCCCTGCGCCCCGGCGCGGCGGAAGGTGAGGATATCTTTTTCCATCACGGAAAGTTCCTCTTCGCTATAAAGAAAATCACCGAATCGCGGGCGGATGAGAACATGGATGGGAAGAGCCGTGTGGCGGCGGATCTGTTCATAAAGGGAGAGTGTGGGCGTGATCCCGCCGATGACGAGGCCGGAGCAGAGCTCCAGACGGTCGGCTCCGCCCAGACCAGCATTCAGGGCGGATTCTACGGAATCCACGCAGCATTCCAGAAGATAAGACGGCATGATGGCTACCTCCATTTTGATGAATTTCGGGAATGCCGGCAAGGGGGCGTACCCGGTTTCTTTCAGTATAGCACAAAAAAAGGATGTGCTGCCAGTAAAAAGGAGGAAGCTGTCGAAAAATGTGAACGGATTGTGAACGATTTCTTATGAAATTCATAATTTGTTAAAAAAATCTATAAAAACTATTTACATTCAGAACGGAACGTGCTATTCTCTTACACGTAATAAAGCTCCGGACAAGATGAATCAAGGAGCATGGATTTAGGAGGAGA
>DWYY01000193.1 GCA_019118445.1 Candidatus Eisenbergiella merdipullorum | reverse complement strand
GTTAGCCCCCAACTGCATGGCGGTGTCGATGCCTTCAACGGAAGCAACGCCGTCTGCATAGATACCGATAGCCTCATTGATCATGGGAATCAGAATGCGGTTTACAACAAAACCAGCCGCCTCGTTTACCTGCACAGGAGTCTTGCCGATGGCAGTGGAGATCTCCTTGATCTTCTCAACCACATCGTCAGGAGTATTCAGTCCTGCGATCACCTCAACCAGCTTCATGACAGGAGCGGGATTGAAGAAATGCATGCCGATCACGGGTCTGTCAAGGCCTGCACCGATTTCCGTGATGGAAAGAGAAGAAGTGTTGGTCGCAAAGATGCAATCCTTCTTGCAGATGTCCTGCAGCTCCTTGAAGGTCTGCTTCTTGACATCCATGTTCTCCAGAGCCGCTTCCACGATCAGATCGCAGTCCGTGCAGATCGTCTTCACGCCGGTCGTGATCTTCGCCAGGATAGCGTCGGCAGCAGCCTGCTCCATCTTTCCTTTGGCAACTCTCTTCTCCAGGCTCTTGGCGATCTTGTTCTTGCCGTTAGCAGCAAACTCTTCGTTGATATCGCACAGGAAAACCTCATAGCCTTCGGTCTGGGCAAAAGCCTGCGCAATACCGGAACCCATGGTTCCTGCACCAATAATACCTACTTTCATGAATGTATCCTCCTATATGTGAAAATTGATTATGATAGGAAACCTTACTTATTCAGGAACTTCTCCACTTTTCTCTTTTCCAGGAAAGCGGCCATTCCTTCCTTCTGGTCATAGGACTCGAAGCAGTCGCCAAACAGCTTCTCTTCGATCGTAACCGCCTCGTCCATATCCGCATCCAGACCCTCGTTGATGGCCTTCTTGCAGTTGCGGACTGCGATGGGAGCGTTCTTCGCGATGCCGGCAGCCATCTTCTCGGCTGCAGCCATCAGCTCTTCCTGCGGATAAACCGCGTTCACAAGGCCGATCCGGTAAGCCTCGTCCGCCTTGATGTTCCTTGCGGTATAGATCATCTGCTTCGCCATCCCGGGGCCTACCAGACGGGCAAGCCTCTGGGTTCCGCCGAAGCCGGGGGTGATCCCCAGTCCGACCTCAGGCTGTCCGAACACCGCGTTATCGGAACAGATCCTGATATCGCAGCTCATGGAAATCTCGCATCCGCCGCCCAGTGCAAAACCGTTCACCGCAGCGATGACAGGAATAGGGAAAGTCTCGATCTTGCGGAAAATGTCGTTTCCCTTCTTGCCGAAGGCTTCGCCCTCCGCCTTGGTCAGGGTGCTCATCTCTCCGATGTCCGCGCCCGCAACGAAGGACTTCTGCCCCGCACCGGTGATGATCAGGCATCTCACCTCGTCCAGGTTCACGGCGTCAAGCGTGGCGTCCAGTTCCTCCAGCACCTGGGAATTCAGCGCGTTCAGCGCCTTCTCGCGGCTGATGGTGATCACCGCGTAAGCCCCTTTCTGCTCATACACAATGTACTCCATGTCTCTCATCCTCTCTTTTCAAATCAGATTTTTGACTGTATGCGTGACGAATGATTAGCTGGACAAAAACGCCGGCTAATCATCCGTTTTTGAAGGGAACGTTCTGCGCCGGAACCGCTTTCCGCCTTTGCAGACGGCCGGAGCCGGCGCCTCACGTATTCCCCGATATGCTTTTTAGTCTCTCTCCACGATGGTAGCGCAGCCCATTCCGCCGCCGATGCACAGGGTTGCAAGGCCCTTCTTCGCATCCCTTCTTACCATCTCATGAAGCAGCGTCACCAGGATACGGCAGCCGCTGGCTCCAACGGGATGTCCCAGAGCGATGGCTCCGCCGTTCACGTTCAGCTTGTCCATGTTGATGTGAAGCTCCTTGCCCACTGCTACGGACTGTGCGGCAAACGCCTCGTTCGCCTCGATCAGGTCGAAGTCGTCAATGGTCATCCCGGTCTTTGCCATAACCTTCTTCGTGGCAGCTACCGGTCCGATCCCCATGATGGCGGGATCCACACCTGCGAGCGCTCCGGCAACCCAGGTCGCCATGGGCTTCACGCCCAGCTCCTTCGCCTTCTCCTCGCTCATCACGATCACGGCAGCAGCGCCGTCGTTGATCCCGGAGGAATTGGCTGCGGTTACAAGACCGTCCTTCTTGAATGCAGGACGAAGCTTCGCGATGCTTTCCTTCGTGGTTCCCGGGCGCGGACCTTCATCCTTCTTGAAGATGATGGTCTCTTTCTTCTTCTTCACCTCAACGGGAACGATCTCGTCATCGAATTTTCCGGCTTCCTGTGCGGCAACCGTCTTCTGCTGGCTCCATGCCGCGAACTCATCCAGTTCTTCTCTGGTCAGTCCCCATTTTTCACAGATGTTCTCAGCCGTAACGCCCATATGATACTGATTAAAAGCATCGGTCAGGGCATCGTTGACCATGGTATCTACCAGGGTCGCATTTCCCATTCTGTATCCGTAACGCCCCTGCGGGATCGCGTAAGGAGCCATGGACATGTTCTCCATGCCGCCAGCAACAACCACGTCAGCTTCGCCTGCCAGGATCATCTGAGCAGCCTGGTTCACGCAGTTGAGTCCGGAACCGCAGACAACGTTCATAGTAACGGCAGGAACCTCGATCGGCAGGCCTGCCTTGATGGACGACTGCCGCGCTACGTTCTGCCCCAGGCCGGCCTGGATCACGCAGCCCATATAAACCTGATCCACTGCATCCGGGGCGATCCCCGCCCTCTTCAACGCTTCCTTGATGACGATCGCGCCCAGTTCAACGGCCGGAGTCGTACTCAGGCTGCCGCCCATGGTGCCGATGGCTGTACGGCATGCGCCTGCCAAAACGATTTTCTTTGCCATGTTCTTTCCTCCATATTCTTTCTGATAAAAAGTTCGGAATTATCGGGTTTCTGACCATATTGTTAATTTTTTGTCATTTCCCGTCATTCAATTATAGCATAGGGTATTTTTAATGGCAAGGATTTTATGCAGGAAGAAAAAATTCTTTTTCAGAGAAATTTCCTTTTCGACATACCCGGATCACATATCCGTCTTTCCTGGGCTTAGCCTCCGGAAGCGGGCCGGCGGAATAACCGAGGATGCAGTTGCCGATGCCGATATAGTCTTCAGACAGCCCCCACTTCTTCAGGAGTTCCTTCCCTTCCTCCGTCTCAAAGGTTTCACGCGCACGGTGGATCCAGCAGGAATCCACGCCGAGGGAAAAGGCGGCGTTCATCAGATTGCCCAGGACCAGGCTTCCGTCCTCCACACAGGTTCCTCTTTTGCTGTCTGCAAGAACGACCACGACTGTGGGCGCGCCGTAAAAAGGATCGCTGTCGCTTCCCATGATGGCAGCATTGATGCGGGACAGTTTTTTTATGGTTTCCGCATCCTGCACCACGACCATGACCGCGGACTGCATGCCCATTCCACTGGGAGCGTATTCGCCTGCTTTCAGGATCTGCTCCAGCACATCCTCCGGAACCTGATCCGGCTTATAAGAGCGGACGCTGCGGCGTTCCATCAGAGTTTTCAATGTCTCATTCATGATCTGTTCCTCCTTTTATTTTTCACTGCCCGAAGCAGCCTTTTTATCACCTCCAGTATAAATTCCGGAAAATGGCCTGTCAACCTTTCCAAGAAGCTCCTTCTGTGGATGACTGTTCCGTCTGTTCCCGGGCATCCTCCGCAGCTGGATCCTCCATGCCGTACACGCGCCTCCACTCTCTGGTATCCCCCACCTTTTCCACAGCCGACCGGTTTCCGGACAGAAAACGGGACAGTTGATAGCAGTCGATCCATATCTCATTGTCCGATTCCTTCTGGGATTCATCAAAGATCAGCTCCAGCCCCCAGTGCAGATGGACCGTTTTGATATTGTTCACATTTTCTTCGGAAGAATAGCCGGTATGGCCCATATATCCGATCACATCCCCGGCAGTCACCACGCTTCCCTCCTCCAGCCCCTCCGCGTAGGGATAATTCTGGCGCAGATGAGCGTAGTAATAATACCGCTTATGGTCAAAGCTGCGGATCCCGATCCTCCAGCCGCCGTATTGGTTCCATCCAAGGGCTTCCACATAACCGGACTCCACCGCGATCACAGGAGTGCCGATCTGGCCGAGCATATCATGTCCCAGATGGGGCCTTGCATAGCCATAGCTTCTCGCCGCGCCGAAATCATCGGAATCCGAATAGGGAAAGGCTGCCGCTATGGGAGAAAATGCCTTCAGCCCATACTTTCTTCTCCACACCACGTTTCCTTCCTCATCCTTCTCCTGAAGCAGGAATTCCCCGACCATTCCTCCGAGCACAGCTTCATAGGCCTCTTTGTAATAGGCATAGGAAGAAAGGCCTTCCGCCTCCTCTTCCAGAGCGCTCTGTCCAGACCGGAGCCGCTGTGCCGTATTTTCCAGGTCCACGAGCGCCTGGCTTCCAAATTCCCCTCCATATCTAGCCGCGGTGCAGGCGAGCAGGCTGATCCAGTCAATGTGGGAATCCGTGCCGTAGGTATCCACATCCATATCATATGCCAGGGCAAGCGCTTCACTGGAAACATTGAAGTCCACCCATTTGATATAGTCCTGTGCCGGCTGCGTTTCCGGCCCGACAGTCTCCGGCTGTCCGCTTTCTGCCCCGCCGTTCCCGGCCTGCCCGGCTTCCTGTCCCGGTTCCTCCGATTCTGGCTGACAGGACGGATTTTCCGATTCTGGCTGACCGGGCATGCTTTCCGCCTCCTCCAGCAGAAGAGAGCCGGAATCCGCATTTTTGCTATTTCTCGCCACCTCCGCGCGCCCGGCGGCAAATGCCAGCAGGATCAGCACAAGCGCCAGAGCGATCCAGCGTCTGCGTTTTCTGTAATATTTCATGGCGGCTCCACAGCTTTTTTCTATCCAGTATATGAGAAAAAAGAAAGGCATATGACGGTCCGGCTGCGTGCCGGGCCGTTCCCATGCCTTTTCATCAGATCAGGGGCACCGTGAAAAACGCGGCGCCCCTGATTCATCTGCATCTGTCTTTTTCTCTTTCCGGCTCCCATGCCTTTCGGCATGTCCAGCCGCTTTGTCAATATTCCGGCTCGATCAGACCGTAGGTGTTTCCCTTTCTCTTATACACCACATTCACCTGTTCGGTCTCCGCATTGAAGAAAACGAAAAAGCTGTGTCCCAGAAGTTCCATCTGCACACAGGCGTCTTCCGGGTACATCGGCTTGATATCAAACTTCTTGGTCCTGACGATCCGAACCTCCTCCTCTTCCGGGAACTCCTTCTCCACGAAAGCCGGCTGGAAGTTGCCTCCCGTCTGATGCTTGTCCGTGATTTTGTTTTTATATTTTTTAAGCTGCCTCTCGATCACTTCCTCCACCAGATCAATGGACACATACATATCATTGCTCGTCTGTTCCGATCTGATGATGCCTCCTTTTACAGGGATCGTCACCTCAATTTTCTGTCTGTCCTTCTCCACGCTCAGGGTAATATGCACTTCCGTTTCCTTCGTGAAGTACTTTTCCAGCTTTCCGATCTTCGTTTCGACTGCGCTGCGAAGCCCCTCGGTAATTTCAATGTTTTTCCCACTGATAATGAATTTCATGCCGATCATCCCTTCTGTTTCTTATTAGGAAAAATACCTTCTCCTTACCAGGATTATATCATATCCGCAGAAGGGCTTCAATGTTTTCAGGATTTTACTGTTTTCAGAATTTTTAAGAAAATAGATCGTACTTTCTGTCAATCCCGGTCCGTGCAGCTTTTGTGATTTTTTTGTAAAATTCGTGGAACTCGCCAAAACATCCGTTCCGTTAAACGGTCTTCCGAACAGTTCCGTTTCCACATCCCAATCTGTGGATAATGTGGATAACTTCGTGTATAAGTACCTGTCCCACTGAAATGCCGTATTCCTTATGTGGATAACTTTGTGGTCAACTTTTGGGGGATTGTCAGGATATCAACAAATTTTGTGCATATTCTACAATTTGGCCCAATTCTGACAATAAAAATCGAGGAAATGAAAATATCTGACAATAAGGACCATTTATCTGATTTTTTCGGCCCGGATCATTGAGCCGCAGCAAACGCTGCACCTTTCATAGAAATGCGCCGCCGGACGGGCGTTAAAAAATACCCCGAACGCGAGTGCGCATCCACGGCGGAGCATCTTTTTTACCTAAAAAAGACGGCCCTCATCGGGCCGTCCCATAGTCAGTTGTTGTTCAGTTGAAAATCCTTCTCACTGTGATCGGCGTCCTGTAATCCGCCTCGGAAACCTTTATCCCAGTCGCCTCAGTGCTGGCATGCACGATCTGACCGTTTCCGATATAGATCCCTACGTGTCCGCTATAGCAGACGAGATCTCCGGGCTGGGCATTGCTCAGGCCTCCCGCCACTTCCGTGCCGACGCTTCTGTCAGCGGAAGAGGAATGAGGAAGGGATACGCCAAAGTTTTCATATACGCTCATCACGAAGCCGGAGCAGTCCGCACCGTTCGTCAGGCTTGTCCCGCCGTATTTATAGGGATTGCCTACAAACTGGAGCGCAAATTCTGCGACCGAGCTTCCCGAGGAAGAAACTTGCGTATGAGAAGCTGCCGCACTGGCTGCCTGGACAGATTCACTCTGAGCCGCTGTTTCCGCTGCAGCAGTCTCTGCTGCGCTCTCTGGCGCTGCTGCAGTCTCCGCTTGGGTTTCTGCCGCTGCTGTTTCAGGCACTGTGGTCTCTGCTGCCGGAGCCGTCTCCTGAGGCGTTTCTGTTTCTCCCGCTGCCGGAGCGGTGCTCTCTACAGGCTGCTGTTCTGAAGAAGCCTGTGCTGCGCTTTCGGAAGGAGCCTGTGTTTCACTCTCTGAAGCTTCCTCACTGGAGGCTTCCGTACTGCTTTCAGAAGAAGCGGAAGACTCTGTTTCTGAAGGAGTCTCCGATGACTCCTGCCCATTATCCGCCGGCTCGCTTTCTGATTCAGAAGCGGATCCCGCTTCGCTCTCGCTTTCTGCCTCTGAAGAAGATCCTTCTTCACTCTCCGGCTGGCTCTCTGTCTTCTGGCTTTCGCTTTCCTTATTTTCCTCTTTGGATTCCGATCCTGCAGCCTGCTGTGGCCCTGTCTGCTGTACTCCGTTTTCCGGCGACGGTTCCTGTGCAGGCTGTTCTCCCGCCGTTCCCGCTGCCGTCGTTGCAGCCGACAGCTCCACAGGAGCTATGATCTTCTCCGCCGCTGTCTGTTCTGCAGGTGCGGAAACCGGAACGTTCATCGCCGCTTCCACTCCCGCTGCCAGCAAAACCTCGTCTGCCGGCTGTGTTCCCGTTTCCGGGACATCCGTGTTCAGGACGCTGGCAACGCCAACACCATTGGCAATGGCATCTTCAACCTGTTGTTCCTGGACATGGGACACTACTTCGGCATCGATCGCGGATTCCCCGACTCCGGTCACCCCGGATTCGATATCCTCTGAAGTGACCGCAGAGGCTTCTTCCGCCGCCTGAACGGTTTCCGCAGCCTTTTCACTCCGGACTGCTTCTTCCTGTACGCTTGAGAGGGAAGAACTTCCCTCATCCAGCAGCAGGCCGACGCCCGCGGCAGGAAGATCAAAGGATACACCAGAGGCATTCGTGTGTGCCGCCGAACCAAATATGATCACCGACGCTGTCAGTGCGCAGGTTACGGCTCTCACCCGTGTATATTTCATGCTTTCCTCCAGTTTTTACTACAACTGTTACATTTGTTACGAAATTATTACATCTGAGGACAACTATACCACCTGTCCTTCTTTTTGTCAACCTTTGCACAGAAGCCCCATATCTTGCGGCTGATCCCTCAAGCCCGCATAAATAAAGGGAAAAAGAAGGTTTTACCCCTCTTTTTCCCTTTTGTGAACATTTTTTGAACTTTTAAAAATTATATGGAATTATTATCACTTTTATTCACAAATAAAATTTTTTCGTAATATTTTTCGTGCAGGATCAGGTATTCCCGGCAGCGTCCTGTTCCTGCCGGATCAGGTATTCCTGCACACCCTCCACCGCGTTCGCCCCGTCCGCAACGGCGGTCACGATCTGGCGCAGCTTCTTCGTGCGGATATCCCCTGCCGCAAACACGCCCGGCATACTGGTGGCGCAGTCCTCGCCCGCGATCAGGTAGCCTTTTTCATCAGCGGCGATATTTCCGACGAAGCATTCCGAATTGGGCCGGATGCCGACAGCAATGAACACGCCCTGTACCGGAAGGGTCTTGGTCTCACCCGTTTTTTTGGAGCGCAGGGTGATGTCCTGCACCATGCCGTCTCCGTTGATGCTTTCCACAACGGTATCCCAGATCACTTCCACATTCGGCAGCGCCAGCATGGTCTGTTGGAGAGAACGCGCCGCCCTCAAGCTGTCCCGTCTGTGGATCAGATATACCTTTTCACAGCCGCGTGCAAGGAAAATGGCATCCTCCACCGCCACGTCGCCGCCTCCCACCACGGCCACTGTCTTTCCCCGGAAGAACGCGCCGTCGCAGGTCGCGCAGTAGGAAACGCCCATGCCGGACAGCTCTTCCTCGCCCGGAACGCCGAGATGGCTGTGTACGGCTCCGGCCGCTATGATCACAGCCCTGCCTTCATAATCTCCTTCGTTTGTCATGACGGTTTTATGATCTCCTTCGTCACGGATGCCTGTCACGTCCGCTTCCTGAAACTCCGCCTGCATCTTTTCCGCATGCTCCCGAAACTTCATTCCCATGTCAAACCCGTTAATGCCCGGAAGTCCCAGATAGTTATCCACCTCATAAGTGTTGAGCACCTGGCCTCCGCTCATGGGATTTTTCTCTATCACAAGTGTGGAAAAGCCCGCCCTTCTTCCATATACGGCGGCGCTCAGTCCGGCAGGGCCGGAGCCGATGATGATCAGATCGTACATTTTCTTCGTTCCTTTCTGTGCATTTCGGACGGTCATGCGGTCTGATGCGGAAAAATCTTTCGGAAAAAGTTTTCCGGCATCCGTTTCCCGCTCCGCCGATTTCTTTCATTATAACGGCTTTCCGGGCAGGTTTCAACCGGGGTTTCAGAAGAAGCTTTTCACAGCGCATGCCGCATGCTAAAATGGAGAAAAGCAAAGGAGGCTTTCATTCATATGGGAAAAAAAGCGCTGGTCACGGGAGCATCCAGGGGAATCGGCAGAGCGATCGCAGAAGAACTGGCTTCACAGGGATACGACCTGTATCTCACCTGCCTGCATTCCATGGCTTCCTTAACAGGATATGCAGAAGAACTGGGAAAAAAATATGGCAGTTTCTGCCAGGCATTTCAGGGGGATATGGGAAACCCGGAAGATGTGGAGCGGCTTTTTTCCTCCATCCGCAGTCTGGACGCGCTGGTCAACAACGCAGGCATTTCCTACATCGGTCTTTTGCAGGACATGACGCCGGAGGAATGGAACCGGGTGCTTTCCACAAATCTGACGAGCTGCTTCCTCACCTGCAGGCAGGCGATCCCGCTCATGCTGCATGCCGGAGGGGGACGCATTCTGAATATCTCCTCGGTGTGGGGAGCCGTGGGCGCCTCCACGGAGGCGGCATATTCCGCATCGAAGGGTGCGGTAAACAGCCTGACGAAGGCGCTTGCCAAAGAACTGGCCCCCAGCAATATCCAGGTAAACGCCCTGGCCTGCGGCGTGATCGACACCGACATGAACCGCTGCTTTACGCCGGAGGAGATGCAGGCGCTCATGGAGGAGATCCCGGCGGGGCGCTTAGGCACCCCGAAAGAGGCGGCAGCGCTGGCCGGGCAGATCCTGAACGCGCCGGATTATATGACCGGGCAGATCATCACCCTGGACGGAGGCTGGATCTGATGCCTACGGAAGTGCTTCAATGATCTTTTTCATGGCGGGATATTCCGGCACTGGGATGACGCTGGTGATCTCCGGCGCGATCCCCGCCACCGCGCTTTCCCCCGCGGCCTCATAGACGCTGGTGCGGAAGCCGTGCTTTTCCCAGGCGATCTGCTGGATCTCGTCGTCCAGGAGCGCCTGCGCGCCCGCCCTCCCCGCTTCGTCCAGGACGATGTAAACATGGGTAGACCAGACGGTCGGCGTGGGATAGATCATCACGATGTCGTCTTTGATCTCCTCGTAATCCTCCGGGTTCTGGACGGCGAATTCCAGAAGCTGGCTCTCGTAGCCCGCGATGATCGGTTTATCCCCCACGCCCGTGCGCAGGAACTGATTGAACAGGTCCGAGGAAGAGGTTTCCATGTATCCGAGTCCTGCGAAAATCTGTTTTAACTGAGGAAGCACACTCTCCACGCTCACCTCATCCACCGTCCTGCCGTCATTTAACACGTTTGCCAAAAGGGCGGCGAACATGTTACCGGAATTGGAGGCGGTGGGATCCGTGGTATCCACGGAAACCTGTCCGTACAGCTCGGGAAGTCCCAGTTCCTCCCAGGTGGTCCCGGAAAGGATCAGGTCGGTCAGTTTCTCCATATCCGCATAACAGATCCCGTCGGACTGCGTTACCACTCCCTCGTTCTCCAGCGCGTCCAGGACGATCCTGTGGGTGTAGAGGACAATGGGCGTATTGAAAATGATCTCATCCTGCAGCGGCTGTCCATGCACATCCTCATAGTAGGAAAGAGCGGTCTGGCTGGAGGGGAACAGGTAGTCCATCCCCGTCTGATCGGCAGTCACCATATCCAGGGAACCCGCCCGGGAATAGTCAAACTGAATGTGATATTTTCTCCGCATGATCCCGGCCGCTTCCTCGTCCTCGAACAGGCCGATCTTTTCCCCGCCCAGATAGCCGTGCAGCACCGTCGTCCGGCTCTGCGTCCGGTACAGGGAATAGCCGCCAGCAGCCAGGACCACAGCCGCCAGCAGAAGGATTCCGATCAGCTTAGGCTTCATTTCAGTCCCTCCATTCTCATCATCTGCTCCATCACAGTGATATCCGCTTCCATATCCGTCACTTCATTTTCCACCATTTTCCCAAGCTGCTTCCGGAACGCGTCCGTCAGCGCGCAGGCCGCCCGTTTCATGCTCTCTCCCAGAGCCTGCGTCTGGCTGTCGGAAAGCCCGGCGCTCTCCAACTCCACATATTTGGCAAGAAGGGTGGACGCCGTATCCTGATAATAATCGATAAACCGTCTGGCCGCGGGAATTTTCTCCGGATGCTTTTCCAGATAGGCCAGTATATTTCCGGCAGCCCTGCACATGCTTTCCGTCTGCGCCTTCAGTTGCGGATCCCGGATCTGTCCCACGTTTTTCCGGATGCTCTCAAAATCTTTTTTCGCTTCCCGCATGCTGCGAAACAGCTCCTTTTCCCGGTCTTCCGTCTGCCGGGAGGCTTCCGCCTTTTTCCCGGGCTTTCCCAGAAACCAGACCGCCGCGAAAAGCAGGACGGCAAAGAGGATGCACAGGAAAAAATTCCATCCCAGTCCCAGAAAAAAGATCAGGAAAAACGCGGACGCGCAAACGCCTGCCAGCAGGCTTCTGTATCCATCTTTTTTCATGCTCAGTTATATCCTTTCACACTGCGGAACGCGCCGATCAGATCCTCTCTGCCGTCGAACACGCGCGCATTGGTCAGCTCCGCCAGTTCTTCAAGCTGCTCTCTTTCGGCATCCCCGAACAGAATGGAAAAAACAGGCACATCCAGGCCGATTTCCCTGTAGCGGGCTGCAAAATCATCGAAGGTCTCGCTGCCATTGGACATACCGTCCGTCATCAGGATGATGGCCGGGGTATAATCAGACACATTGTAGCCGTCCGCGATGAGGGAAAGCCCTTCCTCAGCCGCAAGATAGATATCCGTGCCGCCGCCGCAGTATTCGTTTCGTATCTCGTCGTACAGCTTTTCCAGATTCTGCGGGGAGGAATCCGTCACCTGATAGACCTGGATGATGGTATCGCAGAAGGTGATCACGATGTTGACCTCCCCTTCCGTGGCCTGCAGGAGATTTTTCTTTGCGTTGTCCTGAAGCAGTATCTGGCTCATGGCCTCCACAAGCTGCTCATTTCCCTCTCCCTCCATGCTGCCGGAGAAATCCAGGCAGTAGACGTTTAAGGAAGGCTTCTTGAACCGGGTCTGATACAGATCCAGGGCATCCATGAGCACATCCGCCGCCGGCGTGGGAACGGCGGTCAGGATCCGTTCGGTATCCACGCCCCAGTCCGTCCGGAAGATATCGCTGTTTTCCTCACTCACTCCCGCATAGCCCGTCCTGCGCCCGGTCCTCTGGATCGCATCCTGTGCCTCGTCGGAGAGCAGGTAATCCTGAATCTTCAGGAAGGCTTCCTCCTTGCCCGAATCCCCGTGATCCACATATCCGAGAGGGGAATCCGCGATGCTCAGCCCGTCCTGCGGATAGACCACGTAAAGCGGTTCCCTGCCCTGCCTTTCCAGCTCCTGATTGGTGCTGATGATCAGGCACTCATAATTGACCATGGCGTCATAGTCTCCGCTTAAAAAGAGGTCCTTCAGCCACTCCGAGCTGCCGGAGCTCCTGTCGATCCCGGACAGGAGGCTTTTGACTTCTTCCTGCACCGTCTCATTCTGCAGATCCTCTTCGGTCAGTGTGTCCTTTTCGCCGGAAAGCGCGTAAAGGAAGCCGATATACGCGCTCGCCCCGGAATTGGACTGAGTGGCGCTGGTCATGCAGAAGGTCATCTTCTTTTCCCGGATGGCAGCCAGGATATCCGCCACCGTCGTTCCCCCGTCCGTAAATCCCAGCTCCTTAGCCAGGCTCTTCCGGATGCCGAATACCACCGGCGTGGTGGAAACGGACTGGGCATGCTTGATCAGATGCTCCGTATCTCCCAGGGAAATCCACAGGCTGCTGGCGGGCCACACCGCATCGTAGTCCTGTGCGCCCTCCTGCAGGGTCCTCATGATATCCACGGAGCCCTGATAGGTGATCTCGATGTTGACATGCTCCTTTTTCGCGCAGTCCTGCAAAATCTGCTCCAGCTCCCTGTTTTCAGAACCGGAAAGAATCCGCACCGTCTCCGACGCGCCAAACGATGAGAAAGAGGCGCTTTTCCCATCGCCGTTCTGCTGCCGCCCGCCAGAAGAGCATCCGCCCAGGCAGCAGACCAGGAACACCAGGAGCAGCAGCAGGCAGCCTTTTGTTTTTCTTTTTTTCAGGATCATGGTTCCTCCGTTTTGATTCTTTTTTTAAAAATGGAAATCGTTTTGAGATTTACTTTGAAATTACAGAAATTATAGCATGCAAATGTATGACCCATATAAAGGAAATGAGAAATCTGTGTAAAATCTCAGGCGCAGAAAAAAGAGAAAAGGCCCGGCAATTGTGAGGCTGCCGGGCCTTTTCCCGATCATATCCGATTTTCCGTCTCAGCAAGACGGGCGCGAAGAGTCCGGAAAGCCGCCCGTCATTTACATTTTGCGTATCCAGTAGATTCCGGTC
Organism: Candidatus Eisenbergiella merdipullorum; assembly: GCA_019118445.1. Lineage (GTDB taxonomy): Bacteria > Bacillota > Clostridia > Lachnospirales > Lachnospiraceae > Eisenbergiella > Eisenbergiella merdipullorum. Next base: position 133 of record DWYY01000193.1, on the reverse strand, counting down.
CTGGCTTCCAGATAGGAGTTGCCATCCTGCTCAAACACGTATCCCGGATCCAGCTCTATCTGACAGGAAACCTTTTCAGGACATTCCACCTCAAGCCTGATCCGCTCGGCGTCCCGTTTCCAGCAGGTCTTAA
>DWYY01000025.1 GCA_019118445.1 Candidatus Eisenbergiella merdipullorum | reverse complement strand
TATACCGTCTCCGTACAGCCCTGCCTGACCTGTACGGCCAGGGCGGATAATTTCGTTCCTGGTATCGGGACCGTGGGTTTCTCCCAGGAAACGGATCCGGTCTTCCACGAGCGCTTCGGGCCGCTCGTCATAAAACGGGAAAACCATATGTTCCTGGCCTATCTTGACCACCTTGATGGTATGACCATCCGCCCGGGAGAAGTTAAAAATCTCATGCTGACCGTGGAGGCATCCGCTTTCAGCCTGCAGCAGTGGCTGAACATCCATATTTACGGCGCGGAAGGAGTGGAAGTCCGTCCGGGACGCCGGCTGAGCCTGCCGCTTCAGTGCACTCTGGGCTCCCCGGCGAAAATCCCGCTGGAGCTCTACGCCGAACAGCTGCCGGAAGGTCAGATCGAACTGCTCATCGACATCTCCCTGGAGGGACGGCACAGCTATGAAGTGATCAAAACCCGGCTCTTTGTCATGCCATGACCGGCAATCCAGGCAGGGCCATCTTTATTAGATAAAATCTTGATTAGATTAAGAAGACTTCCGGACAGAGGGGCTTATGGTCCCTCTGTCCCTTTCGCATTTTACCCGTTTCAGATCCGCATCTTCTCTCAGGAACAATTGTAAAAAATCCTTTTCTGTGATAAATTGAAACTGTTCCGACACGCAGCGGCACAAGAAGCAGCTTAGTTGGACGAAATTGCCTGAAAATTCAGATATAAGTTTCATATCTTTCTTTTTATCTGAATATACAGAATAATTATAATTTTCAGATAAATCTTTATTTTTACTGAAAGAAAGGATTTGATTATGAAAAGTTCAGAAGATTTAAGACGCATACTGCGCGCGGTGGACCATAAAAGCTACCCTGCCTACAAGGATCTGAGAGGGGCTTACTCCTTAGGGAGCTTCGTTCTTGGCATCGATCATGTGCAGGGAGATCCCTTTGCCTCTCCTTCCCGGCTCAGCGTCCAGATTGACGGCGCGAAGGCAGCGTTTCCGCCCGCTTATTATCGGGAGAAGCACTGCCGCATCGCCCTGCAGGATTACCTGAACCGACTTTTTTATAAGGAAATCGAAAAATACACCTTCAAGGCCAAAGGCTCCGGAAAAAGCGGCCTGATCTCAGTAAGCCGCTGCGGGCAGGAAATCCTGGAGCGCTCCGCCGTCACCATCCGCCCTGCGGACGGTCAGCTCCTGGTGCGTTTTTCCGTGGGCTTTCCCGCAAACGGGCGGACTATCAACGCCTCCCAACTGGAGCGCATCCTCTTTGAATTCCTGCCCGCCTGCGTACAGTCGGTTCTGTTTTACCGCAGACTGCCCGCTGCAAAGGTGCAGGCTGTCATCCATCTGGCCGAAGACCAGCAGTTCATCCGTTCCCAATTGGAACCGATGGGGCTGTGCGCCTTCGTTGCAAACGGCTCCGTCCTTCCCCGGCAGTCCGGCGTGTCGGCCCTGCCCATGAAAGATGGCATTCCCTTCGTTTCTCCCAAATCCATGGAGGTCACTCTCAACCTGCCCCACCACGGTCCCCTTTCTGGAATGGGGATCCGCAAAGGCATTACCCTGATCGTGGGCGGCGGCTATCATGGAAAATCCACCCTGCTGGAGGCGTTGGAGCTGGGCGTCTACAACCATATCGCGGGAGATGGCAGGGAGTATGTGATCACCGATGACACCGCGCTGAAGATCCGTGCCGAGGACGGCCGGAGCATCAAGAAAACGGACATTTCCATGTTCATCAACAACCTGCCCAACAAAAAGGATACGAAAGCCTTCTACTCTGAGGACGCCAGCGGCAGCACCTCTCAGGCCGCCAACGTGATCGAGGGCATGGAAAGCGGTGCAAAGGTCTTTCTCATCGACGAGGACACCTGCGCCACCAATTTCATGATCCGCGACGAACTGATGCAGCGGGTGGTCTGCCGGGATGAAGAGCCCATCACCCCCTTCATCGAGCGCGCCCGCTTCCTCTATGAGAAATGCGGTATCTCCTCCGTCCTGGTTGCCGGGAGCTCCGGCGCTTATTTTTACATTGCAGACTCCATCCTCCAGATGGACCGCTACGTACCGAAAGACATCACGGAATTTGCCAAAAAAGAAGCGGCAGAATACGCCGCCGTTTCCGCCGCCCTGGAGAAGTCCCCTGTACAAGGCTGTCCCGATGCACAAAGCCGTTCCCATGCGCAAAACCGTCCCGCCGTGCAGAAGCTGCCCGATCCCGCCCTCCCCTCTTTCCGGCGCGTTCCCTCCTGCAACATGGCCCTGCGCCGGGACGACCGCCTGAAAACCAGGACCCGCGGCACAGACGATGTGCAGCTCGGCCATGAAAATATCGACCTGCGCTATCTGGAACAGCTTGCGGACCATGAGCAGACTGCCGCGCTCTCCTACATTCTCGCCATGGCGGAAAAGAACCTGCTGGACGGCCGGAAGACCATGACTCAGCTTGTGGACGCTATCTGCGCGCTGATGGAAGAAAAGGGCCTGGCCGCGCTTTCCTCAGGCAGCTATCTTCCCACTGATCTGGCTATGCCAAGGCGGCAGGAGATCTTCGCCTGCTTTAACCGTTACCGGGGGCTGAAGCTGTAAAACTGGCTTCCGGGGCTTTCTGTAGAAGGACGGGTTCTTGTCAGAATAATCAGAATATTATGAAAAATCTGAAAATTATTATCCCTCCGCCATTCCCCGGATCTGCTCCACATAAGCCTCTCCGGAAAAATGTGCGGCCCGCTTCACCGCCGCCTGACTGTATTGCTCATGCAGTGCATCATCGGAAAGAAGCCGCTCCATCTGCTCCGCCAGTTTCCGCTCTTCTTCCGTGATCCGGCCGGCATCCAGGTCCTTCTTTGCGTCCATCACAGGGATCAGGATCCCGTAATCCGCATCCAGATATTCCTGGCGGCCGGATACCGCATCAAAATCCTGCGCCAGGATTTCCGCAGGGCCGGTCATGCAGTTGGTGGATATCACGGGGATGCCAAGAGCCATGGCTTCCACCAGCACGTTGGGAAAGCCTTCGTTGATGGAGGTCATCACATACATGCGGCCCAGCGCCAGATAAGGAAAAGGATTTTTCTTCACGCCGGGAAAACTCACCGCGTCCTGGACGCCAAGGTCCTCCGCCAGTTTCCAGTATTCCTTAAAATCGCCCTCGCCCACGATCACAAGCCTGGCGCCGTCGTATTTCCGGTGGAGCAGGGCAAAGCTTTTGAGCAGATGCCAGAAGCCCTTCACATCATCCTGTCGTCCCATGGACACGATCACCTGGCCGCAGCCTGCAAAAGGGATCCGCTCCTTCTCCCCCACTTCCCTGGACTGCTCCTGGATAGCTGCTAGATCAAAAGGATTGTAAAGCGTGCAGATCTTCTGACAGGAAAACCTCTCTTCCAGCTCCCGCTGGATCAGCTTTGAACAGGAGACCACGCGGTCCGAACGGCGGCAGAACAGGTGCAGGAGGCCTGGATTTCCCATATCCATGTAGCTGCGCACGCCGCACCAGACCTTTACCCGTCTTCCGCCGTCTTTTCCGGTTCCGAATATACCCCCTCTGGAAAAAACATTCACCAGATTGGCCGTAGGGCCGAAGCTGTAGGCAATGTCGATTCCGTATTCCTTTTTCAGGGCAGCCACCTTTTTCGCCCGCCGGAACACATTGAGTACCTTTCCCGCCTTTCCCTCCACGCTTTTCATGTGGATATCGACTACATGAAGCCCCCGGATGTCATAGGCGATGTCCATCGCGCTGAAAATTACGGTATAAACTTCATAATACGGCTCCAGAAGCCGGGCCGTGGCGACACATACCCGTTCAAAACCGCCCTGATGAAGCATGGGAACAATGAGCATGATTTTTTTCTTCATAAAAAAGTTCTCCCGTTTTTCTTGTTGCTTTCCCCTTCTGGCCGCTTTCAGCTTCCCAGATAAAGCTTTTCCAGAAATTTCACCTGATCCGAAACATCAAATCCGGCGTCCTTAATGGCCTGCGCCATCTGTTTTCTCTCATACTCCCGGCGCTCCAGAACATCCCGCGCCCAGGCCGCGGCCCCGTCCCCCAGAGACCTGGCGGACGCCAACGGCGTGATCAGCACCTCGTCCGTCACGCTGTCCGACACCAGACAGCGCAGGCCCGCCGCCTGTGCCTCGATCACAGAGCCGGGGAGCCCTTCAAAGATGGACGGGAAAACGAAGAAATCCATAGCCATATAATAATCCGCCACCTGCGCCTGGTTTCCCGCAAAGATCACCCGGCCAGCAAGGCCCAGGGAAACGGCTTTTTCCCGCACGGCTCCCATCAGGCTGCCCTCCCCCACCAGAAGCAGCCGGGAATCTGGCAGCATTTTACAAACCTCCGCGAACACATCCAGAAGGAAGCTGTGGTTTTTCATATGGCCGAAGCGTCCTACATGGCCGATCACAAATTCCTGCTCCCCGATGCCAAGTTCTGCCCGCCTGCGCATTCTCATGTCTGGAGAAAAGGCAAATTCCTGCGCGTCAATGGCGTTGGGGACGGTGATCACCTTTCCCTGCTCCACCATCTTCTTCCCGAACACGGCTTCCCCCGCAAGCCGTGAGCAGGTCAGGCATACATCTGCCTTTCTCCCAAGATTTCTGCGAAGGAAACGGGTCATCATTCCCTTCAGTCCCGGGTCCACACCGGCGCTCCTGGCATGGGCAATAGTGAGGGGAACGCCGGACGCCTTTGCGATGGGCAGGTAAATGGAAGCGGTACTGGTCATGTGTCCGTGCACCGCCCGATATCCCGGATGCGCCGCAAAAAACGCTTTCCAGGCTTTCCGATATGCCATCCAGTTGATCACCCGAAAACGGGGAACCCGGTATATATGACCGCCCAGGCTTTCAATCTCTTTATCAAAAAATCCCTCTTCCTGCGAATGTACGCAGAAATCGAACTGGATACGGCTCCTGTCCAGATGCCGGTAGCTGTCCATGACACGGCTCTCCGCGCCGCCAAGGCCGGTCCCGCCGAGCACCTGCAGCACCCGGGCCGGCTCCGCCTGTCCGCTGCATCTGTTCATCCTCCTTCACTCCCTTCCTTTTCTCCTCAGGCCGGCCTCTCCTTATCGGCATGCTGCAGCCCGGCTTTACTTCATTCGAAGCACGGAAAGCGCCCGCACCGCCAGGCATTTTCCGCTGGCCTGCACATATTCTGAAAGATTTCCTGCAAAATCGCGTTCTTCTGCAGGAAGCTCCAGAAGCCGCCCATAGGAGACAAAATCTCCGGCGTGTTCTGCAAGCATTCCTGCATACCAGTCAATCTCGGCATCATTCATTCCGTTGGCATGGATCACCAGCGTCGTATAGCCCTCCCCTCCGGAAAAGCAGGCCGATCTCTTTCTGGCGATGGGAAGGAAAGTCAGGCCATCCCTCCGGTAAGGCGCGCTGCCAAAGCCGTCGGTCACATAGGCGAAGCCGCATTCCTTCAGCGCGCGCAGCGTATTTTTATCATAAGAATGCCCGGGCGCCATGAAAATATCCGTCTCCACACCCCGATCTTCCAGAATGCGCTTTCCATAAGCGATCAGCTTCTTCTGACGCTCAAAGGGAAGTCCGGCGAACTCCGAAAAATGGTTCAGCGGAAACAGCCCTCCCTTTTTCGTAGTGTATACATGACGGCAGCCATGCTGTGCGATGGACCAGCCGTCCTCCTGCAGCTCCAGCAAAAGCTCCCAGAAATCCGCCCTTTCCTGCATGCAGGAAAGGGATGTGTCCCGGTTGTCCGGCACCACGCCGAGGAGCGGCCGGATGCCCGCCTTATCAAAAAGCTCCTTCAGCCGGAAAAAATTATCCCAGTTCATATCAGCCGTAATATCATCCATACGAAGCGCGATTTTCATCTCAATCTCCATTCCAGAGCGTCAGCAGACGCGGCATTCCGTCAGACCAGAATATCTCCGCTCATCAGAGCCCTTTCACATTCGTATTCATCGATCAAAAGCGATCCATCCACCGTCCGCACGATGGGCTTTCCGTCAAAGACGTCAATGACCTCTCCCGGCGCATATGCAGAAAAGTCCAGCATTTCATCAAACGGATGCGCGCTCCAGACCGTGACTTTTGTTTCCCCGCAGAAAGCGAATGCTCCCGGGAAGGGACGGGTTACCCCGCGGATGAGATCATAAAGCTCCCTTGTTTTTCTGTGGAAGTCCAGTTTTCCGTCGGCAGCAGTGCGCTTTTCATACCAGCCGTCGAAGTCCTTCGACCGCCGTCTGATCTTAACCGTCCCTTCCTGCCATGTCTGCAGAAGCTTTCCGATCAGCCGTTTGGACACCAGGATATTTTTATACTGCAGCGTGCGGATGGTGTCGTGGGGATTGATGGAAAACATCTCGTTAGCGAACACATTTGGGCTGTCCGCCTTTGCATCATACTGGAACAGGTTCAGCACAAACCGGGTATCCCCGTTGATCACCGACCAGTTCAGGGGAGAGCGTCCTCTGCCGTAAGGCAGATAGCCGCAGCTTCCGTGGAATCCAAAGATTCCGTACTGGAAGCGGTCCAGCACCGCCTGAGGGATAAGCCTCTGCCAGCCCATGGAAATGCCGATCTCAAATTCGTTCTCCGCAAAAAAGCGGGTTGTTTCCTCATCTTTCAGTCCATAGGAGTGGGTCTCAAACACAGGAATCCCGTACTGATCCGTCAGATAGGAAAGTCCCTTATAGCCGGACACCTGATTGCCGGAGAGCACATCGCTGTGGATCGTCACCACCAGATCCACCGGATGCAGCTTTTCCTGTATATAGGATACGATCTCCGCCGTCGTATCCTTCACGCCGAATACAACAACTCTGTACTTCATTTTTCCTCTCCTCCTGTCAAAAAAACCGGGGCCGGACGTCCTTTTTGGGAAAACGCATGGGAGAAACATGCGTTTTGCGGGACGCCGGTTCCGGTTTCTCTGCCGCTTTATTTCAGATTTTCCTTATACCAGTCGATTGCCAGCCTGATTCCAGCCTCGAAATCATAATCCGGATCATAGCCCAGCTTTTCCCTGGCCTTGGTGATGTCCGCGTTGGAATCGCGCACGTCGCCCTTTCTCGGCGGTCCAAATTTGGGCTCGATGTTCTTGCCAAGGGCCTTGCACAGGTCGTAATAAATATCGATCAGAAATTCCCGGCCGCCGGAGCCAATGTTATAGGCTTCGCCGGCAGCATCGCTGGAAGCGAGGCACGCCTTCAGGTTTGCCTCTATCACGTTGTCAATATAGGTAAAGTCGCGGGACTGCTTTCCATCGCCGTTGATGGTGCAGACCTCGTCATGCAGAAGCTGCTTTAAGAACTTGGGGATCACCGCCGCATACATGCCGTCCGGATTCTGTCTGCGTCCGAACACGTTGAAATAGCGGAGCCCATAAGTATCCAGGCCGTACAGCTTTTTGTACAGCCTTCCGTATTCCTCGTTGGTGCGCTTGGTCAGCGCATAGGGAGAAAGCACCTCGCCCTCGATCCCTTCTTTTTTGGGAAGGGCAGGATGATCGCCATAAACGGAGGAGCTGGAGGCGTATACAAATTTTTTTACGCCGCTCTCCCTGGCAGCCTCCATCATATTCAGCGTTCCTCCGATGTTATTCTTCTCGTAGAAGATCGGCATCTCAATGCTCCTGGGAACGCTGCCCCAAGCTGCCTGGTTCAGCACATAATCCACCCCGTCACAGGCACGGCGGCAGGTTTCCAGATCCTTGATGTCTCCTTTGATGAAGGTATAACCTTCCCGGTCCAGGAACATGTCCACATTTTCCTGTTTCCCGGTGGACAGATCATCCAGGCATCTTACCTGATAACCCATATCCAGAATCGCCTCGCAAAGGTTGGAGCCGATGAAACCCGCCCCGCCTGTCACGAGAAATACGGAATCTTTGTCAAATTTCAGATTTTTGTATCCCATTGCTGTCTCCTGTTCTGTTATAATTTACCCTTTAAAGGTTGTCCCTTTTTGCATATATTTCTACATATCTTCCATTTCGAAAGGGACCCATCCGGCTGATCCGCTCATAACTCTCTGGCAGGATCTTACTAAAATCTAATGAATAGCAGTTCTCTCTTCCGATAAGCGTATCCACCACAAAATGTCTGATATCATTTTTTTCGGCGATTTCATGGTATGTCTGTCTCCATACTTTCTCCGGGCTCCCATGCATGAAGTTCAACGTAACAAGAAAGTCAATCGGCTGCTGAAGGGAAACATCAGAAAAACTTCCCTCTTTAAAACAGATACCTCCGCCCAACGATCTTGCTGCTTCGATCACATTTCGATTTACATCATATCCAATCCTGTTTTGAACTCCTTTCAGGCTTCTCAGAAGTTCTCCCAGCCCACATCCGATATCTACCACTACCTGCGCATTTGCATTCCGGATATAAACAGATACCTGTTGTAAATATTCACGAAGCTCATATGGGCTGATATGCCACATAGGAAATCCATATTTTCTCTGTAACTTTTTGTATCGTTCCCGTTTGGATATACCAATGATACAAAAAATGAAACCGACCTCTCTTGTTCGCTCAAAAAGGCGCTGCAACATATTTCTCCCCCCACATTATTTACTAATAATACGTTTCATGCCTTCTTTAAAAAGTCAAAACAGTATCATACAAAACATTCTTTTATCTGCTATTCCGTTCTGCCATCTACAGTCTCCAGTAGATATAATCCTCTGTCTGATAATCCTTCCGGTCCAGGATCCCCTTGATGTCAACAAGGACCTTCTTCTGGTTTTCAGGGCGGAAGAAAGAAGATATCTTCTCCCTGTCAAGATGGCAGAATTCCTCATGCGCAACCGCGATGACAAGGGCGTCCAGCTCCTTGATCACGCCTCTGTCCGCAAGGGTGACGCCATACAGGCGGTTTGCTTCGTCCGCATCCGCGGTCTCATCCACGATCACAGGATGGATACCGTATTCCCCGAGCTCCTTCACGATGTCGATGACCTTGGTATTTCTGGTATCCGGACAGTTCTCTTTGAAGGTGAATCCCAGGATAGCCACCCTGGCAGTCTTGACCGGGATATCGGCTTTGATCAGGTTCTTCACCACGTTCTCCGCCACGTATTTTCCCATATCGTCGTTGATCCTGCGGCCTGCCAGGATGATCTGGCTGTGATAGCCCATCATCTCGGCGCGGTAGGTCAGATAATAAGGATCCACGCCGATGCAGTGGCCGCCCACCAGGCCGGGGAAGAATTTCAGGAAATTCCATTTCGTGCCCGCCGCCTGCAGGACGGATTTGGTGTCGATGCCCATTTTATTGAAAATGATGGAAAGCTCGTTCATGAAGGCGATGTTGATATCCCTCTGGCTGTTCTCAATGACCTTCGCGGCCTCGGCCACTTTAATGGATTCTGCGCGGTAAACGCCCGCCTCCACCACCAGCTCATATACCTTTGCAATGGTATCCAGCGTTTCCTCATCCATACCGGAGACGATCTTCACGATGGTTTCCAGACGGTGCACCTTGTCGCCGGGGTTGATGCGTTCCGGAGAATAGCCCACCTTGAAATCCACGCCGCATTTCAGGCCGGATTCCTTCTCCATGATCGGCACGCAGATTTCCTCCGTCACGCCCGGATAAACGGTGGACTCAAAGACCACGATGCTGCCCTTCGTCAGATTCCTTCCCACAGTGCGGCTGGCGCCCTCCACCGGGGTCAGGTCCGGCGTATGGTCGGCATTCACCGGCGTAGGAACCGCCACGATGTGGAACTTCGCTTCCTTCAGCCTTCTCTCATCTGCCGTGAAATCCACCTTCGCGGTTTTGATCACGTCGTCTCCCACCTCTCTGGTGGGATCTGCGCCCGATCTGTACAGCTCGATCTTTTTTTCATTCAGGTCGTAGCCGATCACCTTGATCTTCCTGGAAAAGGCCACCGCGATGGGCATGCCCACATAGCCCAAGCCCACCAGGGAAAGCTTTTCTTCACCGTTTACAAGCTTCTCATATAATCCCATATCAACCTCGATTCCTGTGCCAAATGCACATTTTACTAAAGTTTCAGCTCCTCCAGATAGGCGTCAATGACCAGCCTTCTGTCAAACCGCTTTTCCACATATTCACGTCCCTTTTGTCCCATTTCCCGTTTTTTCTCCCAGGGAAGGGCAAGGAAAGCCTCTGCCGCGCGCTCCAGATCCCGCGCGTCCTTAGGCGCGAAAGACATGCCGCTGACTCCGTCCTCAAAGGTATCCAGACAGCCCTCCACCGCGCTGGCGAGGACAGGCCGCGCCGTAGCTGCCGCTTCGAGAAGCACATTGCTCATTCCCTCATGATAGGAGGGATGGATCAGCGCGTGGCATTCCGCGAGGAAGCGCGGCACATCATCCCGATAACCGTAATATTCCAGTGCCCCGGATTCCTGCAATCTCTCCACCATCGGCTCATAATATGCTTTTGTTTCCTCCTCATAAGCGCCCAAAAGTCGGAACACCGTTTCCGGATGCTTTCCATGGACCCGCTCCGCCGCCGCAAGGAGTTCGTCGATCCCCTTGTCCTTCATCAGGCGCATGATGGAAAGGAATACCACCCGCTTTTCCGCCGCAGGATCCGTTTCCGGCGGATACGCCTCCGCATGATGCTCGGAAAGATTCACGCCGGAGCCAGGTATGATACGGCATTTTCCCGATACGCACCCTTTTTGCCGCATGAAGTCCTGATTGCCCTGGTTCTGAAAAAATACGCAGGATGCTTTCTTTAACGCCGTCCGGTACATGAGGATGATCATTTTCTGCAGCGGGCCGTCATGCTCCAGGGTGGTGCCCAGCCCAGTGATATTGGCAAGATATTCCGTCTTTGTCATCCTTGCCGCCAGGCCGCCGTAGATGTTGGGCTTTATCGTATAGGTCAGCACCGCTTCCGGACGATACCGCTTCATCAGCCCCCGGTAAAACAGCAGAAGCTTCAGATCCTTGAAGGGATTCATCCCCCGCCGCTCAAAGGAGGTGGGAAGATACTCACAGCCAAGCGCCCGTATCCGGTCCGCATATCCGGTATCCGGAACGGATACGAGCACCTTTTTCCCCTTCGCAAGAAGCGCCTGCAGCACCTCTTTGCGGAAATCATACAGCCCGGAATCGCTGTTGGATAAGATCAGTATACAGGATGCCATGGCTTTTTACAATTCCTCCTGCCTGCGGATCATGATCTCGTTGTATTTCATCATACAGATCCCTTCCTCATAATCGCCGATACGCTCCTCATTCGGCTTTCCTTCCAGGTTTCGGATGATCTGTGCGGGCACGTTCACCCCGCATTCATAGGCATGGGGATAGCCGCCGCCGAAACGGGGATTGACCTCTGAAATGCAATATTCGTCTCCGCGTCTGAAAATATCTATGTCAATGATACCACAAAACCCGACAGTTTCAACGAATTTTTTTATCAATGAAAACAGTCTCTCATCCTTTACCGAAACGGATTTATCCGTCTCCCCGGCACGCATTTTCAGCTTTTTCTTCACAAAAATGGAGGTCACCTTTTTCGTGATCATATCCGCATAAACATCCGCGCCGTACTCCGTGCCGTCCATATATTCCTGGATCATCATATCCTCTTTACAGCCGCAGAGGAAACGCACCGCCTCCAGAGTGTCCGCCCGGTTGATGCCGATGCTGGCGCTGCCCTTTGCGGGCTTTACGAAAACGGGGAGCTTCATCCGTCCGGCCCGGAGTTCTTCCTCAAAGGCGGCCACATCCATGAAACAGCGTCCCGTGGGGATCTGAAGCTCGCACAGCTTCTGATACATCCGGTATTTGTCGAAGGAGGTCTCCACCGCATCCAAGGGCGAAATGACAGGCGTGGTCCCCACCGCGAGGAATTTCTCACGGTGACGGGCAAGGAGCGTCAGCTCCGGGTCGATCAGGGAAAATACGCCGTTGATCTTCTTTTCCCGGCAGATGGAAAGGATCCTGTCAAGATAGCCCGCTTCCGTGATCCGCGGTACCAGAATGGCCTCGTCCGCCTCGTAGATGGCGGGGGCAAGGCTGCTGCAGTCCGTCGCATACACCTTTCCTTTTCCCGCAAGCTCTTTCTTAAAATACTGCACCACCTTGTTTCTGGTGCCCGCGCTTAAAATCAGAATATTTATTTCCATGATTCCGCCCTTTCCTTTCTGATCTGTGCCAGGTTTCCTTCCGAAGCCGCCGTATCCTCCGCCACGCCGGACCGGTCAAACACCGCTTTGACCGTCAGAAACAGCACCTTCAGATCCATGGCAAAGGATAGGTTTTTCACATATTCCACATCCTTGGCAAGCCGTCTGTCCCAGTCCAGGAAATTCCGCCCCGACACCTGAGCCAGTCCGGTCAGACCCGGACGCACCGTATGGCGCAGGCGCTCTTCTTGGGTATACCAGGGCAGATAGGAAACCAGAAGGGGTCTGGGTCCAATGATGCTCATATCGCCCTTAAAGATGTTGAACAGCTCCGGCAGCTCGTCCAGGCTGGTGGAGCGCAGAAACTTTCCAAACGGGGTGAGACGGACCGAATCCGGAAGAAGCTGTCCGTTTTCATCCCGCTCGTCCGTCATAGTACGGAATTTGCACAGGGTGAAAATCTTTTCATGCAGACCGGGGCGCTCCTGGCAAAACAGGACCGGGCTTCCCAGCTTGATGCGCACCAGGGCAGCTGTGACCAGAAGCACGGGCGAAAGCACCACAATGGCGCAGCCGGACAGCATCACGTCCAGCGCCCTTTTCCCGAATTTCCTGTATAACACTTCTCTCCGCCTCCTTCCGTCCGATATGATCTATCTTTTCTCAAACAGGCCCCTGATCAGGCCGATGATCCGTTCCATGTCCTCCGGCGTGTTCTTGATGTCGCTGGGCAGGCACACGCCATGGTAGAAGACCTTTGCGCCCACGCTTTCCGGCTCCGCATTCGAATCAAGCATCTGAACGCTGCATGCGTCCGCCCCTTTGCGGGAACCGTCCTTCGTGAAGAAATCCGCGTTTGCAAAGATGGGCTGCATGTGCATGGGCTTCCAGATAGGCCTGGTCTCAATGTTCTCCTCCGCCAGCGCGTCCATCACCATGTCCGGCGTGACCCCGCATGTGGGAGCCAGGCTGATGCAGGAAAGCCAATTGTTCGCATCCCCGTCCGGATTCATCGGGTTCATGGTAATGGCCGGGATATCCGCGAAGGCTTCTTTATACTGTCTGTAGATCTCCTGCTTTTTCTTCTTGTGTTCTTCAATATGCAGAAGCTGCCCCCTTCCGATCCCCGCCACCACATTGGACATGCGGTAGTTGAAACCGAGCTGGGAGTGCTGGTAATATCTGGCAGGATCCCTCGCCTGGGTGGCAAGAAATCTGGCCCGGTCCACATATTCCTCGTTTGCGGAGACCAGCATGCCGCCGCCTGAGGTGGTGATGATCTTGTTGCCGTTGAAGGAATAAATACCGATGTCTCCGAAACATCCCGTCATCTTACCCCGGAAGGAAGAGCCCAGGGATTCGGCCGCGTCCTCGATGAGCGGCACTTTTCTTCTGTCGCAGATTTGCCGGATCCGGTCGATCTGGGCGGGCGTGCCGTACAGGTGGGCGCAGATCACTGCCTTCGCGTCCGGATATTTTTCAAAAGCCAGCTCCAGTGCGTCCGGGTCCATGTTCCAGGTCTTCTCCTCCGCGTCGATGAAAACCGGCGTCCCCTTTTCATAGCAGATGGGATTGCAGGTGGCCGAAAAGGTCAGATCAGAAGAAAACACCACATCTCCCGGCCGGATCCCGATGAGCCGCAGCGCCAGATGGATCGCCGCCGTCCCAGCGCTCAGCGCCGCCGCATAGCCACAGCCCGTATACTGCGCCATCTCTTTTTCAAAGGCATTCACATTCGGTCCCAGAGGGGCGATCCAGTTGGTCTCGAAGGCCTCGTTCACAAACCGCTGCTCATCCCCATGCATGGTCGGGGAAGACAGATAAATTCTCTTCTTTTCCATGACGATTCTCCTTTTCTTTATTGTTCCAGAAGCTCTACCATCCCGATGAAGCGGTTCATCAGGAAGCACACCCGCTTCCCTCCGATCGCCGGAGCGGGCGCGGGCAGATCGATCTGCACATACCCTTTGGAGGAAAGCTCTGCGATCTCTTTATCCAGATCCCCGCAGACATAGCAGATATGATAGGGCGCATTCTTATAGGTTTTGATCAGGCCGCTCACCACGCTGTCAGGAGCGTTAGGGCTGACCAGTTCGATCACATAGCCGTCCTTCTGCAGAAACAGGATGTCCACCTTTCGGTAAGCATCATCCGTAACCTCCCCCATCCGCGAGTAGCCCAGCTTTTCAAATTCCGCGGCGGCCTTCTCCAGTTTTTTCACAAGATAGCCGATATGATGTACTTTCATGCTGCCTCTTTTCCTAGGATGCGTTTTCCTTTTTTTCGTCCTTCTGCTCCGCCGTAACGGTCTTCCCGTCCTTTTTGTATACATAGGTGGGAACGATCTGCTGCACCAGGGGACGGATATCCTCCGCCTCGGCAAGGGAAGCATCCTCCAGCTTCTTTAACTGGATGAAGAACTTGTCCTCGTCGATCTCGATGGGCTTTCCAATGTGGATGAGCTTGTTGGCGGTATCCTGCATGCCTTCCTCATCCATCAGGAGCTCCTCGTAGAGTTTCTCGCCGGGGCGTAAGCCCGTGAACTCGATCTGGATGTCCTCCCCAACCTTGTAACCGGACAGGCGGATCAGGTTCTTTGCCAGGTCCAGGATCTTCACAGGCTCTCCCATATCCAGGACGAAGATCTCTCCGCCCTTCGCATAGGCGCCCGCCTGAAGGACCAGGGAAACCGCCTCCGGGATCGTCATGAAATAGCGGATGATGTCCGGATGGGTGACGGTCACGGGCCCGCCCTCCGCGATCTGCTTTTTGAACAGCGGGATCACGCTCCCGTTGCTTCCCAGCACGTTTCCGAAACGCACAGCCACGAACTCCGTATCGTAATGCTTGTTGAAGGTTTGAATGATCATCTCACAGATCCGCTTGCTCGCCCCCATGATGTTAGTAGGGTTCACCGCCTTGTCCGTGGAGATCATCACGAATTTGCGGCAGCCGTTCATCGCCGCGGCCGACGCCGTCTTCCAGGTGCCGAACACGTTGTTCTTGATGGCTTCGTTAGGGCTTGCCTCCATCAGCGGCACATGCTTGTGCGCGGCCGCGTGATAAACAATGTCCGGCCGATATTTCGCAAAGATTGCATTCATGCGTCTCGTGTTCCGCACGGAGGCGATCAGCACCTCCAGCGAGAGTTCGGGATGATGCTGCAGAAGCTCCTGCTGGATATCATAGGCATTATTTTCATAAATATCCACGATGATGAGCTGTGCAGGCTTATGGGTTGCGATCTGACGGCATAACTCACTGCCGATGGAACCGCCTCCGCCCGTGACCAGGACCACCTTGTTCTGCACATAGCCCAGGATGGAATCCAGATCCACCCGGATCGGCTCCCTCCCAAGCAGGTCCTCCACTTCCACATCCCGCAGCTTGCTGACGCTCACCTCGCCGTTGACCAGCTGGTACATGCCGGGCAGGGAACGCAGCTTGCAGTTCGTCTCCTTGCAGATATCCAGGATATCGCGGATGACCGACCTGGGCGCAGAAGGGATCGCGATGAAGATCTCGTCGATATCGTACAGGTCAGCGGCCTCAATGATCTTATCCCGTCCGCCCACCACCTTTATGCCCTGGATGAACTGACCCCATTTCTGCTTATCGTCGTCGATGATGCATCGGATGACCATGGTGCTGTAATTGCTGGTGACGATCTCCTTGATCAGCGCGTTTCCCGCCTCTCCTGCCCCGATGATCATGACAGAGATATTGTTTTTCTTATTCTGCATCCGGTGTTTGCGGCTCCGCAGGAACCGATAGGAAAACCGGCTGATGAACATGAAGGTGACAAGCAGGAACAAATACATAAAGTAGTAGCTGTCCGGCACGGGCTGACCGGATATCTTGAACAGATTCAGCCCCACCCCTGACACGATGGCGGACAGGAAACAAGCGATCACCAGATTCTGCATCTCGTTTTCCCCAGCGAAGGCCCACAGGCTGTGGTACAGGCGGAAGAAATAGAAAATGGCAAGCGTCAGCACGATGTTGAACGGCAGGAAATTCCGGACAGGCAGCAGGAATTCGTCCGGAATGGCATCCACATGCATGTCATAGCGCAGAAGCAGCGCCAAAAAGCTGGCGGCGGTAATGCTCAGGACATCATATATGATCAGCGCCGTTCTCCGGTAAAAAAGCTGATAATTAAAATGGTGTTTTTTCGGTTTATCTTTTTCCTTCATCTACGTTTACTTCTCTTTTCCATGAAAAGTCAAAAGCGGAGCGAGCACTGCCATGGTGGAAAATCCCAGCGGATTGCAGGGATGGAACAGCCACTCCACCAGCCCCGCCACGGCGAATGCCAGAAATACCGCCAGCGGCAGCGCCGCATATTCATCCCGTCTTTCCTGTCTTCTGCGCCTCCGGTACAGATGGCAGTACGCATAGCGGAGCATCTGCACCAAGGAGACAGCGCCTAGAAGCACATATACAGCTCCGGTGATCAGGCCGTGATCGTGGATCACCTGCAGGTAAGTGTTATGGGCGTGGACGGAAAGCGTCCCGTCCTCCAGCGGGACCCCCATCAGGTCATGTCCCGTCAGGTTCCACTGGGCAATGTATCTCCTAAACAGGTCCATCCGTCCGTTGGAGATATCGCCGCCTTCTTCCTCCTCTCCCTCGCCGGGCTGTCCATTCTGCGCGGCATCCTCTGCCTGCGCATCCTGCGTTTCCTCCTCTGCCAGCGCGTCCCCTGCGCCTTCTGAGGCGGAAGCGGTCATGGCATATATATGGGCTGCCGCCGGCGCGTCCGTTTCCGGCAGTTCTTCAGCCGCCAGGAGATTTCCGTTTTCCAGCGAATCCTTGATTTCCGCCTCCGCCATAAAGGTATCCACAAATTTCCGCAGCACCATGTGCTCATCCCCGAAGATCTTTCCGTCAAAGCAGTAGGCGAACCGCGGGAAGGTAATATAGTTTTCGGAATCCGCCGGGTCCCCCTTGTGGATCGCCCATTCCTCCGGATCCGCTTCCAGCTCAAAGATGTACGGATCGTCATAGAGCGGAGGGATCAGCCGGATCGCCGAATAGGTCACGGGAAAGCAGGCCAGGATCACCAGGATCAGGATACCTGTCTTTTTGAAAAAAGCACCCGGCCTCTCCCGGTAGCAGACTAGCGACACGAAGAGCAGGAGGAAAAGCCCCATCACGCCCGCAGCCAGATATCCGGTCCTGGACAGAGTGAGGACCAGGAGAGAGGCCGCCATGCCGAACAAAAGCCCCGTCCCCCACCAGGCGTACAGCCTGTGGGAACGATGATAACGCATCAGAAGCCGCACGAACAGGGCGGCGAGCACCAGCGTCAGATAGGTCGCCGTCACAGTCACCGTATGGAACACAAAGTTATACCGGTAGAAATACCAGGCCCGGAACGGCCTTCTCGCCACAGCAAAAAGCAGGGCGCAGACGAAATTCAAGATGATCCCGTTGCAGAAGACTGCCAGGAACCGTTCCCGTCTCTCCCAGGCCAGATAGAACAGATACAAAAGACCAAACGCCACAGCCAGATAAATGGGCCATCCTCTGGTATTGCGGAACACGATCAGAAGCGCCAGAAACACCAGGAGCAGACCGGTATAAATAGGAGAAAACTTCCGCCAGTCCGCCTTTTTTTTCACCAGGATCAGGACGAGCTGGATGAGGACCAGTCCGGCTACGACGAAGAGAATGGCGTTCAGCCTGGCCAGTCTGTCCTGCTCTGCCGCCCCCTCAAACTGCTTCCAGTAAAAAAAGCCTGCCGCAGACGAAACCACGACCCATATCAGATCCGCGATATTGAAAAGGGCCTTCTTCCCGCACATGGTAAGGAGCGCCAGCCCTAAAAAGATCAGCACCTTCCGATAGGCATAGGCCTGATAGATATTATACATCGCGTTCATATAATCGATGCAGCCCCACAGCGCTCCGGCCCAGAAAACCGTCTGCAGGGTATCCATTCCCCTCTCCAGGAGGTTTTCCCGCACCGTGAGCGTCAGCGGGCGGATGTCATTCCGTTTCGCATTGACCGCATAGAGCAGGATCCCGGCAAAGATCAGGATCCCTGCGCAGTAGACCATTTTATCCGCACGGACTCCGCCGTAATAGTCAAATAACAGCACCGCAGCAAGCCACGCAGCGGTCCCGGCCGCGATCAGCGGGTTGCAGACCACACGGAACAGCCACTGCACTTTGACCTCCCGCTTCTTTCTCCCTTTTCTTGCCCCGTTTTCTGTAAGCAGCACAAGAAAGCCCGCGGCCAGGGCGATCCCCGCCATCAGCGCGGCTTTTTTCCATGGGCCGAGGGGCGCTGCATAGGTAAAGCGCATAAGGATATTCTGTCCGATCTGTTCTTCGGTATGCCCGTCCTCATCCACGTAATAATAATTTCCGTAAACCGTAAGTCCCGATTCGGCCGTGTTCTGCCATCCCAAAACCAGGTCCTGTTCCGGATGGCTGATCTGCCAGACATAAGCCCTTCCGGCTTCCGTCTGAAATTCCACCGGCACCGTAAAAAAGCCCGGAGCCTCATAGGTATCCAGTGCCACATTCCTGGAAAAGACCGTCTCCCCCAGGTCGTTGGAAACGGACACATTGACCAGCTTGCGCGACAGATCGTTTTCCGCGTAAATGCTGATGCCCTCCAGATACCCTCCGTCGGCGATGAAGACCTGCTGGATCCGGTCGTTTTTCCCCACCTCCGCGGTCTGTCCTGCCGCCGTCTCATTCCCTCTGACCACACGCACGGTATCCAGGATACCGGCAGGCCCGACGAGCAGCATCAGCACCACCGCATAGCACAGGATCGCATATTCGATTGCACGGCTTCTTTTCAGCTTTCTGTTCATGGCACCTTCTTTTATCTCTTCTCCATTCCCGTATCACGGGTTGTATTAGTATAGCATAATTTTCCTTCGCTTACAACAAGCGCCAGCACCGGAAGGGCAAACCAGAAGACCAGCACATAGCGCACCAGACAGGCGGGCCCCAGCAGCACGGTCAGCCAGTTCAGGCCGGCGGGGAGAAAGGCCGCGGACTGAAGAAAGCGCTTTTTCCGAAACAGGAATCCGATCCCCGCCGCATACATCCAGAAAAGGAAGCCCGGCGAAAACAGCATGGACACTGCCGGGAGCCTCTGCTGGAACAGTTCCAGGCTCATTTTCTCAAAAAGGCGGTCCAGCCAGGGGAAAAAGCTTCTCCGCTCCCCGGGCAGCTCCGTTTCATAGCCGAAATAGGAGCTTTCCCCATAGGTAAAAGTAAACACCGTATTCCCCCGGTACCCATCGATCACCGCATCCGGGTACCAGAATCCATAGCAGGTGAGCAGCCAGGCGTTCAGATAGGAGGCCGGCGCTTTTCTCCCGATGGACAGCCACAGCTTCCAGAAAGCGGACGGGTCCTCCGCATACGTCTCATTCTGGAAGGAAATCTTTACGGGATCGCTCAGCTTTGGCGTATAACGGGCCAGCGCGTCCTCCGGCAGAAAGGAAAGCAGCGTTTCGGCCTCTTTTTCGGTAAAGGATTCCGGACTGAGCGTCCAGGTACGGGCGAGCTGCTGGATCGGCACGGTGAGCATCTCCTGATTTTCCGTATCCTGCGCAAAAAACACCGCTTTCAGCCCTGTGTTGATCCCGCATGCCAGAAGCAGGGCCGCCAGCCCCACAAAGGCGGCCCTAAGCCGCCTTCCCTTACCGGAAAATGCCGCCAGGGCTGGGATCATGAGAAGCAGGATATAGAGGCCGTTGTGGCGCATCAGCGCCATGAGGCACAGGCTGCCGCCCAGGGCCAGAAGCTTTTTCTTTTCCGAAAAAAACGTCTCCCTCTCCTTGGCAGCCTGGCAAAGCAGCGCGATGCTCATGAGCATCGCCGCTGAATAGAGCGTATCCTTGGCGGAACAGAGCACATACATCTGGATGACCGGAAAAAAGGCGAAATAGAGCGTTCCCGCCGCCCGCAGCCACCGGGGAGCCCCCTTTTTCCTCAAAAGATCCATTACCCAGGTAAAACACCCCGAAAGGATGACCATCTGAAAGATCATATAACAGGCGATCCCCGCGTTATAGCTTCCGAACAGCTTGTTTCCCGCGCAGATGATCCCTCCCAGAAGCAGCACATGGACGAGCGGATGATGGGTGGTAAACTGCCTCTGTGCCACCTGGTTGAACTCCTCCTGCGCGTCATAGACGAAAAAGCCCGGCCAGACCGCCAGAAGGACGATCCCCCAGACGAGAAGGAAAAAGAGGAACACGATCCGTCTTCTCCTGCCTGGCGTCAGTCTATCCCACCAGGAAAGGAGGCCGCTTTTTCCTTCTGAAGCAGGTCCCCTTTCCACAGCCGGAGCGGGAGCAGCCGGCTCTGCGCCTGAAGCCGAAACAGGCATAGCCGGCTTCGCTTCCAGAAACCCATACAGCCGTTCCAGCAGCGCGGAAAAAAACAGGGTCAGAAAGGGCAGAGACAGCCACAGCCGCCAGTCGGTCAGAAGCACGTAGCCCTGCGCCTCCAGGCGGCTTCCCAACGCGCAGGCAAGGACGAAGCCTAAGGAAAGCGCCGGCACGATGGCATATCTCATCCTTTTTTCTCTTTTCCTGCCCTCTTTCGCTGTCCGTCGGCCGGAGGCCGCCTTTTTCACCGAATACCTCACAGCCGGGAAAGCGAGCAGGAAGACGAGAACGGACAGAAAACTGTTGGAAAAGCTAAGGCCTCTGCCTTCCACAAGGAGCATCTGCGGCAGGAACAGCACCCCGCCCGACGTCACGGCAAGGGAGAGCCAGAAGCAGGCAGTATCCATCCGGTTCTTTTCTGCCGCCTCTGATCTATTCCTGTTTTTCTCCGTCATTTTCATTCTTCACGATCTCCCGTACAACATACTGCGGCGCATTATTCATGCAGATATACATCCTTCCCACGTATTCTCCCACAAGGCCCAGCATCAGCATCAGCATCCCGCCGATGAACATGATCGCCGCCATAAGGGAGCTGAAACCGATGGGCACCAGCGGATTCACCAGCTTCTTGATGATGGTATAGATCCCGTACAAAAAGCCCAGTGCCGCACAGCCCGTGCCGATCATGGTAGCGATGCGCAGCGGCTTTTCGCTGAAGGAGGTGAAGCCGTTGAACCACAAAGAAAGCAGCTTTCCAAAGGTATAGCCCGATTCGCCAGCCATCCGGTCATGGTGTTGTACCGTCACGTTTCTGATGTTTTTCGTCGCCCGCAGGACCAGCCCGATCACATAGGGATAGGCGTTCTGGTAACGCAGCATTTCATCCACGATAAACCGCCTGGCCGCGAAAAAACTGGAGATATACAGGTCCTTAGGCTTTCCCAGCATGAAGCAGAGCATCCAGTCGTTGACACGGCTCCCGAAATTGCGGAAGGCATTGTGGTGCTTGTGCTCATATTTCGCATAGACCACATCGCTTCCTTCCTCCAGCCCCCCGATCAGGTCTCCGATGGCGGAAGCGGGCGTCTGCCCGTCGTCGTCCATACACACCAGGTAATCTCCCTTCATCTGCCTGAATCCCGCCATCAGTGCCGCATGCTGTCCGAAGTTCCGCGCCAGGTTCACGCCTGTGACATAGGGCTTCTCGCGGCAGAGAGAACGGATCGCCTCAAACGTTCCGTCCGGCGAGCTGTCGTTCACCAGAATGACCTCATAACGGTATGCGTCCTTCAGTTTTTCCATCTCCCTGTCGATATCTGCCACCACACCCGCGATCATCGTTTCCGATCGGTAACAGGGAATCACAATGCTGATCAGTTTCTTTCTCGTTTCTTCCATAACTCCATCTGTCCTGTTCCTGCGGGAACGCGCTTCCTTCCCGCTTAATTTTCCGGGAACAGGACCGCCATCAGGATCAGATCCCTCCAGCTTCCGTCCCCGTTTCTGATTTCATCCTTTAAAATGGCCTCCCGCACAAATCCCGCCTTTTCATAGCTTCTGAGGGCGGCGGCATTGTCCGCGAACACCCGTAAAAACAGCTTGTGCAGATGCAGGATATCTCCGGCATAGGCGATGGCTCCCTTTGCCGCCAGCGTTCCGTAGCCCTTTCCTGCCGCGTCTGCCTCTCCGATGAAGATCCCGTATTCCCCTTTCCGGTTTTTCCGGTCGATATCCCGAATATAGACGCTTCCCACGGCCCTGTCCCCTTTCGTTTCACAGAGGATGAACTGGACCACCTCTCCCGAAGCGACCTTCGTCTCCATCCAGTTCAGATGCCCCTGTCTGGTAAAAGGCTCCTGATAGATGAAATTCTTCCGGACCCGGTCGGAATTGCGCCATCTTATGATCCGGTCTGTATCTTCCAGCGTGATCGGCCGGAAATAGACCGGCCCCAGCTCTATCCTGTTTTCCTGTCCCACAGTCATAAACATCCGCTCCTTTTTATGTTCTACGCCGCGTCCGGCTTCCTGTTTTTCAATCTCAGCTCCTCTCCAGACGCCAGATGTACATGCTCCTTCCTTCCGCGGTGATCTCTTCCTCCGGCACCAGCCGCACGGAGATCCCCTCCTGCTCAAGAAGGGCGGGAAGCCAGGACCAGTCCGCATCCGGCTCTCCCACGAAGCGGACGTTTTCCCCTTCCCGGACGGCCTGCCCCATAGTTTCATATCCAAACGCGGAAAGCTTCTTTTTGCTGTGCGGGCTTTTGCACAGCCATCCGCCCAGCAGATCATAATTCCCCATTCCGGTTTTGGGGGAAAACAGCTTTTCCGAAAATTCCACTGTGGACATCACATCCGCCAGATACAGGTTTTCGCTTTGTTCCTCATAACGGGACAGAAGGGTGAGATTTACCGCATTGACCTGTTCCCTGCGGGCATATTCCTGCTCCGTGCGCCCGATCTCCCGCGGCAGGAGGAAAATTCCGGCCGCGAGGAAAAAGGCGGCTGCCGCAAGGCTGAACCCACGAAGTGCGCCGTTTTTCCGGAATGGACCGGCTTCCCGAAATAAACCGGTCCCGCGGGCCGCGCCGGCTTCCCGGAGCGTGCCGGCTTCCCGGAGCGTGCCGGCCGCATCCAGAAGCAGCCAGGCCAGCATCACCAGTTCGCAGAAATAGAGCGGATGGCTGATCCGCTCCGGCACCCGCTCCCGCAGGATGAGAAACATCCAGAGACCGCTTCTTGCCGCGCCAAAGAGCAGAAGCTTCCAGAGAATGCCCGGCTTCCTTTTGCGTCCCAAAAGGTCCGCCGCCAGAAGAAGGAGGATCAGCCCCGCCTCCGGGAGCAGGAAGGGAAGCTGATCGTCCGGTACAATGGCTCGGTTGTTTTTCAGCCGCTGCCCATACAGCCAGACGCCCTCCCAGAGGCTGTGTGCGAACGTCCCCTGCGTTTCTTTCCCATAGGAGGCGATCGCTTCCATCACCTGCGCGTCAATGGCGTCGTCCGCCCCATAGTCATAATTCTGAAGGAGGGCGCACTGTGCCTCCGTCAGTCCCAGCCCCTCATAAAAATCCCGGTTTTCTTCCCAGGAACGCAGGGAAGGGCTGTAAAAATCATAGATCTCCGTCCTGGCGTCAAACAGGCCCTCAAATTCCCGCCACGCGCGGCCGGAACAGGCCAGTCTGTCCGCCCCTGCCAGGACAAGCAGCCCTGCCAGGATCAGGCCGAACAGTCCCAGATAGGAAACCGCGTTTTCCTTTGTAAAGGCGGGACGGCAGCCGGCCCATTTCCAGACGCCCGCCACCGCTGCCAGGGGCAAAAGCAGGAGTGCCATCTCGCTGCGCAGACAGAAGGAAAGCCAGAACAGCGCTGCGGCGGGGAGATTCTCCAGCCAGAAAGCGGCAGCGCTCCTCTCCTTCCCGCTTTTTCCCGTCAGGAAGTAAATGCAGGCTGCCGCCGCAAGAAGCCCGGCCGCCACCGTATACTGGACAAATACCAGATGATACAGGAGGCAGGCAGCGATGAGCAGCGTTTCCAGAAGATCCACAAGCGCCTTCGCAGCCGTCACATAAGCCCCGCTTTGCCCGCGCTGCCCCGGGATGCCGCATCCGCCGGCAAGGATGGGCACGCACAGGCTGCGCTTTAAGATCAGGAAAATGCTTCCCGCCTGGCACAGCCAGAGGAATATGCCAAATACCGGAACGCCCGGAAACAGACGGTACAGACAGGAGAGCGGGAAGGCGAGCGGCCCCAGAAGCTGAGCGGTCAGCGCCTCCGGCTCCCCCGTATATACGCCGGAAAGGATATCCCGGATCAGCACATCATCGTTCAGGTCAAAGTAGTGATCATATGCCATTCCCGTCCAGAGGAACAAAAGGAAGCAGCATCCCCCCGGAATGAGCCAGTTTTCTCTTTTTTTTAAAAAAGCCGCAAACGCTCTGCCGTTAATGTCCATAGAATTCCTTTACTTTACCGGAAATATAGCTCACCTGATCCTGCGTCAGCCCGTAGTAAAGAGGCAGGCGCAGCAGCCGCTCGCTTTCCTTCGTGGTATAACGGTCCTCTCCGTGGAATCGGCCGAACTTCAGCCCGGCGGGAGCCGAATGCAGGGGAACGTAATGGAACACCGCCAGAATGTCGTTCTTTTTCAGGAAATCGATCAGCGCCGTCCGTTCCGCTATATCCTTCGTCTTGATATAGAACATGTGGCCGTTCTGCTTACAGTATTCCGGCACATAGGGCAGGCTGACCAGTCCCGCCTGCTCCAGGCAGGAAAGCTCCTCCCGGTACTGGTTCCAGATGGCGAGGCGCGCCGCCGTGATCTCATCCGCCTTCTCAAGCTGAGCATACAGATAGGCCGCGTTCAGCTCGCTGGGAAGATAGCTGGAGCCGTAGTTCTGCCAGCGGTATTTATCCACCTGTCCCCTGAAATACTTGCTCCGGTCCGTCCCCTTTTCCCGGAAGATCTCCGCGTTCTCGATATCCTTTTTGTGGGCGATCAGAAGCGCGCCGCCTTCGCCGCAGCTCACATTTTTGGTCTCGTGGAAGCTGAAACAGCCGAAATCCCCGATGGCTCCAAGCGCTTTCCCCTTATACTCCGCCAGGATCCCCTGCGCCGCATCCTCCACCACGAACAGATGATGTCTTTTCGCGATATCCATGATCGTATCCATCTCGCAGCCCACTCCGGCATAATGGACAGGGACGATGCCGCGGGTTTTTTCCGTGACGGCGTCCTCGATCAGCGTTTCGTCTATGTTCATGGTATCCGGACGGATATCCACGAACACCGGGGTTGCCCCTCGCAGCACAAAGGCGTCCGCCGTGGAAACAAAGGTGTAGGAAGGCATGATGACCTCATCCCCCGGCCCCACGTCAGTAAGCAGGGCCGCCAGCTCCGTGGCATGGGTGCAGGAGGTGGTGAGCAGACATTTCTTCGTCCCCGTCCGTTTCTCGATCCACTCGCTGCACTTTTTCGTAAACTCTCCGTCCCCGCAGATCTTCTGGTTCTCCACGGCCTGTCTGATATAGTCCATTTCTTTCCCCGTATAGGGAGGTACGTTGAATCTGATCATAAGCGTTTCCTTCCTTTTTCGGCCTGTCCGGCCTGTTTTTCCCTTTTTTGTTTCAGCCGTTTTGTGCGCTGATATATACCCGGTACCCGCCGTTTTCATAAAGGAGCGTATAGCCGCCCTTCTCCATATATTCTTTCAGGTATTCCCATTTCTCCGTCTCCGCCGGAAGCTCCCCGTTTTCCTTATAGACGATCACGGCGGGGAGCGCATTTGGGGAAGAAAGAAGCCCGTCCAGCTCTTCCTTCATCAGGGCGGCGGGATAGGTGTCCAGGTCCGGCCAACAATGGGAAATGCCCGGCGGCATATCCAGGATAAAATGAAGGCCCGGCGCGCTCCCTAAGGTGATGAGAGACGTTCCGGAAAGGGACTTTTCCTCCGCGAAGGCCGTAAGTCCCGACAGACTCTCCGCGTTTTCTTCCCTGGTCCTCATGCCTATCAGTATAGCACTGTTTTCCACTTTTGCATCCCTTTTTTCCCCATAAATCCCGTCCCCGAAGGAAAAAGAGGCGCGAAAGCCGATCCCCTGCACCGCCGTCATCACGAACACCGCCGTCACCAGCGCGGCGGCCGGGAAGGCAAAAGTGTGCTTTCGGCTGCGGGAAAGCAGGCCCGAAAACGTCCAGATCGCGAAAGGAGCTGCCAGGAACAGATTATTCAGAGCGGGCATGGTGCCGTTATTGCTTCCGATGGGCGTCACCAGGATGACGAGCAGGATGATGGCCGCAAGCAGCCGATCCCTATGGAACGCACGGGAATCCGCCATCACCAGCACACAGGCGGCCAGCGCCAGGTACAGAAGCAGCATGCCCCATTCATAGATGCTCCGATAATTATAGTAAGTAAAAGTGAACATGCCCCTGCCCCAGAACAGTCTGATCAGCACCGGGATGCAGAGGCAGTAAACCACCCTGCCTGCCAGCTTTAGTCTTACAGGCAGGAACCGGAAGAAGATCCAGCCCGCAAGCCAGCAGACCACCAGCGTCATCACCCACTGAAGCGTCCCGGCGTAGGCGGACAGCACCGAGGTCACCATGGACAATGCTGAATAGCTTTCATCCGTACCCGCATATCCGGAAAGACTTGTGAACATGCCAAAATAGGCGGCCGGTCCGTACTGGATGCAGATGGCGAGGAAGGCTGCCAGAAAACCTGCCAGAAAGCCGCAGACGCACCAGAGGACGTTTTTCCACACTTTTGCGGAGGTTTCCCCGCAGAGCTTCCCATACCAGAACACAGCCAGAATGAGCACGGCTTCCAGAATGTTCGGCGTCCGGACGGCCACATTCAGTCCCAGGCAGACCCCTGCGCAAGCCAGCAGTCCCTTCCGGTCCCAGATCAGCCCGCGGAACAGACAGATACAGCAGGCAAGGAGCAGAAAATAGGTAAGATAATTGTAAAGGATCGTGGAAGGACACCAGCAGAAGCTGACGGCGATGATCTCCCCCGCGAATGCCATCCATGACGGCATCTTTCCCCGCAGGAAAAAATAAGCGAGAAGGGCCGTGGCGCTGATGAGCAGCCGGGTATACAGATTCATTCCCAGAAGCGTGTCCCCAAAAGGAAGCTTCATGAGAAGGAATCCCGCCACATTCGCAAGCCAGGTGGCAATGGCCCAAGTGCCGGACAGCTCCGGAAAAAAGCGGAAATTGGTCAGGCTGTAGGTAGGGTCCGATACATCGATGCCCTGGTTGGCCCATAAAAGCGGATAGACCATCAGAATAAGTGGAAACAGCCATTTCGAGGAAAAACGGAGCCACTTCTGTTTTCCCGCTTCCGATAATCCGATTTTTTTCATCTGCAGCGATCCACCTGCCTTTCTCAAAAAGTCTCTCAATCCTTCATCATCTCATCCAGTCCGTCGAGCAGCCGCGTGAAACGTCTCCCCGGTCCGGTGCGTGAGAGGATCCTCCCTGCAGCCGCGAACAGTCTGGCACGGAGCAGGTCGATGCAGACGCACAGGGCGAACACCAGAAGGACGCTCTCTGTCATCTGGATCAGATATCCCCAGAAATGCTCCGAAACATCCCTAACGATCCACATGGCCCAGCGGGAGCTCACATCCACATGCTCGTGGATCAGGTACACACCGAACACCGCCGGGGAAATCCTGCGGACCGCCTCCGACAGGCCGCCCTCCGGGATCCTGATCCCCGCAAAGACGGCGAACAGCCCCAGCGCTCCGGTCAGGCAGAGCAGAAAATTATAATGAAAGGGAACCGAAGCGTAATACTCCAGCAGCCCCGTCCGCGCGCAGACGAACAGGCAGAGCAGGGAAAGAGCCGCCACACTGGCGCAGGAAGCCAGATAAAGGAGCCCGCCTCTCTTTTTTCCGTAAAGGAACGTACTTCCGTGTTTTCTCAGATAGGCAGCAATCAGATACAGACAGCAGAACCAGCCGAAATCATATCCATACCTGTCCGTCCCAAAGGGCAGGATGCTCAGGCTTTTTCCAAGGCAGAAGAAAACCAGAAGCCCAAGGATGGCGGCCTTCAGCTGTCTGCGGGGAAGCGTCTTCACCGCAGCATTGAGGAGCGGGGAAAACAGGAGCATGACTACATATGCGGTGACGAACCAGTAATGGCCGCTCTCCACCGGGAACAGGCAGTTCCACAGATGATAGGGGTCAAACACCTCCTGCCAGGAAAGCTTCCCGAAAACGGCGAGAACAGGCGGAATGAGCAGGGTATAGAACAGGATCTGGAACAACAGATTTTTCAGCCTTCGGAAGGAAAACGCTTTTTCCGAAAGGAAATATCCGCTCAGCAGTACATACACATTCACCGCCACGATGCAGAAGGACTCCAAAAGGACGCCAAAGATCTTCCGCTCATCGGGAAAGTTCCCCTCCTGTGCCTCAGGCAGCGCCCCCGTGAGGGAAAGAAAATGCATTACGACCACCATCAGCATGGCCAGAATGCGGAGCAGTTCAAAATTCGCCTGTCTCTTTCTGCCTGTCGTCATTCCCCTTTTCCTCTCCTTTCCCGTGCCCGGCTCCCTCTTGAGCCCAGCTCTCCCTCGAGCCGTGTCTGCCTTTGAGCACGGCTCAGCCGTGCCCCCTCAGCGTTCTCTCCGGATCTGCCCATTCTCCACCCGGTAGACCATATCGCATTTTTCGATAGTCTGCAGGCGGTGGGCGATGATGATGAGCGTCTTGCGGCCGTGCAGATGATTGATGGAATCCATGATGGCCGCCTCCGTCTCATTGTCCAGCGCAGAAGTCGCTTCATCCAGCACCAGCACCTCCGGATCCTCGAACAGGGCCCTGGCGATGCCGATCCTCTGACGCTGTCCGCCAGAAATACGGATGCCCCGTTCTCCGATGCTGGTATCCAGTCCCTCCGGAAGGCCGCGCACAAACTCATCCAGCTGCGCCTCCTTCAGCGCCTGCCATACCTTTTCATCGTCGATTTCCTCATCCGGGACGCCGAATGCCACGTTCTTACGGATGGAGGAATCGATCATAAAAATGGTCTGCGGGATATAGCCGATATTTTTCAGCCATTCTTCATAATGGTCCCTCACCTCCACGCCGTCCGCCAGGATCTCTCCCTCCTGGATGTGCAGAAGGCCAAGCATGATGTCGATGATCGTCGTCTTTCCCGCGCCGGAGGTGCCTACCACGCCCACGGAGCTTCCCACAGGGATGGTCATATCCGCATGATCAAAGATGAGCACATCGCTGTTGGGATAGTGGTATACGATATCCTTCAGCTCGATCTTCTCATGGACCGGGAGCTTCTTCACCTCTTTTTTCTGCAGATAGGCATCCGCGTCATAGTTTACACTGCCGTCGTGGATCTCCTGCTGCAGGTTGTCGCTGACGCCCATGAAGAACGGCTCAAAATAGGAAATGGAGGTCAGGTAGTTGTTGATCCGGTTGGCACTGGGAAGAAGCCGCATGGCAGCCACCGCGAACACGCCTATCTGCGCCACCATCTGCGCCATGTCCCCGCCCATGAGGATCCGGACGATCAGATACGACAGCAGCCCGGCGATGCAGACCGTTTCGATCAGAAGCCTGGGCGTAGAGTTATAGATGTTATACTTCTGGACCGCTCCCACATAGCCTGCTCCGCATTTGGAATATTCGTTGATGAAATAGCTTTCCCGGTTGGCGATCTTGATCTCCTTGATCCCCATCACCGACTGATCGATCCACTTGTACAGGCCGCTGTAATAATCCTGGTTCTCCTCGCCCGCTTTTTTCATGATGGGCTTGAGGATGTTCTTGATGATGAGAAGCACCGCCACCAGAAGAGCGGCGATGATCACTGTCATCAGCGCGTCCTGCACCATCAGCACGATGGTCAGGATCACGAACATGATCACTTCGCTGACAAGCTGCAGACTGGCCAAGATCAGCCCGTACATGTTGTTCACGTCCGACGTGATGCTTCTCTGGATCACGGAGGTATCCGCGTTCAGATAATATTCATAGGGCCTCTGCATGAAATTGATCATCATCCTGCGGGAGGTGGCGAACTGGTTCGTATAGACAAAGCGGAGCTGTACCACATTCTGGAAGTACAGGAACACATTTTTCAGCACAAAGGCTGCGATGATCGCCGCCAGCATCAGGATCGTAAACTGGGACGTGCTCTTCATTCCAAGGAAACGGTACAACTTTCCCAGATAGCCGTCACCTGTCACCTCCGCCGGGTCCAGCAGCACATCCAGGACAGGGATGACCAGGCCGATGCTGCACGCTTCCAGAAGGGCGCCGATGAACATCAGCACGATGATCCCGCACATTTTCGCTTTCTGCCTTCCGTCCAGCAGGACGTTCATTTTCTTCAGTATCTTCCGCATATCCGAATGCCGCTCCTTTCC
The DNA here is from genome assembly GCA_019118445.1 of Candidatus Eisenbergiella merdipullorum. Lineage (GTDB taxonomy): Bacteria > Bacillota > Clostridia > Lachnospirales > Lachnospiraceae > Eisenbergiella > Eisenbergiella merdipullorum. Next base: position 4,886 of record DWYY01000025.1, on the reverse strand, counting down.
GCAGCGAGGTTTCTACAGCATTTCATTCTGTCTGTGGATTTCCGGGGCCTCATATCTGTCCATGAAATCTTCTCCCAGACAGATCTTTTCCTTCGCGTAGTGGATGCCGTCCGTCACCGTGAAGACGGAGATCACCTTTTCCACCTGGATATCCGGAAGGAAATTCATCATCTCCATGGGAAAATCCCCCGGAAGGACAACACAGTCCGGAAACAGCTTCTCATAATCCAGTATATCCCTTGGATGGGGTTTTAAAATCACCTGCGCGCCCTGACCGTATTGTGCGATGATATCCCGGAAGATCCGCTCTCTGGTCTCAAGATCGCACAAAGGCTCCGTCAGGATCAGGATCTTTTTTTCATGATGCGCTCCCTTTGTGAGCTGTTCCACCAGCTTTTCCCTGTTTTCCAGGAAAATGCCGAGCAGGCAGTCCTTTCCTTCTTCCGTCAGCGCCTGTACCAGCTTTTCCCTGGGACATTCGATGTACTTGGGACATGGATACTCCAGAACGGAAATATCGTTCACTTCCATGTCTATGCAGTATTTTCCCCAGCCATTCTGGATGAAGATCAGGTTCCAGGAAGCTAAGAGCGCCTTCAGCTTAAAATATCCCCGGTTGTCATATCTGGCCGTATCATAATAACGGATACAGTCCAGCCCGTCCTCCAATGCGTGATAGTGTATCTTCTTCCAGCTCAGATAGTAGCCGATGGGATCGGAATCACAGAACACATAGATATCCCGGTACTTCCTGAAATCCACAGGCACATACGCCTCCTGCGCCGCCCCGAGCTTTTTGCAGAAAACCATCCTCGCGAACATGTTCAGGACGATGTTTCCCCGGTCTTTATGGTATTTCGCAAGTCCGGGAACCCGGCTCTCCTCCTGCTCGTCAAAGAGAAAGACTTCGCCGTACAGGCCGCTGGCCGCAAGTCTTTCCGACAGATTTCCGAACCTGCAGGACATGGTGCTCAACACCATGTCCGCCTTTCCCCTCTCTTTTTGGGGAAGGTTCAGCTCCTTCAGGCTCGCCACATAGACATGGTAAAAGGTATGGCATACATAAACCCGCTCCCGCATTCCGTCCTTTTCTTTCATCCTGACCTCCTGCTATTTTGCCGGCGTCTCCTCACAGGTTTTCACCACCCACACATCCAGGATCTTGCGCACACAGCCTTCTGCCGGATAGCTGGGCATATTCCGGTATTCCTCCGTCTGCCGGATGGCCTCCAGGGTTTCCTCGCTCACATCCGGCATTTTCACCCCGATATAGATCTTCATGAAATTATGGCGCACGCCGCTGGTCAGAAGCCCGGTTTCCCTGGCCACGCCGGAGAGATCGTCAAAGCGCTCCCCGTCCATGGAATAGCTTCCCAGCAGATCCGGCGTTTCGCTCAGGCCGTATTCTCCCACCAGGGCGAAGGCGTCGCCCGGCTGGTACCCTTCTGTGGATTCGATCCGTTCCATGATCCGGTTATAATAGGCGTAAGCGCGCTCATAGGCGATGTCCATCCGGAAATAAGCCTCGTTCGTCACCACGAAATTCTCGTATCCCACCAGAAGGAGCACGATGGTCACGAAAAGGCCGACGATCCCGGGAAAACGCCCCGCCGCAAACAGCCCGTCCTCTTTTCGCAGGCTCCTTTCCAGCAGAGCGGCCACGAAAATATAAAGGAGCACATACTGGTAAAGCATCAGCATGCTGACGCTGGCGTCCGGAGCCATGATGATGATGGAACCCATCGCCAGCGGGACCGCCGCGGCCAGAAACAGGTAGAGCAGGGCCGCCGCCGGCCGCCTCCAGAGCCTTTTTTTCACAAACCAGGCGATCACAAAGGCCGCCGCCAGCAGACAGGTGATCACATTTAACACCTGGGAAAAGCCGTTTACGAAGGTATAGGGCTTTAAAATGAAATATTCCGCTACCCAGCGGTATGCACGGAGGATCAGTCTGGGAAGCCTTACAGGATCGATCCTGCCCATCTGGCTCAGTCCGTTATAGGAATCCAGCTCGGGAAAGATCTGCCTCGCCGCAAAGCTATAGACAGCCACGGAAACCAGCAGTACCAGAAAAGACTTCACGCCATCCAGGAAAACCTTCTTTTCCGGGAAACTTTTTTCCCCCGGACGATCCTGTCCTTCCGCTTTTTCTTCCCGCAGCATATCCAGGAACAGACCGCAGACCAGAATACCCATCGCCAAGCAGAGATAGGCCTGATACAGCCCGAGGCTGAAGACCAGGAGCGCGATCCCCGCAAGGAAACCGTACCGGTATCTGCGGATCAGCCATGCCGCCGCGCAGGCAAGAAAAATACCCACCGCATAGCAGTCCGCCGTGAACATGAAGGTAAACATGCTGCAGACGGAAGGAAAGGACAGCATCATGAGCGGGACGAGCACCGCGCTTGTCAGGCTTTTCAGGTCCAGCGCAGAGAGCACCAGGCAGGAGGCAAACGCCAGGAACGTGACCGCAAAAAGACCTCCAAGCCAGGGGACGCTCCAGATCCCGTCCAGAGGATTGACGTATTTCAGGAACCATCTGCCGAACTCCGAGCCGACGCCATAGGTCCCCACATTATTGATGTCGTCCCAGTTAGGCAGCTTGTTGGCAAACATATAAGCGTGGATCAGGAGCCCGGAGAGAAACCCCGTACAGAAGCACCAGCGGATGCGGGCCGGTATTTTCCCAAGAAACTCCCTGATCATATCCGTATTCTGTGTCATGCGGCTCCTTTCATTCATCCTTTCACAGTTCCCACGATCACGCCGTCCGCATAAGTGTAGTCCATATCCGGGCTGACACACATGGCCTCATCCGACGCGCGGTAAATATAAAGGGTATCATCCCGCACTTCCGCAAGCGCGTCCAGCAGATCCTCCGCGGCCTCCGTCCGGATCGTCAGGCACGCGCTGCAGAAATCGTTCACCGTCATCCCGCTTTCCGCCGCGTAAACGGAAAGCTCGCTGACCAGATCCTCATCCTCCAGCAGATAGGATACAAAGACCATATGGTCGATCTCGGGATCATCCGCCCATTCCTCCCAGTGCTCATCGTCCAGCGGGCTTTCATAGGTGTAATCCGTACCGAACTGCACCTGCCTCTGCATGAGCTGCCACTTCCCGTCAGAAACCTGCAGGACGGCAAAGATGACGAGAAGCACGGCAGCCATGCTCTGATATGGCATCTGTTTTTCCATCCAGACCACGCTTCCCAGGATCACCAGATAGACCACCGGCCAGATAAAACGGCCCGTATTTCCCACCATTCCCCATACCCTGAGGCCCCAGGCCGGCAGGGTATAGCTCACAAGCACATGGGAGCCATATGCTACCTGCGGGGACAGAGCAATAAATACGCAAAAAAGGATCAGAAATAGGAACGCCGCCGCATTTTCTTTTGTTCTCCGATATCTCCTGCCTCTTCTTCCCGTCCGGCCCAGTCCTGCAAAGACCTTTTCCCGCCGGATGAAAATCCGGTATACAAGCCGGAAGGACCAGGCGATCAGCCCCGCCGCCAGTGTCAGCAGGATCCCCGTTCCGGGAAACGCCAGCCCTTCTCCCGCGTCATCGCCATGGAGCGGAAGCGCCTGTACCACCTGTGACCAGCCCTGCGCATTGAACAAGCCGTTCAAGTTGAAGCCCGCCTGCCCCAGAGCGGTAAAGTCCGGGATATGTTTATGGGAAAAGCCGCCCAGAAGCGCTGTCATCCCCACAGAGCAGACCGCATAGGCGCCGATCGCTGCAGCTCCTCTGGCGATCCTCGTTTTCCTGAGCAGGTCGGCCAGAAAGAAGCTGATGAGGACAATTCCGCAGATTGGGATAAAATAAAGCTGGATCCCTGCGGCAAGAAGCCCCGCCGCTCCCCAAGAGGCCACAGTACGCGCAGCTTTCATGCGTCCCCGCTGCAGACCCAGATACAGGCAGAAAAGAACCAGCCACTGCGCGCCAAGCGCCATATTCACCGTCATCTGGGAAAGCATGACGGGCGCAATGACAAAAAGCAGGCTTCCCACAACTGCCTCCGCTTTTTTCCCCACGTAGTGATAGATCAGAAGCGCCCCGAACGCTCCCTGCAGCGCAAAGCACAGGAAGCCCCAGAGTCCGAAATACTGGAACTCCTCCGGAAGGATTCCCCGGAAAAGCTTGAAGAACACCGCCATCAGCGGCACAGAATCCGTGAAGATCACGGAAACCTCATTGGGATAAGACATCCTGTCCATCAGGCCGATGGGAAAAGTCCAGTCGCCTGCCCGAAAGAAGCACCAGCCCAGATAATGCTGCGTCAGATCCCCGCCGCCCAGAAGCCAGTCCGTATAGGTGAAGTTGAGGACATGTCCTCCATAGATGCACAGAAACGTCACGATCCCGACCATCGCTCCCAGTATCCAGACCATATTTTTTATCAGCCAGGCCAAAACGGCCTTTCCGTTCCACTTCCGCACAGCCTCTGTTTTTCCTTCCATCCCGATGAGCGCCGTCTCCGGCGGAGACAGCCTTCAAAAATTCAAAAACTGAGGAAAGTATAACACTTTTCCGGTCCGGAAACAACCTCCTTCCCATTATTCCCTGATCAACGGCTGTACGGTCCGCGGCTTTCTGTGATATAATGATGCCAGGGTCAAAAGGTCTGAACCCACATGAGCTTGCTCATAAGTGGGTGAAAGACCTTGGGACCTCAATAAGATAGAAATAACTTTGTCTTCCGCTATCATGATCGTATTGAGCGGAGGCAGGATATACTTGGATCAGATATTGCAGAAAGGGGAATCACAATATGGGCAGAGGCGGAGGTTCACACGGCGGCGGAGGTCATTCCGGCGGCAGATCTTTCGGAGGACGTTCCGGCGGAGGATTCGGAGGCGGACGGGGTCCGGGCAGAGGTCCCG
>DWYY01000192.1 GCA_019118445.1 Candidatus Eisenbergiella merdipullorum | reverse complement strand
AAAGGGCGAGGACATCACCGTGACGGATGATCTGGGAGACATGAAGGACGATGCAGAGCTGTATCGTACCGAGCTGGTTGAAAAGATCTGCGAGCTGGATGATGACCTGATGATGATGTATCTGGAGGGTGAGGAGCCTTCCAACGAGCAGATGAAGGCAGTCCTGAGAAAGGCGACCTGCGAATGCACCGCTGTTCCGGTATGCTGCGGTTCTGCTTATAGAAACAAGGGTGTACAGAAGCTTCTGGATGCGATTCTGGAGTATATGCCTGCTCCTACCGACATCCCTGCTATCAAGGGTGTGGATCTGGACGGCAATGAGGTGGAGAGACATTCTTCTGATGAAGAGCCTTTCTCCGCTCTGGCGTTCAAGATCATGGCTGACCCGTTTGTGGGTAAGCTCGCATTTTTCCGCGTATATTCCGGTACCATGAATTCCGGTTCCTACGTGCTGAATGCAACGAAGGACAAGAAGGAGCGCGTGGGCCGTATCCTGCAGATGCATGCGAATAAGAGACAGGAGCTGGATAAGGTTTATTCCGGTGATATCGCCGCTGCGGTAGGTTTCAAGTTCACCACCACCGGTGATACGATCTGCGATGAGCAGCATCCGGTAATCCTGGAGTCCATGGAGTTCCCGGAGCCGGTTATCGAGCTGGCAATCGAGCCCAAGACCAAGGCCGGTCAGGGCAAGATGGGCGAAGCGCTTGCGAAGCTGGCGGAAGAGGATCCTACGTTCCGTGCTCATACGGATCAGGAGACCGGCCAGACCATTATCGCAGGTATGGGCGAGCTGCATCTGGAAATCATCGTGGACAGACTGCTGCGTGAGTTCAAGGTGGAAGCGAATGTCGGCGCACCTCAGGTTGCATACAAGGAAACCTTTACCAAGACTGTGGACGTGGACAGCAAGTATGCGAAGCAGTCCGGCGGACGTGGTCAGTATGGTCACTGTAAAGTCAGATTCGAGCCCATGGATCCGAATGGAGAGCAGACCTTCCTGTTCGAGTCCCAGGTTGTCGGCGGTGCGATTCCGAAGGAATACATTCCGGCAGTCGGAGAAGGTATCGAGGAAGCTGCAAAGGCTGGTATCCTGGGAGGATATCCGGTACTCGGCGTACACGCCATCGTATACGATGGATCCTATCATGAGGTTGACTCCTCTGAAATGGCCTTCCATATCGCAGGTTCCCTTGCGTTTAAGGATGCCATGAGCAAGGCAAACGCCGTTCTGCTGGAGCCCATCATGAAGGTTGAGGTTACCATGCCTGAGGAATATATGGGTGATGTAATCGGTGATATCAACTCCCGCCGCGGACGTATCGAAGGTATGGACGATATCGGCGGAGGCAAGATGGTAAGAGCGTATGTACCTCTTGCTGAGATGTTCGGTTATTCCACCGACCTTCGTTCCAAGACTCAGGGACGCGGTAACTACTCCATGTTCTTCGAGAAGTACGAGCAGGTACCGAAGAACGTACAGGAAAAAGTCCTTGCAGCAAAGGCGAAGTAAAATGTATTGAACTTTTTCCTGTAGAAAAAGTCCTTGCGGCAAAGGCAAAATAATTATTGAAAATATCGGCGTTATCGAATATAATCAGAAGTAGCCGATTAAAAAAGGAAAACAATCAGTATCTATTGTTTTAAGGAGGATTATCAAAAATGGCTAAAGCTAAATTTGAAAGAACCAAGCCCCATTGTAACATTGGTACCATCGGCCACGTTGACCATGGTAAAACCACTCTGACGGCTGCCATCACCAAGGTTCTGCATGAGAGACTTGGTACCGGTCAGTCCATCGCTTTCGATCAGATCGACAAGGCTCCCGAAGAGAGAGAGCGTGGAATCACCATTTCCACCGCACACGTTGAGTATGAGACCAAGAAGAGACATTACGCTCACGTTGACTGCCCTGGCCATGCTGACTACGTTAAGAACATGATCACCGGTGCTGCTCAGATGGACGGCGCTATCCTGGTTGTTGCCGCTACCGATGGTGTTATGGCTCAGACCAAGGAGCACATCCTTCTGTCCCGTCAGGTAGGCGTTCCTTATATCGTAGTATTCATGAACAAGTGCGATATGGTTGACGATCCCGAGCTGCTTGAGCTGGTTGAGATGGAAATCAGAGACCTGCTGAACGAGTATGACTTCCCGGGCGATGACACCCCGATCATTCAGGGTTCCGCTCTGAAGGCTCTGGAAGATCCCAGCAGCGAGTGGGGCGACAGGATCATGGACCTGATGGATGCGGTTGATGAATATATTCCGGATCCTCAGCGTGATACGGACAAGCCTTTCCTTATGCCTGTTGAGGACGTGTTCACCATTACCGGACGTGGTACGGTTGCTACCGGTAGAGTAGAGCGTGGTACTCTGCACCTGAATGAGGAAGTTGAAATCGTTGGTATCAAGGAAGAGACCAAGAAGACCGTTGTTACCGGTATCGAAATGTTCCGTAAGCTGCTGGATGAGGCTCAGGCTGGTGATAACATCGGCGCTCTGCTTCGTGGCGTTCAGAGAAATGAAATCGAAAGAGGACAGGTTCTCGCAAAGCCCGGCACGGTTACCTGCCACACCAAGTTTACCGCTCAGGTATATGTTCTGACCAAGGATGAAGGCGGACGTCACACTCCTTTCTTCAATAACTATCGTCCTCAGTTCTACTTCAGAACTACCGACGTTACCGGCGTTTGCCACCTTCCTGAAGGAACCGAGATGTGCATGCCTGGTGATAACGTTGAGATGACCATCGAGCTGATCCATCCCATCGCTATGGAGCAGGGTCTTACCTTCGCTATCCGTGAAGGCGGACGTACCGTTGGTTCTGGACGTGTTGCTACCGTTATCGAGTAATCAACAAAATTACAGCAATTTCAGCCTCCCGGCTTTAGCCGGGAGGCTTTTGATTTAAACTGTTGGCATATTTATATGCAAAAAGCACTAAAGGCAGATTTGATATGGATATAAAAGAAGTCCTGGATCAAAATTTCAGAGGCGCCATATGTATTGTGCAGAATGGGACAGTCTTATACGAGAATGTATCAGGCTTTGCGAATCTTGCGGACGCAATTCCTAATACGCCGGAAACAAAATTTGCCAGCGCATCAGCAGGAAAGGTTTTTGTCGCTGTGGGAATATTGCAGTTGATCGAAAAAGGGAAAATAAGGCTGGATGACACGCTGGGAGCATTGTTGGATATTGATCTGCATCATATTGACAGAGAGGTAACCGTAGAGCAGCTGTTGAATCATACGTCAGGTGTTCCGGATTATTTTGACGAAACCGTTATGGATGACTATGAGGAATTATGGACGGATTATCCGAACTATAAAATCCGGCATAACAGCGATCTGCTTCCATTATTTATAAATAAGCCCATGATATATCCGAGGGGTGAGAGATTTCAATATAACAATTCAGGATATGTCCTGCTTGCCTTGATTATAGAACAGGTGACAGGGATGTATTTTGACCGCTATCTGAAGGAAAATGTTTTTGACATTTGTTCAATGAAAGACACCGGCTATTATGAACTTGATAGATTGCCCTCCAAATGCGCAAATAGCTATATTTATTGCGAGGACACGGATAGCTTCCGTACCAATATCTTTTCTGTGGATGTTAAGGGAACCGGTGCGGGCGGGGCATTCGTTACGGTGAAAGATATCATTCATTTCTGGGAAGGACTGCTGACAGGAAAGCTGATCTCAGAGAAATGGGTGAAAAGAATGCTTTGTAAACAGAGCGGGGATGGAATGGACGCGGAGGAAGGCTATTACGGATATGGGGTTTGGGTGATCGATCATCCAAAGGGGAAAGATCTGGTATACTTTCAGGGCTGTGATCCGGGAGTGAGTTTTCTTTCCGAATATAATCCCAATAACAACATGATTTCTGTTTTGGTGAGCAATTATGGAGATAATGTATGGAGGGAAATGAGAAAAATCCGAAAACATCTTTATGAATAGCCAGACTGATTTTAGAGGCTTTCCGGCAAACGGGAAGTCTCTTTTTATTTGAACGCCGAACAGAAATGACGGATCATCAAACAGAAAAACAGGTTCATCGCTTGAGATAAAAACCGGTTTTTGGTATACTTGGGGCAAAGAAAACATCATTTTTCTGGAAGGCTTTTATTTCTAAACAGAAAAACCGGAAAGGAGGCAGTCTATGGAAGAAAGGATTGCAACATTACGGAGGATTCTGGACGGAAGCGCCTATACGGTGGCGCTGTGCGGTTCCGGGATGATGGAGGAAGGCGGTTTTGCCGGCATCAAGGCAGGGGACCGGGCATACGAGATTGAACAGAAATACGGCTATTCCACAGAAGAGATTTTTGCCAGCGGTTTTTATACCGCAAGGCCAACACAGTTCTTTGACTTTTACAGGGAGGAAATACTCAAACATATTCCGGAAGCGACGGAATCGGGAACGGTTCTGGCACAGATGGAGCGGGCAGGAAAGCTGCAGTGTGTGATCAGCAGCAATATTTTTGAGCAGGGGAAGCGTGCGGGATGTCAGAACGTGATCTATCTGCACGGGAGTGTTTATCATAATTACTGTCCGAAATGCGGACGGGAATATCCGATGGAATATCTGCGGGATGCGAAAGGAATCCCAGCCTGTGAGAGCTGCAGTTTTCCGATCCGTCCCGGCGTCTATCTGTTTGGAGAAATGGTAGACAGCGGCCTTTTGAGCAGGGCTGTGGATGAGATCGCGAAGGCAGACGTGCTGCTGCTTCTTGGGACAAACCTGAATTCAGAGGTTTTTGGCAATTATATCAAGTATTTCGGGGGAAAATACTTGCTCATCATTCATAAGCACAGCCATTACCTGGACGATACGGCGGATATGGTATTCCTGGATCATCCCAAGAATATTCTGCCTGAGCTGGGGTATGGGGATATAAGTGGTTCATCTGCGGCAGAGGGAGAGGCTGGCGGGGGAAACTGAAAGAAACAGTCCGGAGGGGAAAAGAATTCATGAAAAAAATCACATACCGCAAGGCGACAGGAGAAAATAGAACGTTTCTCGCTCAGTGGGACGAGCAGGGCAGGCTGATTTCGCTTCAGAACAGTCAGGATACGTATGGAATGAACTGGGTGAAGGGTGAACAGATTTGGGGAACCGTGTTTTGCGCTCCGGATCTGACCGTGGAGGTGGAACACCGCTTTACGGAAAGAGGAACGTTGGCAGAGAGCTATACCTTTCGTAATGATACTGCGTTTGACATTTATACGGTGGGAACACAGTTGGGGATCTGCGTACAATTTCCGGATTATTATACCGATGCGGCGGTCTGTATGACGCAGTGCTGCAACACGCATTTATGGTGCGGTGGAGGCAGCAGTTATATCTGTGCTCTGCGGATGGGCGGAGGCAGGATCAACCTTGGGCTGGTGCTGACGAAAGGCAGCCTGAAGGGATACAGCGTACAGAGAAATCTGGAGAAACAGAGTAATGACAGGGGAGCTTTCTTGCTGCATCCGGAGGATCTGCACGTCAGGCCGGGCGAATCCGTCCAGATGGAATGGGAACTGTTCTGGTTTACTGACAGGGAGGATTTTAGGAGGAAGGCGCTGTCATATTCCGGATTTATCTGGATCGAAGCGGAGCATTTCCTGCTGTTTGACGGGGAGGCAGTTCAGTTTCGGGCGTTCGTCGGCGAAAGGGATGGAAACGGAGACGGAGAAAATGGGAATGGCTTAAATGAGATGAACGATGAAATATGCCAGCAGAGACCGGTGATATACAGAAATGGAGAAAAGATCGGCTTTTCCTGGAAGAACGGCGTGGCGGACATTGCGGACAGGCCGGTAAAATGCGGAGAGTACCGCTATGAAATCGAGTGGATGGGAAAGCGGTCCCACGCTCTTTTTCTGGTTCAGCCGGAAAGCCGGAGGCTGGCAGAACGCCGCTGCCAATTTATCATGGAGAAGCAGCAGTGCAGAGATGAAAAAAGCTGCCTGAACGGCGCTTATCTGATCTATGACAGGGAAGAGAGGAGTCAGTATTACAGCCATGCCTTTAGCGACCATAACGGAGGAAGAGAACGGGTGGGCATGGGTGTCCTGTTGGCGGAATACCTGCAGGAGCATCCGGACCGGAAACTGGAAGAAAGCCTGGATGAGTATGTACGGTTTGTCAGGAGAGAGCTTCTGGATGAGGAAAACGGTATAGTATACAACGATGTGCAGCGCAATGATGAGCTGAAGCGTCTCTACAATTATCCCTGGGTTTGTGTCCTGTTTCTGGAGATGTTCCGTCTGAAAAAGGATCGCTGGTTTCTGCAGGCGGCATACCGGGTGATGGAGGCTTATTATAGGGAAGGCGGCAGCCGCTTTTATGCCATTGCCATTCCCATGCGGGAATCCGTGGAGATTTTCCGGGAGAACGGGATGGAAGAAGAGGCAGCACGGCTTCTGCTGCATTATAGGGAGCATGGGGACCGGATCGCAAAGCTGGGAAAGAACTATCCGGCTCATGAGGTGAAATACGAGCAGAGTATCGTTGCCCCGGCTGCAATCTATCTGTGCGAGCTTTACCATTTGACCGGAGAGGAAAAATACGCCCGTGCGGCCAGAGAGCAGCTTGCAGTGCTCGAGCTGTTTCAGGGGCTTCAGCCGGATTATCATATGTACGAGGTGGCGATCCGCCACTGGGACGGATACTGGTTTGGAAAGCGCGCCTGTTATGGGGATACTTTCCCCCATTACTGGAGTGCGCTGACGGGCATTGCCTTCCGGACGGCGGAGGGAATTCCAGGCTGTGAAGTATATGCCGGCCGGGCGGAAGAGGCGCTGAGAGGGACGCTGAGCATGTTTTTTGCAGACGGAAGCGCTTCCTGTGCCTGTGTTTATCCCATAGCGGTAAACGGCCGGCCCGGCGGTTATTATGATCCCTGGGCCAATGATCAGGACTGGGGGCTTTATTTCTACCTGAAATATATACAAAGGGAGAAAGGATTGGAGCAGAAATGAAAGGGAGAGAAAAAGAACTGGAATTTTTCCTAACGGGAAGTCTGGAAAAGGTATTTCCGGACCGGAGACCTAAGGAATGGGCGGAAGAGGAGAAGCTGTGTATTCTGAAAGGAGAGACGCCGGCCCTGCAGCTTGTGTATTACAGAAAACCGGGTGGCAGATATCCGGCTCCGCCGCGGTTTCGCTGTGATGTAAAGGGATTCCCTGCAACGGTGCGTCTGCGGGAGGTGGAGCTGGCGCCCTCCGCGTTTCCCTGCTTTGAACAGGTAGATGACAATTATCTGACCACACAGCCGGGGCTTTTTCCGGATATTCTGAAGCCATGTCCGGATGGCTGGTTCACGCCGAGGGCGGGGCAGTACCGGGCATTGTGGATCGATTTCCCGGATACCTCACAGGTGCCTGCCGGAGAATACCGTGTTGAGATCACGCTGACGCCTGAGACGGAAGGAACAAGGGGAAACGGGCAAAACTGGGTGCTGGATGAGTCCGGCAGGAAGGCACTTTGTGTGGGAAGGCCGCTTTCTCTGATCCTGAAGGTATCTGAGGAGACGCTTCCCAAACAGAGCCTGATCCATACGGAATGGTTTCATGCAGACTGCGTGGCGGATTATTATCATGCAGAGGTTTTCGGAGAACAGCACTGGAAGGCGCTTGAGGATCAGATCTCGCTGGCGGCGGAGCTGGGGATCAATATGCTGCTGACTCCGGTGTTCACGCCGCCTCTGGATACGGCTGTGGGCGGGGAGCGCACCACGGTCCAGCTTGTAGATATTTCAGAGGATGAGGAAGGTTATCATTTTGATTTCGGACGCCTGGAAAGATGGTGCAGTCTTTGCCGGAAATATGGAATCGAATATCTGGAAATGCCCCATCTGTTTACCCAGTGGGGGGCGGAAGCGACGCCTAAAATTCTGGTCCGGACAAACGGAGGGCTGAAGAAGCGGTTTGGCTGGCATGTTCCGGCGGACAGTCCAGCCTACAGGGAGTTCCTGCAGGAATTCCTTCCGGCGCTGCAGAAAAAACTTCAGGAGCTTGGATATGACAGGGAACACGTCTTTTTCCATATCTCTGACGAGCCTTCGGAAGAACATCTGGAAAGCTATGGAAGAGCGAAAAAAATGACGGAGGGACTGCTGGACGGATGGAAGGTGATCGATGCGCTCAGCGATCATGCATTTTATGAAAAGGGGCTGGTGGAGCATCCGGTTCCCTCGAACGATCACATTCAGCCTTTTGCAGACCATGATGTGCCGGAGCTGTGGACCTATTACTGCTGTGCCCAGGGCGTGGAAGTGCCGAACCGTTTCTTTGCCATGCCTTCCGCGAGAAACCGGATCATGGGTGTGTTGATGTATTTGTATGAGATCAGGGGATTCCTGCACTGGGGATACAACTTTTATAATTCTGGTTTTTCCAGAAAGCACATCGATCCCTTCTATGATACCCATGCGGACTATTCCTTTCCTTCAGGAGATTCCTTTTTGGTCTATCCTGGGCCGGATGGAGAGGCATGGTCATCAGTGAGAGGGCAGGTGCAGTTGGAAGGCCTGCAGGATCTGAGGGCGCTTCAGAGGCTTGAGAAGAAGATCGGAAGAAAGCGGGTTCTGGAACTGATCTATGAAGGGCAGGACGGGCCGTTTACCTTCAGGAATTATCCCACTGATGCAGAATGGCTGTACAGGCTTAGGGAAAGGATGGCGGCAGAGCTGTAAAGCAAAGCCGGCTGAAGTACAATGTGTTGCTGCATAGGAAAAAAGAAGCCGCAGGACGGCCCGGATCGGGTTCTGCGGCTTCTTTCCGGTGCGCCGGCAGGCGCACGTTTCTGTTTTGGCATTCTAATCTTTCTGGCTGGTATTATACATGATCACCGCCTCGCGGCATTTATATTCGCCCATTTCATAATATCCTTTGGTGAAGCGGTTCATTCTTTCCATAGTGACGGCGCGATTGGCCTTCTTGGGCTGGTCATTGACAAAAAAGATGCCTTCCGTATAATATTCCGCATCGAATTCCGGCGTACCTTCTTCTTCATAATAAGGATCAAAAAGAAGAACCTTATCCCCGTCAATGCCTGTCAGCAGGATATAGTGAGCCACTTCAAGAAAAACGTGCAGGACCACAGCGGCTCCTTCGCTCAGGGCTTCATAGATCCGGCTTCCCTTTTCCATCACAACTTCCTCGCCGGAGAGAAATTCGCAGTGTATGGGAAAATGTCTGGTCTCGCTGAAATGGTTCAGCCAGTTAGTGATAAAATTCATGGCGGCGGCAGAGGTGCCTCTTTTGCACAGTTCGCCCTCTGAATTATACGTATCCATACAATAGAGCATGATGAATTTGATGAGATCAGGAAAAATCTCTTCCCGTTCAAAAAGGTAGCGGATTCCGTTGATCAGTGAAACGGGACCGCAGTCATATTCCGACGACTGGCAGATCAGCAAATTCTTCATTTCGGTACCTCTTCCTTTCTCAGCCGGACCGGGGTGATCCCTGATAGGAGCCGCATTCTGTACGAAATGAAAATGCAGCAGGAATTTCCCGGCCAATCTGTACTTTTTTTTGAAAATGTTGTAATATGTATAGGGCATCTGCAAAAATAAGAGAACGTTGTATATGCAGATACAGAGCCGTACCGGTATGCGCGGACTGTTACTGAATATAACGCAGGAATCTGTTTTTGTCAAGAAAATCTTGACAAGTGCCGCAGGTGACGATATAATAAACCAATTTTAAGGGTTCCGTAACAGGGATCCATCCATTGTGCACAGGGTGCCGTACATGCGAAGGGGCTTAACAGAGAGAGCCGTCATGTACGGCGGCGGGACTGCCTGAGAGACGGCCTGCAGCCTTGTGCATCTTCGTGTATGCATTTCCGCAGCAGGCTGCGGCGGCCGGGAGATTTCTCTGTATATTCCGGTCCGTTTCCTTATATATTATATGTTATGCAGGGAAACCCTGGGAAGTGAGAAGGAGGAAAAAAGGATGAGAAAATTCATGAAAAAAGCGCTTGGATTGACCCTTGCTGCTGTCATGACACTTTCCCTGGCCGCATGCTCTTCTGCGGGAGGCGGAGCGACCGGGGAGAGTGCTGCCGGGCAGAACAGCACGGCAGCACAGGAAAGCGCTGCGGCGGGTACGCCGGCAGAGCAGGGCACGGAAGCAGGAACTGCTGCGACAGGGTCTGCTTCAGGAGAAAAGATCGTCAATGTGGGTGTGACGGACACCCTGACCAGCCTGAATCCGTTGCTGCTGAACGGCGGTGAGGTAAATAAGTATGCAACAGGTCTGATGTTCCTGCCCCTGATGGAACTGGACGCGGACCTGAACTTTGTTCCCATGGTGGCGGATTCCATCACCACGGAGGACAATCTGAATTTTGTGGTTCACATAGATGAGGCGGCTACCTGGTCGGACGGCACTCCCATCACGGCGGATGATGTGGCATACACGGCACTGCGCCTTGCCAGCCCCGTAGTGAACAATACCTCCATGATGTACTATGTGTTTGAGGGCGTGGGCGACGACGGTTTTGTGGAGGAAGGTGCGGAGAGCATCGAGGGTGTACAGGTCATCGATGACAAGACCGTACAGTTTACCACCAAGGAGCCAATGGCGCTGATGACCTTCTTAAATTCCTATGCCAGATATCTCCTTACGCTGCCTAAGCATGTGATCGAGAACTTTGCGGAGGATGAGCTGACGACCCAAGCCTGGTTCAACCAGCCGGATGTGGTCAGCGGTCCATTTTTCATGACGGATTATGATGTGGATCATTACGTGACCTATACTGCAAACGAGAATTACTGGAAGGGCGCTCCCAAGATCGACAAGCTGAACATCCGGATCGTGGACGGCAGCCAGCTTTACGCGGGCCTGCAGTCCGGTGAGATCGACATCACGCAGCAGACCATGAGCGTGATCCCTCCGGAAGACTATGAAAGCGTGGAAGCGCTGGAGAATGTGGAGGTGGTATACGGCTCCCCGATCACCAATCAGTCCGTATTCATCCAGACGGCGAACGTGCCGGACGCGAGAGTGCGCCAGGCGCTGCTGTACGCCATTGACAGGCAGCAGATCCTGGAGCAGCTTTTAAACGGCCATGGTGAAGTGGTGGATGGCTTTTTGTCCAGCGCGAGCCCTTATTATGACGATACGATCACACCGATCGCCTATGATCCCGCGAAGGCGCAGGAGCTTCTCGCTGAGGCGGGCTGGGACGGAAGCCAGACGCTCCGCTTCTATGTGAATTCCGGTGACAGCACCTTTGTGAACGCGGCTACCGTTATGGCGGCGCAGTGGGCGGCGGTCGGAATCAAGGTGGAAGTGACGACGGTGGATTTTGCCACATTGATGAGCACAGCAGGCAGCATGGATTATGATATCCTTGCGGTACAGTACACTTATTCGCCTGTAGACCCTTACACGGATATGGCGTGGCTTTTGGGCGGAGAAGGAAGCTGGACCAGCTAT
The DNA here is from genome assembly GCA_019118445.1 of Candidatus Eisenbergiella merdipullorum. Lineage (GTDB taxonomy): Bacteria > Bacillota > Clostridia > Lachnospirales > Lachnospiraceae > Eisenbergiella > Eisenbergiella merdipullorum. The sequence continues at coordinate 6,140 of DWYY01000192.1, read as the reverse complement.
TCGGATGATGAAGTGAACGCGGCGCTTGCGGGAACGCAGACCACCAGCGATCCTGAGGAGCTGAAAGAGCTGTACGGCATCGCTGATCGGAAGATGCAGGAGGATGTTCCCATGTTCTCCGCCTATATCATCAGCGCGCAGGGCGCGGTGAACAAGCGCCTGACAGGTGCGACTCCCAGCGTATATGGCTTCTTTAACGACGTACAGAACTGGGATGTGACAGAGTAAGATGCTGCCGGGATAGAAAGTCCTGCGTTTTCATGTGGAACGTAAAAACGCATGAAAACGCAGGTCTTGAAACCCGCGGCGGCTTTGCATGTTTGGATTTAAGAAACAGGTGAGGAACGGCCAATGTCGCATTTACTTGAGGTACAGGGACTGACCACAGCTTTCACCGCGGACTACGGAGAAACGGTCAGCGTGGATCACATAAGTTTTTATGTGGATGAGGGAGAGACGGTCTGCATCGTGGGGGAATCCGGGTGCGGGAAGTCCGTCACCTCACTTTCAATCATGGGATTACTGGGAAGGGGCGGAGCTGTCACTGACGGCTCTGTCCTGTTTGACGGTAAAAACCTTCTTTCTTTGTCAGAGAAGGAGCTGGATGAGATCCGGGGAAACCGGATGTCAATGATCTTCCAGGACCCTCTGACTTCCCTGAATCCTGTTTTTACGATCGGGAACCAGATCACGGAAAGCATCCGGACGCATATGCATCTGGATAAGCAGGAAGCCAGTGACCGCGCGGAAAGGATCCTTTCCCAGGTGGGCATGCCGGATGCGCATGCCGCCCTGAAGAAATATCCGCACACGCTGTCCGGCGGAATGCGGCAGAGAGCCATGATCGCCATGGCGCTGTGCTGCAATCCTGCTCTGCTGATCGCGGACGAGCCGACGACAGCGCTGGACGTGACCATTCAGGCGCAGATCATGAGCCTGTTAAAGGAATTGAAAAAGAAGATCGGGATGTCGCTCATCCTGATCACGCATGATATCGGGCTGGTCGCGAGCATGGCGGACCGGGTGCTGGTGATGTATGCGGGGCAGATCATTGAGGAAGCCCCGGTGAAGGAGCTTTTCGCTTCCCCTTATCATCCGTACACGAAGGCGCTTCTCGCCACGGTTCCCAGTATTTATGATGCGCCGGACAGGGAGCTTGTTTCCATTCCCGGCATTGTACCGGAAAATTATGATTCCATCACGGGCTGCCGTTTTGCGGACCGCTGCGCATATCGGACGCCGGAGTGCGATGCCCCCCAGCAGGATCAGGAAGCTGGAGAAGGCCGCAGAGTCAGATGCGCAAGATGGAAGGAAGTACGGTAGGTTCCGAAATGGAGGATGAAGAAGTGCAGAAGAACGAAAGCAATCACAGCGAGCTTCCGGGAAAGGAGCCTCCGGAGGGAGGACACGTCCTGCTGGAAGTGGAGAACCTGAAAAAATATTACCCTTTAAAGGGCGGGATCATCACCCATACGACGGGATATATCCACGCGGTGGACGGCGTGAGTTTTTCCGTGCGGGAGGGTGAGACCCTGGGCCTGGTGGGAGAGTCCGGCTGCGGCAAATCCACCATCGGCAGACAGATCGTGGGCCTGGAGAAGCCTACGGAAGGCTCTATCCTTTATGACGGGAGGAATCTGGGGGCGATCAGCGCAAAGGAGATGAAGGGAATCCGGACGCAGCTTCAGATGGTGTTTCAGGACCCGTATTCCTCTTTGAACCCTAGGAAACATATTTATGAAATCCTCGCCCAGCCCATGCTGTACCACCATATTTCCACGAAGCAGACGGTGGGAAAGGATATAGAAAAGATCCTGGATATGGTCGGCCTTTCCAGGAACGTGCTGGGAAGGTATCCCCATGAATTCTCCGGAGGCCAGAGGCAGAGGATCGGGATCGCGAAGGCGCTGTCCTTAAATCCGCGTTTTCTGGTCTGTGACGAGCCGGTGAGCGCGCTGGATGTTTCCATTCAGGCGCAGATCTTAAATCTTCTGAAATCTCTTCAGAAGGAGCTGAACCTGACCTGTATTTTTGTGGGACACGGGCTGGGAGCGGTCAATTATGTGAGCGACCGGATAGCGGTCATGTATCTGGGGAAGATCGTGGAGATCGGAAAGGCTTCGGACGTATTCCATAACCCTGCCCATCCTTATACAAGGGCACTGATCGCGGCGGCGCCCGTGCCGGACCCGGAGATGGCGGGAAAAGAGAAGAAGCTTCTGGAAGGGGAAGTGGGTTCCAGCCAGACGCCTCCTTCCGGCTGCCGTTTCCATCCCAGATGTCCCTTCGCGCAGGAAAGCTGCCGGCAGGAAGTACCGCAGATGTGTGAGGTGAAGGCGGGAAGCGGTCATTTTGCGGCCTGCCCCGTTATGAACGGAAAGGAGGCACAGGCGAATGGGTAAGTATATCATCAAACGGATCCTGATCGCCATTCCGGTCCTGATCGGGATCACCATCATTGATTATGTGATCATGTGTCTGGCGGGAAGTCCTCTGGAAATGCTTCAGGGGCCTAGGATCTCCCAGGCTGCCGTGGAGGCAAGGGCGATCCAGCTGGGACTGGACAAGCCGATCTACGTGCAGTATTTTGTATGGCTGGGCCAGCTCCTGCATGGAAATATGGGATATTCCATTGATAGTTATCAGCCGGTCGCGGATATGATCGCAAGCCACCTGGGGCCGACTCTTCTTCTGATGGGGGTATCCCTTATTGTCAGCCTCCTGATCTCTGTGCCGGCGGGAATATACAGCGCAGTCCATCAATATTCCAAAGGAGACTATACGGTGGTGACGCTTTCCTTCCTGGGAAGCAGCGTGCCGGGCTTTTTCCTGTCCCTGCTTTTGATCTTCCTGTTCACGGTCAAACTCGGCTGGCTCCCTTCCAGCGGGATGAAGACGCTGGGAACGGACGGGGGCTTTCTGGATGTGGCGGCGCACATGGTGATGCCCGTCATCGTACTCGCTACCTCCATGGCGGGCACAAACATCCGTTATATCCGCAGTGCGGTGCTGGAGATCCTGCAGCAGGACTACCTGCGCACGGCGAAGGCGAAGGGGATCGGAAGGTTCAAGGTGATCAACAAGCATGCGCTGCGCAATGCGCTGATCCCCATCGTCACGGTGATCGGCATGGAAATCCCCGTACTCTTCGGCGGCCAGGTCATCGTGGAGCAGGTATTCTCCTGGCCTGGTCTCGGCCTTATGACCATGAGTGCCATCACCAGCCGTGACTATCCGGTGATCATGGGTGTGTGCCTGCTTTCCGCCGTTGTCGTTCTGGTGGCGAATCTGCTTACGGACATTCTGTACGCGCTGGTTGACCCCACGATTCAGCTCCAATAGGGTCAGGGGAGGAAAAGATGAAGAAAAGAAAAAATACGGATATCACAAATGAAAGCTATCTACAGACCGTATTCCGCAGATTCCGCAGGCATCATCTGGCGGCGGTGAGTTTCGTGGTCCTTGTCATCATCATCGGCGCTGCTCTGCTTGCACCGGTCATTGCTCCCTATGACCCGGACGCCATTGTGGGTTCATTTTCCGGCGCGCCGAACGCGGAGCACTGGCTGGGGACCGATCAGATCGGGCGTGATGTGCTCAGCCGTCTGCTGTACGCCACCCGGATTTCCCTTTTGGTGGGCGTGATGGCTACGCTGATCTCCACGGCGATCGGTGTGGTGCTGGGGCTCCTTGCCGGATATTTCGGCGGCGCGGTGGATATGGCGATCATGCGGTTTACGGACATGGTGATGTCCTTTCCCTATATCCTGCTGGTGCTGGTGGCGGCGTCCATCTTCAAGCCGGGCCTGTGGAGCATCATCCTGATCCTGGGCTTTGTGGACTGGCCGGGAATTGCCAGGCTGGTGAGAGGAAACGTGCTGTCTTTGCGGGAAACCAATTTTGTAAAGGGAAATCTGGTGGCAGGCATGCCGCTAGGGCACATCCTTTTTTCAGAGATCCTGCCCAACACCATGGCTCCCATTCTTGTTTATGCCACGTCGGTGCTCGCCCTGTCCATGCTGGATGAGGCGGCTCTGAGCTTTCTGGGGATGGGCGTGCAGCCTCCAACGGCGAGCCTTGGCAACATGCTCAACGGCGCACAGTCCCTGACCGTGCTGACGAAGCAGCCCTGGCTGTGGATCCCGCCCGGACTGATGATCGTGATCCTGGTCATAGCCATCAATTTTATCGGGGACGCCCTGCGCGACGCGCTGGACCCCAACAGCAGGAACTGAAACGGAAAATGTGCGGCAATCTGGAAATCGGAACTTTTGTGGGGAAAATACCGCCTGTAAGCGGCGGATCGGAGTTAATATGCAGGAAAAATTAAAGGAAATATTTGAGTGGTTTCATAGAAATCCGGAGTTATCCTATGCGGAATACCGCACCACGGAGCGCATCCGGCAGCTTCTGACGGACGCCGGCATCGAGATCCTGCCGTATACACTGGAAACAGGGCTGGCAGCGGTGATCCGCGGGGAGAAGAAAGGACCGGTGCAGGCGCTGCGCTGCGACATCGACGCGCTTCCCGTTACGGAGGAAACGGGCCTTCCCTATGCTTCCGAAACGCCGGGAAGGATGCATGCCTGCGGCCATGATTTCCATATCACCGCCGGGCTGGGTACGGCGTTCCTTCTGCGGGAGAGAAAGCGGGAGCTTGCCGGAACGGTGAAGATCCTGTTTCAGCCGGGAGAGGAATCCTCTTTGGGCGCATTAAAAATGCTGGAGACAGATGTGATGAAGGATGTGGAGCGGATCTGGGGGCTGCATGCGGATCCCACAAATGCGGCCGGCGTCATCGGCCTGCGGGAGGGCGCGGTGGCAGCCGCAGTGGACCGCTTCGTGATCACCATAAAGGGCGTGGGCTGTCATGGCGCGCATCCGGATGACGGCGTGGATCCCATCCCCGCCGCCTGTGCCGTCGTACAGGCGCTGCAGACCATCGTGACGAGAAACGTGAACGCTTTCCATCCGTCCCTGATCAGCGTGACACGGATCGAGGCGGGAAAGACATGGAACGTGATCCCTCCGGAGGCATGGCTGGAGGGGACCGTGCGCACCATGGACCGCGCGGACCGGGAACTGTTTCAGAAAAAGACGGCGCTGATCGCCGAAAAAACGGCGGAAGCCTATGGGGCGCAGGCGGAAGCAAAGTGGATCCCAGGCCCCCCTGCTGTCATCAATGATGCCAAAATGGCGGAATTCGCGGCGGACACCGCCCGCAGGCTCGGCTTTACGGTCGTTCCGGAGGAGCAGTCCCTGGGCGGGGACGATTTTTCCTTCTATGAGGAGAAAATACCGGGCTGCTACATTAAGATCGGGACGGGTAAAGGACAGCTGATCCATCAGCCGGGCTTCGCGGTGGAAGAAAGCGTGCTGGAGCCTGCGGCAAAGTACCTAGCGGCGGTGCTGATGGGAGCGTACATATCCTGACAGCGGAAGGCGGGAGCATGGTACGGAGAGCTTAGAAATAATCTGAAAAGTACGGTTTTTCCACCGGGATCAGCCGTTCCAGCCAGGTGAGCATGTAGTATTCTGTTCTGATCTTTTCATGCTCGTACAGGTAGCTGGGACGCTTGTAGCCCATGAGCATAGTGGTCAGGGTGTTGATATCCAGCTCCACCACGTTGATGGACTGGTTGTTTTCCACCCGTTCGCAGCGGGTTTCCCCGCCCTTCCAGGAAACCAGGAAATCGCCGCCGTTCCAGGGAGCCATTTCATCCGTAACGCGGAAATGGATGCGGAAGTCTTCAGGCTGGACCTGATAGGGATATTCCCGCAGGAAGGTCTCGGCGTCGATGATCCTCGCCATGATGTACGGGGAGATGTTTTCCGTGATCTCGCTGTCCTCCAGCAGATAGGCCATCGGTTCTCCCGAATAGTTATCGCCCACGACCTGCGTGATCATGGAAAAATGTGCGGTGATATAGTTCCAGAGACCATAATTCGCTTCGATGTTCAGATAGACCATTTCCTTGATATGGAAGATCTCGTTCGCAATGTAGTAGACCACATAGCCGAGAGGCTTATGTTCTTTACTGTAATAGACGGCGACGATCATATCGTCATTTTCCCAGCGCCAGTATTCGTCCCAGGCAAGGTTATCCCTGATCAGCGCACCATGCCGCTGCAGGGCGAAG
>DWYY01000191.1 GCA_019118445.1 Candidatus Eisenbergiella merdipullorum | reverse complement strand
GGCCAGTACCAGCACGACATGAACCAGAAAAAGCTGTCGGAAGCGCTGGAGGGCGTGGTGGAGAACTGCGTGAACCGGGTGGGCGTGGATCTGAACACGGCCTCCGCATCCCTGTTGGAATACATTTCAGGAATCACGAAGACCATCGCAAAAAATATTGTGGAATACAGAGAAGCCAACGGCAGGTTCACCAACCGGAAACAGCTTCTCAAGGTGCCCAAGCTGGGCCCGAAGGCCTTTGAGCAGTGCGCGGGCTTCCTGCGCATTCAGGACGGGGAAAATCCTCTGGACGCCACCAGCGTGCATCCGGAATCCTATGAGGCGACCATGAAGCTTCTGGACCGACTGGGCATGACGTTTGATGATGTGAAGAAGCTGCAGGCGCAGGCGGCCGCAGCGAAGAGGAACGGAAAGAGCGGCTTACGGACGGCGGCCGGAGCAGGCGGCGGAACCGATGCGAAGGGCGCAGCCTCCGGCGGAACCGGCAATGCCGCAGGACAGGGAGGCAGAGGAACCGCACAGAACGGCTCTGACAGAAAGGGCAGCCGGATGGTGATCCGCAACACGAACACCGCCATGGGCCGGGCTCTCGCAGCGGCCATGGGAGGCATTTCTCTGGAAGAAGGCGGACAGAACGCGAAGAAGCAGGCGGCGCGGCAGGATGCCGGAAATCAGGCGAAAACGCAGACGGAGCAGTCCGGGCATGGACCGGAAAACGCTTCCGGACTCTCCGCTTCCGGCCTGGAGCGAAGAGTCGGAGATAAGGCGAAGCTGGCGCAGGAGCTTGGCATCGGGGAGATCACTCTGACGGATATCTTAAAAGAGCTGGAGAAGCCCGCAAGAGATCCCAGAGAGGATATGCCCGCCCCGATCTTAAGAAGCGACGTGCTGGATATGAAGGATTTAAAGCCCGGCATGATCCTGAAGGGAACCGTGAGGAACGTTATCGATTTCGGCGCTTTCGTGGATATCGGCGTGCATCAGGACGGCCTGGTCCACGTTTCTCAGATCACCGACCGCTTCATTAAGCATCCGCTGGAGGCGGTCAGCGTGGGAGACGTGGTGGACGTGAAGGTTCTGGATGTGGATGTGGCGAAGAAGCGGATCTCCCTCACCATGCGCCTGGATCAGGAGGCGAAGCCGAAGGACAGACAGAAAAAGTGAGAAGGGAAGCGCCGCTGAGACAGGAAAGGGATATGGAAAAGGAGCAATCGGATAGGGGAAGGAACTTCCTCTATCCGATTTCGCGATACGCACAGCTTATGACATGCCGCTCGCTGTACTTGCCCGGCAGAAGGAGCCTTCTTCAATATTTTGCACGGAGAAAGCCGGTACTGACGGAGAAACAAAATTGTGCGGTTGAAGGGGAGCTGGATTCCGGGGTATAGTAGAAACAGGAAAAACAGAACCGGGGATGAACCGGAAAAGGGAGGGTTTCAGTATGGCAAAAACGGAAAAAGAGCTCTGCGCACTGATGGAACGGGTGAACGATTACTGGATCGGGCAGAATCCGGAAACGGGGGACTGCGCCTGGGAGCGGGCCGCTTATTTTCTGGGGAATATGGCGGCGTACGAGATTCTGAAAAAACCGGAATATCTGGAATATGCCGTCCGGTGGGCAGAAAACAACGGCTGGAATTTTTACAGAAATCCGCAGGATCAGGCGACCAACGCGGATGATTTAAGCTGCGGGGAGACCTATCTGGACCTGATGGAAAAATACGGCGTAAAGGGCAGCATGGAGCATATCAGAAAAACCATGGAATGGACGGCGCAGGATCCGCAGAATGATTACTGGTGGTGGATAGACGCCATCTACATGGCCCTTCATTTTTACAATCGTGCGGGACTCTGCCTGAAGGAGGAAAAATTGTTCGATAAGGCGTACCGGCTGTTTCTGAATACGAAAAAAGAACGGGGCCTGTATGACGAACAGGAGGGTCTGTGGTTCCGGGATGAAAACTATCTTCCGGACCGGGCGCGGACGGCGGACGGGAAAAAGGTATTCTGGTCCCGGGGAAACGGCTGGGTATTCGCCGGTCTTGCCAGGACGCTCGAGATCCTTCCGGAGGAGCACGCTTATTACAGGGAATATGAACAGACCTTTCGCAGGATGGCTCAGGCTCTGCGAAGCTGCCAGCAGGAAGATGGCTTCTGGCATACGAGCCTCCTTTCTCCGCAGGAGTTTGACATGCCGGAAACCTCCGGAACGGTGCTCAATGTGCTTGGCATGCTGATGGGAATCCGGTTGGGGATCCTGCCGGAGGATTACAGGGACTGCGCCATAAGGGGATTTGATGCCCTGGTGAGGGAAGCGGTGCAGGAGGATGGAAGGATCGCCTGGGTGCAGACGGTCGCGGCGGCTCCGGGCCCGGTGAGAAAGGAATGTACGAATGATTATGCGGTGGGAACCTTCCTTCTGGTATGCCGGGAACTGATTTATGAAATGCGGGCGGAATGATGAAAAGAAAAAGATATCGGTATCTGTACCGGCTGACCCTCATCATTTTTCTGATGCTTGCTCTTCCTGTCATTCTGATTACCTGGTTTTTCTGGAATCGTTCCTTTGAAGAGATGCGAAAAGGGAACGAAGCCTATTATGAAAAGATGACGGAGTCCTTCATGAACGGCTTCAACAGGGAGCTGACGGAGCTGAAGGATCACGCGTCCCGGCTGAGTGTGGGCAGCAGGAAGACGGACAGTGCTTTTTTCCGGGGAGAGGAAAGCTTTCAGGAGAACGCCTACTGGTATTATGAGGCGGTGGAGGAGCTGAAGGAGAATGCCAATTTCGACATCAGCGACTGGGGGATCTATTATTATGGAATAGACAGCGTGATCACCAGAAGCGGAAACCGGTCTTTGAAGCAGTATGTGGAAAACACGCTGCTTCAGGATGGAGGAGACGCTGAGCAGGCGATGCATTTTTTCTCCGAAGGGAACTACCGGCAGATGAAGATGGTGTTCGCGACGACGAACACCGCGGACAGCCATGAGGGAAAAATGCTGGCGGGCTACTGCACCACCCTGGGAAGCGGCGGAGACAAAGCCCTGATCTTCTATGTGATCGACCCGCAGAATTATAAGGATCTGTGGAATGTGGGCTATGATGAGGAGGGCGTATACTTTTATGTGTTAAACAGCCTGACGGATCAGGTTTTCCTCGCCTTTGGGGATGCGGCCGGGGCAGAGGAACTCAGACTGGAAGAAACCGAGAGAACGACGCACGGGATCAGGCAGAAGGTGCTGTATCAAAGCAGCAACAGCCTGCTGCCCCTTTCCTTTGCCGTGTATGTGACGGAAGACTCGCTGCAGAATAATATCACGGAGTTTTATCAGAATATGCGTCTGCTGTCCGTGTTTCTGGTGCTGTTTCTCCTGGCGTTGTGCGTGGCGGCCCTGTATATGGAATACCGTCCGGTGCACCGGCTGCTTGCGGGGATGGAGAATTATGAGGAGTATGAGGGAGGAGAGTTCGAGACGATCCAGAACGCCCTGCATGACAGGAGCGTGAAGATCCAGGAGCAGGAAATGCTCGTTCTGGATCTCCTTGTCAGCCATCTGCTTTACGGCGTCCCGGTGTCGGCCGGAAAGCTGGAACGTCTGGTGGCGGGAGCGCCCGCGACCGGTTACTGCGTCTATCTTCTGGAGGGACATGTGCTTTTGAGCAGCGAGGCGTCACAGCTTGCGAAAGAGGCGGAAAAGCAGTTTTCCGCGAGGCTGTTCGTAACCGACCTGCAGGAGGAAGAGCAGAACGTCATCATCGCCTTCCTGAAAGAAGCGAATGCCGGGGAGCTGGAGGCATGGATGGAGGGAAGGTTCCGGGAGAGGTTTGTTTCGGATTATTTCTTTTATCCGGGAAAGATGGTGGGATCTCCCGATGAGATCCGCTCCAGCTATCTGTACTGCTGTGAAAAAAAGAAGGAACGGGAGACGAAGCTGACTCTGGAGCTGGAGGATCAGAAGGCTCTGCAGTCCAGGAAAGAGCAGCAGAAAAAGAAGAGGGACGAGATCCTTGCCTATCTGGAGGCCCATTACAGGGATACGGATCTCAGCCAGACCCAGGTGGCGGACGCCTTTCAGATTTCCAGCTACACCCTGAGCAGGATGTTCAAAAGCCAGGTGGGGATCGGCTTTACGGAATACGTGAACGCGAAGCGCCTGGATTACGCGAAGGAGCTGCTGCTTACGACCTCTTACTCCATCCGGGAGATCTCCATCCTCTCAGGCTTTGGCAACGATAATTATTTTTCCAGAATTTTTAAAGCGTCAACGGGCGTTTCCCCGACCCGGTTCCGGGAGGGATAAGATTGACAGCCTGCTTCTGAAACGGCAGGCGGCGGCTTCCGGCTGCGGAATGATGCGGCCGGAGGCCGTTTCTTTTTTCTATGAAAAGTCGGAGGGACTGGGGAAAGGCGGACGGGACGCGCGGCAGATCGCATAAAAGTACGCTTCAAAATTTTGCTTTTGATGCAAAGTGCCTGAAATGGCAAAAAAGTATTCTTGAACGGCCGAAATATGCACAATATAATCGCATTAACAAGAGAAAAACAATACAAAATCACGAAAAGGAGATGGTGGATGATGAAAAAGAAAAAACGAACGGTTTCCTCAAATATCCCTCTGAGAAGCCGGATCTGGAAAAGCAGGCAGTATTATCTGCTGATCCTGCCCGCCGTGATCTACGTGCTGATCTTCTGCTACGCGCCGATGTACGGGCTGCAGATCGCGTTCAAGGATTATAAGGTTTCTTTGGGGATCCTGGGAAGCCGGTGGGTGGGATTCCGGAATTTTACGGATTTCTTCAATGGATATTATTTCTGGAATCTGATCCGCAATACCTTCGCCCTGTCCCTGTATACGCTGCTTGTGGGGTTCCCGGTGCCGATCCTTGTGGCGCTGGTCGTCAATGAGCTGAGCGGAGGATTTAAGCGGGTGACGCAGACCGTGCTGTACGCGCCGCATTTTATTTCCACCGTGGTTATCGTGGGTATGATCACCATCCTGTTTTCCCCTTCCATGGGGGTGGTCAATACGATCCTGAACGCGCTGGGGATGGACAGCGTGTACTTCCTCGGGGATCCGAAATATTTCAGGCACCTGTATGTGTGGTCCGGCGTGTGGCAGGATATGGGATGGGGAGCCATCATCTACATCGCGGCGCTTTCCGGGATCGATCCGTGTCTGCACGAGGCGGCGTCCATCGACGG
>DWYY01000190.1 GCA_019118445.1 Candidatus Eisenbergiella merdipullorum | reverse complement strand
TTTACCACGCGTATGGCGGAGACATTTTCCTGCACACTGGCGTTCAGGTCATCATATCTGCGGAATACCTCATCGAAGATTTTTGTGGTTTTCAGCATGATAAAAATGAGTACGGTTCCCAGAAAAAGAATGGCAATCAGAAAGATGGAGGACAGACTTGGGCTGATGAAGAAGCACATCACCATGCTGCAGATCAGCATGAGAGGGGCACGTACCGCAACGCGCAGGATCATCTGCCAGGCGTTCTGGATATTGGTCACGTCCGTGGTCATCCGGGTCACCAGTCCGGCGGTGCTGTATTTATCGATGTTGGAAAAGGAAAAATCCTGTACCTTTTCATAGATGCTGTCTCTCAGATTGCAGGCGAAGCCGCAGGATGCCTTCGCGGCACAGGTTCCTGCCAGAATGCCGAAGATTAGACTGCAGAAAGCCATGAGAAGCATAAGGCCGCCGTATTGCAGCACCTTCTGAAAATCTCCGGCCTCTATGCCCTGGTCAATGAGAGAGGCCGTGATGAACGGGATCAGAACCTCCATCACCACCTCAAGCGCGGTGAAAAACGGGGCGAGCAGGGTATCCCGCCGGTATTTCCCGATCTGCCCCAAAAGTGTTTTTAACATAATTACCTCCTTTTGCCGCCGCGGCTGTATTCAAAGCATTTGAAATTGGTCTACTCTACGAACTATTATAGGAAGGCGCGCTTGAATGTGAATTTAGAAAATATTATAATTAATAAGAAAAACTAATAAAAAGGAGAAGCAGATGACCATATTTCAGATGGAGTGTTATGTGGCGGTGGCAGAAAATCTGAGCTTTGTACGGGCGGCAGAACAGCTTCATGTTACTCAGCCTGCGGTTACTCAGCAGATTCATTCTCTGGAAAAGGAACTGAAGGTAAGGCTGCTGAACCGTTCTACAAGAAGTGTAAAGCTCACGGAGGAGGGAAAGATTTTTCTGCAGGATGCCAGGCAGATCGTAGAGGTCTCGAATCGCGCCAAAAAACGGTTTGAGAATCCGGATGGCCGGAAGATACGGACCCTGACTCTGGGCAGCTACAGCTTTGCCGGCCTGTTTCAGCTTTCAGGTATTCTGAAAAAGCTTTCAGAAATTTATCCGAATCTGCACCCCAGGCTTCAGATGATTCCGGCCAGACATCTTTACCGGCAGCTGGAGGAAGGTGATATGGATGCGGTTATCGGCTTTCAGGAGGTTGAGACCATTAAAATTCCGGCGGTTTATCAGGAACTGAAAAAGATACGGATTGTCTGTATCTGTGAAATGGGCCACCGGTTTGCGGATAAAGCATTCGTTTCCGAGCAGGACCTGAAGGAAGAAAGGCTGGTTCTGTTTACACCCACTCTGCTTCCCGCATCCATGGGCCAGCTTCAGGGAAAGCTGGTGGGTGGAAGACCTTTGCCGGAGCTGTATTTCTGTGAGTCGGTGGAAGCCGCATCCATTCTGGTACAGGCAGGCTTTGGCGTCTGCGTGATGCCGGAGCTGTTTATCCCGCTGAATGCACCCCTGCTTAGGATTCCCGTGGAAGGGATGGATTCCATATCCTTTGGGATTTATTACCGCAGCCTGCGGGAAAATGAGGTATTAAAAACGTTTGTCCGCCTTCTGCGTACAGCAGGCGGACAAACGGATTAAAAGAACATTTTTATGTAAATTTTGAATTCAGCCATCAGCCGTTCCTTATTTCTTTTTCAGGGTCAGAAGAACGGCGATGAGAATGAGCACCAGAATTAACAGGGCAGCCGAGGCGACGAGAACGATGATGGTAACCGGACTCCTCTGCACCTGAGAAACCTGAACAGTGTTCAGCGGCTCTGCAGAAGTATTCTCTGAAGAAGGAGCAGGAAGACTGCCCTCCGGCTCTGCCGCGGTTTCCGGTTCCGCGCTTTCTTCGGTATCCTGTGTCTGACTGCCGTCCTGCGTATTCTGCGGCCGCTTTACTCCCATCGACTCAGGAGTCGGCGTATAGCTGGAAGAGGGCTGGGCCGGTGCGGTGAGCTGAGGTGTTGCAGACGGCTGTGGAACCGGCTGGGTAAGGGCGGCGTTGATGGTTTTGTACAGCCCGCTCAGATAGGAGAGCGGATAGTAAACGCGTCCTTCTTCCTTTGCCAGCGCGGTCAGCGCCGGAATGATAACCGGATCGCCGCCGTCCCAGCGGACGATCAGAGCTACATGAGGATTTTTCCGCAGTGCGTCCATGACGTTTTCGGGCATTTTGTCCCAGGTAACCGCATTTACGTTCACCGTTTCCCCGGCCTTTGCCTGCTGAATGAGAGAACGGACATCCTCCCAGAACTCTTTTTCATAATCCGGAACATGGGTGGCGGAATCGTTATTCCTGGAATCGTTGTTCCCGGAATCATTATTCCTGGAATCGTTATCCCTGGAATCATTATCCCCGGAATCATTTTTTCCGGAATTCTGATTTCCGGAGGAACCGCTGCCAGAGGAGCTGCTGGAAGAGGAGCTGCTGGAAGAGGTGCTTCCGGAAGAACTGCTTTCGGAAGAGCTTTCGCTGGAAGTATTCCCGCCGGACGAACCTCCGCCGGAGGGATTATTTCCGGAAACATCCCCTGGCTGGGATGAGGACGGAGATTCAGATTCGGAAGGCGTTTCCGTCGTACCGGTTTCTCCGCCGGCTTTCCTGTCCTGATACAGAAGGGTAAAAACGGCAGGGAAGGAGGAAGCCTCTGCGGTGAGTACCGTCTTTTTGGTCGTCTTTGTTTTCATCAGAGCGGCATCGTCAGTTTCCCCGGAGGCCTTTTTCTGCATCGCGATATAGAAAGTGCGCTCATATCCCTTTTCATGCGGCTTCGCTCCCGCAAAGGAACAGCGGAGCGTTAGTGACGGACCTGAAGGGAAGCTGGTCCAGGTATTGGAAGCGCCCTGTTTCTCCACGGTTTTTTCCAGAGCAGCCTGAAAGCTTTCCATGAGAACCGGACTGTCAAGCAGAGAAAGGATCGCCTGCTCCTGCGTTTCATCGAGATTTGCAGGAGTGATTTCCAGCAGGAAGGAAATCTTTGTGATATTCCCGTCCAGAAGGCCCTGTGCTTCCTCCTGAGTGAGTGAGGAAAGCACAGGGGAGACATCCGGAACGGAGACCAGATCCTTCACCTTCTCATCTACGTTTACCTTCAGATCGAAGCAGGGCAGACAGGACAGATTTTTGTAATAGGTCTGCAGGACTTCACTGCCCAGCCGCATACCGCCATTTTTCTGAAGAGCCTGATATTGAATCCAGGCATCCAGATAAGCGTCTTTGGTTTCTTCGCTGTAATCCGTGGTTCCATCAAGAGGCGGCAGAGCTTTGAACAGTTCCAGCAGCTCTGCTTTCTTTAATCTGCGGAAGGATACGGAAAGCTTATGCGGGTCGTGATCTGCGGAAAGGCTTTGGGGTTCCGGCGTGTAGCGGTTCTCCTTTATCTGTGCGGTGACATTTTCTCCGTCCAGCATGACCTTCTGGATGCAGAAGCCCGGATCAGGCGTGAAGGTAAAGGTGATTTTGGAACCATTCTGGATGGTAAGCTTTCCCTCCGGATCCACGCTGCCGCCGGAATTGCCCTGAATTTCAATCTGACAGGGAAAAACAGAAGAATTTCCGGAGCCGGAGGTACTTTCGGAGCCGGAGGTATTTTCAGAGTCAGTGGCCTCCGAAGGGAGCTTCTCATTTCCGGAACCGGCCGGATCTTTGGATTCCCCGGAACCGGAGGACTCATTGGAGCCAGAGGATTCCTGCGTCCCGGGGACATCCGGTGAATCAGGAGATTCCGTAGGCGTAGAGGATTCCGATACTTCAGGAGATTCCGGCTCCGTGATCTGCACCGTCCAGGTATGGGACTTTTTGGCAAGCACGGAACTGGTCCCGCCTTCAGCTGCCTTTACCTGCGCCTCCACATCTACGGTAACGGAGAGATCACAGGCTTGGGTAAAGGACAGAGAGGACAGATCATAGCCCTTTTTTTCCTGCTTCTGTCCATTTTCTTCCCAGTTCCAGGTATAGAAAAACAGGACGTCGCCTTCTTCGGCCGTATCCGAAGAGCTGTAGAGCGGATGGGATGAGCGCACGGACAAAGTATGCTCTTTTCCGTCATATTCACAGTTAATATCTTTGCCGAAGCTGATTTCGGGAGGGACGATGCTTCTTACGGCATAGAGGGTGTCTCCGGTGACGGACGTATCTTCGGTAACGCTCTTCGCGTCAGAATCAGAAGGATCGAAAACCCATCTGCCGGAGGAATAGCCATCTTCGGCGGGAATGGCAGGAAGCTTCCAGGAGCTGTCCTTTTTCCATTCGTCCTGGGCGTTTTTGGTATAGGAAAGCGGAAGGTTGTACAGAACCTGGCGCTGCGTCTTCGTCCCGTTCACATTCTGAAGGGTCAGCTTAAGCAGATAACCGGCCCGCTTCCAGTCCGTTGTCATGTCGGATGAGGCGAACTTCTCAAAACACGTTTGATCGGGGAAAACCAGAACCGGGCCTGAGTCAAAAGCGGAAGCACCGCATGCAGAAAGAGAAGACGGCAGGTAGACGGTGGATAATCCCGTTCCATAAAAGGCTTCCGTTCCGATCCTGGTAATGGCAGCCGGCAGCCTCAGCACGCCGGTGAGATTTTTAAGGCCATAGAAGGCACGGTCTCCAATCGCCGTGACGGAAACGCCGTTGATCTTATCAGGAATGGTCAGGGTTATGCTGCCTCCGGACTGTGCAGTGTTTTCCAGATAAGCTTCGCTGAATCCAAGGATAGTGCCCTGAGAAAATTCAAATATCTCAGATGTATTGGTGGTGCCGGAATCTTCGGATGGGGAAGCGGAATCATGGCCGGAATCAGAGGTTTCCGGAAGCGTATTGTCTCCTTCGGCGGGAGGCACAGGAGGAGCTGCCGCAGACACCCGGGTGCTGCCCGCGAAAAGAACAAGTGTGGCCAGAACTGCCAGAAACGGCAGGAAGGCGGTAAAACGTTGACATTTTCTGTCTGTCATACAAAACTCCTCCCTTCTATATACAAATAGAAATGAAATTCCCCTTTCTACCTATATTATGGAATATACCATGAGGAAAAACAAGGAAGAAAATCTTAA
>DWYY01000189.1 GCA_019118445.1 Candidatus Eisenbergiella merdipullorum | reverse complement strand
ACGATGTGGTTGAGAAGATCAAGGAGATCTCCACTGCCATCGGCAAGACCCCCGTTCAGGTCAATGAAGCGGCAGGCTTCGTTGTGAACAGGATCCTGGTTCCGATGATCAATGAGGCAGTCGGCATCTATGCGGATGGCGTTGCTTCCGTAGAAGATATCGATACCGCCATGAAGCTGGGCGCCAATCATCCCATGGGACCGCTGGCTCTGGGCGATCTGATCGGCCTGGATATCGTGCTGGCGATCATGGAGGTCCTGGAGTCCGAGACAGGCGATCCCAAGTATCGTCCTCATCCGCTGCTTCGTAAGATGGTCCGCGGCGGCAAGCTCGGCCAGAAGACCGGAAAGGGCTTCTACGATTACAGCAAGTAATACATCCCGCAGGCAGGCCGCGGGGAGGGACAGGACAGTCTGCTTCCCCCGACCTGCCGCTGTGTGAAATCCGGCAGGGCCGTCGGGCTCGGCCTGCAGGAATAAAGATAAAACGGAGGAGTAAATTATCATGGATTTTACTTTAAGCAAAGAGCATGAAATGGCGAGGTCTCTTTTCAGGGAATTCGCCGAAAAGGAAGTAAAGCCTCTTGCCAAGGAGGTTGACGAGACGGAAACGTTCCCCAGAGCGACCGTTGAGAAAATGGCGAAAAACGGCTTCCTTGGCATTCCGGTGCCCAAGGAGTACGGCGGACAGGGCTGTGATCCTCTGACCTATGTGATGTGCGTGGAAGAGCTTTCCAAGGTCTGCGGCACCACAGGTGTTATCGTATCCGCGCACACCTCTCTGTGTTGCGATCCGATCCTGACCTACGGAACGGAAGAGCAGAAACAGAAATATCTGGTACCCCTTGCAAAGGGTGAGAAGCTGGGTGCTTTCGGCCTGACCGAGCCCGGTGCGGGAACCGATGCGCAGGGCGTGCAGACCAAGGCTGTCCTTGACGGCGATGAGTGGGTATTAAACGGCTCCAAGATCTTCATCACCAACGGCAAGGAAGCGGATGTGTACGTGATCTTCGCGGTTACCGGCGTGACCGAGGATAAGAAGGGCAGAAAGAAGAAACTGTTCTCCGCGTTCATCGTGGAAAAGGGAACTCCCGGCTTCACCTTCGGAACGAAGGAGAAGAAGATGGGTATCCGCGGATCTTCCACCTATGAGCTGATCTTCACGGACTGCAGGATCCCCAAGGAGAATCTGCTCGGGCCGGAAGGCAAGGGATTCAGCATTGCCATGCATACGCTGGACGGCGGACGTATCGGTATCGCCGCACAGGCTCTCGGACTTGCGGAAGGCGCTCTGGAGACCACGATTGCCTATGTGAAGGAAAGAAAGCAGTTCGGACGCGCGATCGCCGCATTCCAGAACACCCAGTTCCAGATCGCGGATATGGCCACCAAGGTTGAGGCTGCCC
Source organism: Candidatus Eisenbergiella merdipullorum (assembly GCA_019118445.1). Taxonomy (GTDB): domain Bacteria; phylum Bacillota; class Clostridia; order Lachnospirales; family Lachnospiraceae; genus Eisenbergiella; species Eisenbergiella merdipullorum. The sequence continues at coordinate 9,251 of DWYY01000189.1, read as the reverse complement.
AGCTTCTGGTTTATAAAGCGGCCATGGCAAAGGCCACCCAGAAGGTTTATTCTGTGGAAGCCGCAAAGGCGAAGCTGTATGCGGCAGAGGTTGCCATGGAGGTTACCACCAAGGCGGTTCAGCTTCACGGCGGCTATGGCTACACGAGAGAGTATGATGTGGAGCGCATGATGCGTGACGCGAAGATCACCGAGATCTATGAAGGAACCAGCGAAGTTCAGAGAATGGTCATCTCCGGCGCGCTTCTGAAATGATCCGTTATTTCAGAGTGGGTGTGTTTTGGCGAGATTAGAGAAAGAAACAAGGAGAGAAAGTACAATGAAAATTGTTGTTTGTATTAAGCAGGTCCCTGATACAAAGGGCGGCGTGAAATTCAAACCCGACGGAACGCTTGACAGGGCTGCCATGCTGACGATCATGAATCCGGATGACAAGGCAGGACTGGAAGCGGCTCTGAGAATTAAGGATGAGTACGGCGCAGAGGTTACCGTTCTTACCATGGGTATTCCCAAGGCGGAAGAGGTTCTGCGTGAGGCGCTTGCCATGGGCGCAGACAAAGGCATACTGGTCACCGACAGAGTGCTGGGCGGCGCGGATACCTGGGCAACCTCCCAGACCATCGCTGGCGCGATCCGCAACCTGGATTATGACCTGATCATCACCGGCCGTCAGGCGATCGACGGCGATACCGCACAGGTCGGCCCTCAGATTTCCGAGCACCTGGGAATCCCGGTGATTTCCTATGCTCAGTCCATCAAGATCGACGGCGACAGCGTGATCGTTGAGCGTCAGTTCGATGACAGATATCATGTGCTCAGGGCAAAAATGCCCTGCCTGATCACCGCACTTGGCGATCTGAACGTTCCCAGATATATGACGCCCGGCGGAATCTTCGACGCATATAAGAAGGAGATTACGGTGTGGGGCAGAGCCGACCTGAAGGACGTGGATGATTCCAACCTGGGATTAAAAGGTTCCCCGACCCAGATCGCGAGGGCGTCTGACAAGGTAAGAAAGGGCGCAGGTGAGAAATTCACCTTCGATACCCCGGATGAGGCTGCTTCTTTCATTACTGCAAAGTTACAGGAAAAGCACATAATTTAAAAATCAAGAAAAGTGTGGTGAATAAGGATGAATTTAGAAGAATATAAGGGAGTATTTATCTTTGCGCAGCAGGTAGATAACGTGGTGAGCGGCATCGCATACGAGCTGATCGGCAAAGGAAAAGAACTGGCAAAAGATCTTGGAACGGAAGTGACCGCTGTCCTGATCGGTTACAACGTGAAGGACCTGGCTGACGACCTGGCCGCTTACGGCGCAGACAGAGTGATCGTGGTTGACGATCCGGAGCTGAAGGAGTACAGAACGGAGCCTTACGCACACGCTCTGGCATCTGTGATCCAGAAATATAAGCCCGAAGTAATGCTTGTGGGCGCAACTGCCATCGGACGTGACCTTGGCCCCCGCGTATCCGCGAGGATCCATACCGGTCTGACCGCAGACTGCACGCAGCTTGAGATCGGCGATTTCCCGCTGAATCCCGTGCCCGGACAGGAGCAGAAGCACAATCAGCTGCTGATGACCCGTCCTGCATTCGGCGGCAACACCATCGCTACCATCGCCTGCCCGAACTTCCGCCCTCAGATGGCTACCGTCCGTCCCGGCGTTATGCAGAAACTGCCTAAGGTAGAAGGCGCGAAGGCCGTTGTGGAGGAGTTTAATCCCGGGTTTACGCCCAACCGCAACTATGTGGAGATCCTGGATATCGTGAAGTCCGTTGTGGATACGGTAGATATCATGGATGCGAAGATCCTGGTATCCGGCGGCCGCGGCGTGGGAAGCGCGGAGAACTTCAAGCTGCTGGATGATCTTGCGGAAGCTATCGGCGGCACTGTGAGCTGCTCCCGTGCAGTTGTTGACGCAGGCTGGAAGCCCAAGGATCTGCAGGTAGGTCAGACTGGTAAAACTGTCCGCCCGAACGTATACTTCGCCATCGGTATTTCCGGAGCCATCCAGCATCTGGCAGGAATGGAAGAGTCCGATCTGATCATCGCGATCAATAAGGATGAATCCGCTCCGATCTTTGACGTGGCTGATTACGGAATCGTTGGCGACCTGAACAAGATCGTTCCGCTTCTGACCCAGCATATCAAAGAAGTAAAGGCACAGAATAAATAACAGAAACAGGATGAGAAAACAGGACGCTGCCGGAAAGCGGGATATGCCGCAGGGCGGCGTCCTTTTTTCGATATGTGAGAAGTGCAGAAAGGAGCGAAGGATGAACGATTACATACTCAGCTGCTGTTCTACGGCAGATCTGACGGCAGAGCATTTTCAGCAGAGGAATATTTCCTATATCTGCTTCCATTATGAACTGGACGGGAAGGAGTATACGGATGACTGCGGGAAATCCATGGATTTTGAAACCTTTTACAGGGCTATGGAGAACGGAGCGGAGACCAAAACCTCTCAGGTGAATACGGGAGAGTTTGAAGCCTATTTTGAACCCTTCCTGAAAGAAGGGAAGGACATCGTGCACGTCTGCCTCTCTTCCGGCATCTCCGGCGTGATCAATTCGGCGCAGGTGGCTAAGACTGAGCTGGAGGAAAAGTATCCGGACCGGAAGATCTATGTGGTGGATTCCCTGGGCGCGTCCTCCGGTTATGGCCTGTTGATGGATAAGCTGGCTGACCTGCGCGATGAAGGAATGGCGGCAAAAGAGGTTTATGAATGGGCGCTGGAGCACAGGCTGAATGTCCATCACTGGTTCTTCTCTACGGACCTGAAATTTTATATCAAAGGCGGAAGAATCTCCAAAACCGCCGGATTTGTGGGCGGCATGCTGGGAATCTGCCCGCTTCTGAACATGGACGATCAGGGAAGGCTGATCCCAAGGGCCAAGATCCGCAGCAAGCGCAAGGTGATCCAGGCGATCGTGGACAAAATGGAGGAAAATGCCGACGACGGCCTCGACTACTCCGGCAAGTGCTATATTTCCCAGTCCGCCTGCATGGAGGACGCGAAGGAAGTGGCAAGGCTGGTGGAAGAAAGGTTCCCTAAGCTTGACGGCAAAGTGGAGATCAATTATGTGGGAACCACGATCGGAAGCCATACTGGGCCCGGAACGGTTGCCCTGTTTTTCTGGGGAAAGAAGAGAGAGGGGTGAGAAATGGCGAAGAATAAGGAGATCAAGACCAATGCCATGCGCATCCTGGACCGCATGAAAATCCCCTATTCGCATTATACTTATGAATGTGAGGAATTTACGGACGGTGTTCAGGTTGCCGACATGCTTGGCCTTCCCCATGAAAAGGTATATAAGACGCTGGTAGCGCAGGGGGCTTCCCGGGAATATTTTGTTTTCGTTATCCCCATCGAGGCAGAGCTGGATCTGAAAAAGGCCGCCCGGGCGGTGGGAGAAAAGTCCGTTTCCATGATCCATGTGAAGGAGATCAATGGTGTGACCGGCTATGTCCGGGGCGGATGCACGGCAGTGGGCATGAAAAAGCAGTATCGTACCATAATCGATGCGAGCGCGCAGGCGCTTCCTTCCATGATCGTCAGCGGCGGCCGGATCGGCTCCCAGATCGAGCTCGCGCCGCAGGACCTGGCGAAGGCGTCCGGCGCGCAGTTTGACGATGTTATCGTCTGACCCGCACGGGGGAAGGGGATGATCCGCGGACGCGGAAATGAGACCCTGCAGAAGCGGAAACACGACCCTGCAAAGCAAGCGGAAACACGACCCTGAAAAACAGTAAGGAGAAATACCTGTGAAAAAGCAGAAACAGAGTGGGAAAAAATCAACGGGAAGCTGGGAAAAGCGGATGGAGAAGAAGATAGATCATCTCTGCCTCGTGGTTTCCGGTGTGATCATTGCGGCCGCCGCGCTCCTGGAGCTTCGTGACCGCAGAAGACAGATGGGGGAATGACCTTGGAAAAAGAAAAAACGATCATGGATCATGATACCGTAAGCCTGGACGACGAAGGAAACGCGGTTGTCATCATCGACCAGACCCTTCTGCCCGTCAGGACAGAACTGATCCGGTTAAAAACAGCAGAAGAAATCTGGAACGCCATCTATCTGCTGAAAGTGCGCGGCGCGCCGGCGATCGGGGTAACGGCGGCATTCGGCATTTATCTTCTTGCAAAATCCTGCAAAGAGGAAAATTATGACAGATTTCTTGCAAATTTCAGAAAAAACAAGGAATATTTGGACTCTTCACGGCCTACCGCCGTCAATCTGTCCTGGGCGCTGAACCGTATGGAGTGTGTGGTGACAGAGCATCCGGGCGCCTCCGTCGCAGAACTTCTCACGCTTTTGAAAAAAGAGGCGGAAGAAATCAGGGATGAAGATATCCGGGTGTGCAGGAAGATCGGAGAATACGGTCTGACTCTCTTAAAGAAGGGGGACGGCATCCTCACCCACTGCAACGCCGGACGGCTCGCCGCCGTCCGCTACGGCACTGCCACCGCGCCTATCTACCTGGGACAGGAGAAGGGATACGGCTTTCATGTGTATGCGGATGAAACCCGCCCGCTGCTGCAGGGAGCCAGGCTGACCGCCTATGAGCTGCTCTTCGCGGGCGTGGATGTGACGCTCATCTGCGACAATATGGCCTCCGCAGTGATGAAGAACGGATGGGTGAATGCCGTATTGGTCGGCTGTGACCGGGTGGCAGCAAACGGGGATACCGCCAACAAGATCGGGACCTCCGGCGTTGCTGTTCTGGCGGCGCATTACGGGATCCCCTTTTATGTCTGCGCCCCCACTTCCACCATCGATCTGTCCACGCCGACAGGAGCGGATATCCGCATCGAAGAAAGAAAGCCGGAGGAAGTGAGCGAAATGTGGTATCGGGAGAGGATGGCTCCGGAGGGCGTAAAGATTTTCAATCCGGCCTTTGATGTGACCGACCACAGCCTGATCACCGGGTTCGTGACCGAATATGGCATCCTGCGCGCTCCCTTCGCGGAGGCTTTCCGGAAACTCCCCGGAAAGCGGGAGCCGGAAAACAGGGATTGAGGAAATCATGGATGGCGGAAGCTATAACGCTTCTTAATTCTTTTTTAAAATTTTTAAAATTTAAAAAAAGGGATGGACTTTTTTTTGAAAAAGGAATATAGTGAGGTTCGTCTGAGAGGGATGTAAGACGGAAAATCCAGTCCCCAAAGAGGTGCCTCGATAAAATGATACAAAATGAAATTGCATCGGTAAAAGCGGCAGAACGGAACTATCAGATGGACAACCTCAAGTGCCTTTTGATCTTCGCAGTGGTCTTAGGGCATATGCTGGAGCTTTTTATGGGAAAAGACGACGGTCTGAAAGTGATCTATCTGATCATCTATTCCTTCCACATGCCGCTTTTTGCTTTTATATCTGGCGTGTTCGCCCGGTTCAGCCCGGAGAAGATCCGGAATCATCTGATCTATCCCTACGTGGTCTTTCAGACATTATATCTGCTGTTTGCCAATCATGTGCTGGAAAAGGAGGCAGAGGTCCAGTTTACCACGCCCTACTGGCTGCTGTGGTATCTGTTCGCCAGCATTGCCTGGAATCTTCTGCTTCCTCTGGTGCAGGGGAGCGGATTTACATTGATGAAAAAAGCCGTGGCGCTTACGGCCGCATTTCTGGCGGCGATCCTGATCGGCTTTGATAACAAAGCGGGATATTATCTCTCCGTATCCCGGATCGTGGAATTCTTTCCTTATTTTTTGATGGGAGCGTACTATCGGGAGTGGATGGACCGGAGGCATCGGACCGGCCTGTTTGAGAAAAGAACGTGTTCCGAGGGCGCCTCTTTCTGGGAGAGAATCCGGAAACAGGCGGCGCGTCCGGCCGCCGTGCTCTGCCTCGGCGCCGTATTGTGCGCTCTGATCTATGTGATAACGGAAAATGTGGACGAGATCAAATATGCCTGGCTGTACGGTTCCGTATCCTATGATACGGGAGATTACGGCTGGCGTTTCCGCCTGCTCAGCATCGGCGCGGCCCTGCTCTGGCTCGTCTTCTTCCTGGCCGGCATTCCGGCGAGGAAAATCCCGTTCTTGTCCTACATTGGAGCCAATACCATGCCAGTCTACCTTTTACATGGTTTCCTGATCAAGCTCATGAGCAAAACACGGCTGTTCAATGAGATCGAGCATGATCTTGCCGCCGGGCTCCTGATCAGCGCCTTCCTGGTGGCGGCGCTTTCCTGGAAGCCGTTGGTGCGCCTGGTGTCGCCTCTGATGAAATGGGAAGGACGGCTGCCGTCAGGGATCTTCCGGAGCAGGGGAGGACGCCGCGGCGGAATGCGAAGCGGCGGTCCGGGCCGGAGAATGAATTTGAGATGAGAAGCCTCAGAACAGGACAGTAAAAAGAGACAGCGAAGATTCAAGCTGTTTCTTTTACAGTAAATCTTAATAAAGAATGTGTACTTTCTGAGTGGCTATATGAACTGGATGGGAAAAATGAGAGGATCATAAATCTGAGAAGACCGAAAATCTATGATCATAGTTCTGAATCGGAAACGATATCGCCAAGGAGCCGATATTATTGTGTTGCTGAAGGAGCAACGGAAGAATCCTATTTTGCCGGTATTCGAAATAACAGAGAAAGTCTGGGCATAAAAAATGATGTAAATTTGAACGCTTTAGAAGTGGTGTTGGACTGGCGGTGAAACAGGCAAAATTATTTTGTGAGGAACCTGAAATGCTGAGAAAAGAACTGGGAACCGCGGTGGGAAAACTAATTCAGGATATGAAGAACTGAAGACTCTTCATATCCTGATATAGTCCTATTTCAGAATCCGACTTTATTATTTAGTATTCCTTCGCTTCTTCCTCACCCTTCATGACGCGCAGGCCTCCCTGCGCCAGAGCGAGAAGCTCGTCTTCGCCGGGATAGATGACGAAGTCCGCGATCCAGCCGGTCCTTCTCTTCAGGTCATTGCAGACCACGTCGGAGTAGGCAATCCCGCCGGTCAGGATGATCTTGTCAACCTTTCCTTCCAGTACGGTCGCCATCGCGCCGATATCCTTTGCCAGCTGATAGAAGAAGGCGTCAAGGGCATCCTGATATTCCTTTTTACCCTCTGCAGCGCCCTTCAGTACGTCTCTGACATCGTTGGTGCCCAGATAAGCGTTAAAGCCGCCGCCCCCGACCAGTTTTTTGTAGATTTCCTTTTCCGTGTATTTCCCGGAAAAGCACATCCTCATCAGGTCGCCTGCGGGAACCGTTCCGGCGCGCTCCGGGGAGAAAGCGCCTTCGCCGTCCAGGATGTTGTTCACGTCAACGATCCGTCCGTCTCTGTGCGCACCCACGGAACAGCCGCCGCCCATGTGAACGACGATCAGCCGGAGCTGTTCATAGGGGATGCCGGATTCCTTCGCATATCTTCTCGCTACAGCTTTCTGGTTGAGCGCGTGGAAGATGCTCCTTCTGGGAAGCTCCGGACAGCCGGAGTATCTGGCGACGGGCTCCAGTTCATCCACGACGACCGGGTCCACGATAAAGGAAGGAACGCCGATGGAATCGCCGATCTCCCGCGCGAGGATGCCGCCCAGGTTGGAGGCGTGCTGTCCCTGGTAACCGATGGTGAGATCGTGGAGCAGGGCATCGTTTACCTTGTAGGTGCCGCCCGGGATGGGCTTTAACAGGCCGCCGCGTCCTACGATGAAATCCAGGGAATGAAGATCAAAATTTTTCTCTTTCAGAAGATTCATGATGATCTCCTTGCGGAAATCCTTCTGATCGATGATGGAAGCGTATTTGGCAATTTCCTCCGTCGGGTGGCGCAGAGTCTCTTCAAACAGAAGAGTTTCGTCCTCAAATACTCCGATCTTGGTGGAGGTGGAGCCGGGATTGATGATCAAGCTTTTAAAAGACATAATTTCCTCTCAATTCTGCCGCCGCAGGCGGCTATAAAATCCTTTTAAAAAAGATGGGCAGACAGCGTCATCAGCCCTTCCTAAGTTCTTCCGCGACAACGGCTGCGAGCGCGATGGAGTTCACCTTGGTCTCAAAGGTGTCGGAGCGGCTGGTCAGGATGACGGGAACCTTCGTTCCGGTCAGGATGCAGCCGTTCTTCACGCCGGGCACCATGTGAACGATGGCCTTGTAGACCAGGTTGCCCGCATGGATGTCAGGGAACAGGAGGATGTCCGCATCTCCTTGGATCTTGCGGCCTGTAGCTCCCTTATGCTTTGCAGCTTCGGGATCGATGGCCAGGTCCAGGGAGAGAGGACCGTCCACGATGCAGCCGGTGATCTTGCCTTCTTCATTCATTTTGGTCAGTTCTGCCGCGTCTACGGTGACGGGCATCTTGGGATTGACCACCTCAACAGCGGCAAGCGGCGCCACCTTGGGCTCGGTGATCCCGCAGGCATGCGCTACGGCAACGGTGTTTTCAATGATATGTACCTTGTCTTCCAGGGAAGGATAGGTCATGAAAGCGACATCCGTGAGAAACAGGAGCTGTTTGATGCCGGGAATGTCGAAAACGCATACATGGGAAAGCGTTTTTCCTGTCCGCAGGCCCACTTCCTTATCCAGGACGCTCTTTAAGAAGGTCTTGGTTTCCAGAAGCCCCTTCATGTACATGTCCACTTTTCCTTCATGGGCGAGCTTCACGGCAGTCAGGGCCGCCGTCCACTCGTCCGGCTCATGGATGAGCTCAAAATCGGAAATATCGATCCCGTCCTGGCTGGCAACCGCCTTGATCTTGGCCTCATCCCCGACCAGAACGGCATTCGCGATGCCGCGGTCCTTTGCCGCCCTCACCGCTTCCAGAACCGCGCTGTCCTGGGCGACCGCAACGGATACGGTCTTCTGCCCGCATTCCTTCACCTTGGAAATCAGTTCGTCAAAACTTGTACTCATTTCTCTGCACCTCGTTCGTTTCTAAATCATTTTGGATGGCTGTATCAGGGATCGGGAAAAGGCATTAAAGAGCCGTTTCCTGCGCTGTTTTCCGCATTTTTTCCCAATAAACCCATTGTGAAAAGTGTAACACTTTTGCAGGTAAAGGTCAAGGCGCGGGCAAATGCTTTGTTTACATTCCCGGCCTCCTGTTGTACAATGATTGAAAAAGGATCCGAAAACAGGGTCCTCCGCCAGAAACGGCCTGAGAAAAATACTTCTAGGTAATTGCGAAACTGCTCATTGATTTTAGGCCTGTGGCGAGTAAGAGACAAAATTCCTAATGAAAATGATGGAAAGGTCAGCCAGAACTACCGTGGCGAGAGATGTAGAGGATGAGTAGCCGAAAAAT
>DWYY01000188.1 GCA_019118445.1 Candidatus Eisenbergiella merdipullorum | reverse complement strand
ATCGGCTGCAGCTGCGCAATCCCATTTATGCATCCACCACCAATTACGGACATTTCGGAAACAGCTGCTTTTCATGGGAACAGATAGACGATACTCTTATCAAGTCCCTGAAACAGCTTCTTGTAAAACATATGGTTTAATGTTTCCGCCCCAGCTCCCAGAACGCCACCGCGCTGGCCGCGGCCACATTCAGGGAGTCCACGCCGCGGGACATGGGAATCCGGACCGTATAGTCGCAGTCAGCGATCGTAGAGAATGCCAGGCCGTCGCCTTCTGCCCCCAGAATGACGGCCAGCTTCTCTTCTGCCAGAAGCTGAGGGTTGTCAATACTGACGGAATCATCACAAAGCGCCATGGCTGCCGTCCGGAATCCCAGCTCTCTCAGAAGACGGATTCCCTTTTCCGGCCAGGCATCCTTCTCAAAAAAAGTCCAGGGAATCTGAAAAACCGTTCCCATGCTGACACGGACCGCCCGGCGGTACAGGGGATCGCTGGAATCATAAGTCAGAAGAACCGCGTCGATTCCCAGAGCCGCCGCCGAGCGGAAAATAGCCCCTACATTCGTGGGATTTACCACGTTTTCCAGAATGGCAATCCGGCGGCTTCCTTCGCAGATCTGCCGTACCTCCGGAAGCGGCGGCCGGCGCATGGCACAAAGCATCCCTCTGGTCAGCTTGAAACCGGTGAGCTGCGTCAGCACATCAAATTCCGCCGTATAGACGGGAACGTTACCGATTTCTCCGCATCTTCGGATGATTTCTTTTGCTTCCCCTTCGATATGCCTCTTCTCCACAAGGCAGGAGACGGGCCGGTATCCCGCGTCCAGCGCCCGCTCGATCACCCGTGGACTCTCCGCAATGAACATTCCCTTTTCCGGCTCGCAGCGGTTCAGAAGCTGATTCTCCGACAGGCGGGCATACACGTCCAGCTCCGGCGCCTGAAAGTCTGTGATTTCGATGATGTTAGAAGTATTCATTTCTGTCGTTCTCCATATGTTTCTCAATTTTCTTTTGATAGATTATATTTTCTGTCCTTTATTCGATCAAAACCGCGCAGCTTTTCCCTGCCGGAAACAAAACTCCGCTGTCTTCCTTCACATCTCTGCGCTTTCCTTCCGCACGCAGGATTAATCCCTCTTCATTCTTTCTATACTGGCGCACGCACAGATTTCTGTAAACCTGCTTTTCTCCATATAGATACCAGATCCACAGGACCCTGGAAGCATCCCTGACCACAAATCTGTCTGCTTTATTTTCCACCACCTCAGGATCCGTGATATACAGAGACTCACCGCCCTTAAAATGAATGGAAATGCTGTCTTCTGTCCATTTGACGGTCTTCACCTGATGAAAATTATCACCGGGCCTTCCAAACCATTCTCCCCAGATACAGACGCTCCCACCCTTTATTTTCAGTTCTTCCTTAAAGTACTCTCCCATGAAGCATTTTACCTTGTCCAGAAGTTCTCCGCACTCCGGATATTTTTCGATCCGTTCTCCGCTCATCTGGTCTCTGTATAAAAAGCGGCCTGTATGAAAATACCTGCAGTGCAGATAATGGATTTCTGTCTCAGCAAAACGCTTATCCTGTTCACAAAGCTCATACCAGTATCTGTTTTTCGTTTCCATCACGATATAGGCTTCTGTCTTTATTCCTGTATCTACAGACCAGACTACATCGTTCATTTTGGGGAGATAAGCGCAGATTTTTTCAATCACATCCGACAGCGTTTCATTTTCTGCCACCGGAAAAATCTTTTCATTTGGAGCCGTTACGTCGTCCCCCATACATACGCTTTCCCGGTCTACCGTAAGCTCAATAGGCCCGGCTTTCTTTTTTACTTTTTTTCTAAACAACATAAACTTTTTGACCTTCTTTATTCTTAATTGGCGAAGACATTTCCTCCCTGTCAGTCAGAGATACTTTTTTCCAATTATAACATCTGTTTTTTCTTGAGGAAACTGTTCTCGACTGATATACTGAAGACAGATGCCATAAGTTTACGAGAGTATATACCTATGCAAACTTATGATATAGAAAGCAGATTACTGTGAACGAAGCAAATAATAATAGATTACTATGAGATAAGGGGGATTTCCATGCGTCTGCTGATCAAACAGCGTGTCTTTTCCTGGTCAGACACCTATGATATTTATGATGAAAATGAAAACATACGCTATTTTGTAAAAGCAGAGGTTTTTGCACTGGGCCACCAGCTTCATGTATATGATGCCTGGAACAATGAAGTCGGCCGGATCAGTCAGGAGCTTCTGACTTTTCTGCCCGCTTTTGAAATAGAAGTAAATGGGGTAAAGCAGGGAACGATTCAGAAGAAATTTTCATTTCTGACGCCAAAGTACGAGATAGATTTCAACGGCTGGCGCGTGGAAGGCGACTTTCTGGGCTGGGATTACGACGTCTACTCCCAGTGCTGTCCCATTATTCATATTACCAAAGAGGTTCTGCACTGGGGAGATACTTATGTCATCGACATTGCGAATCCGGAAGATGAACTGATGGGACTGATGCTTGCCATTGCTATTGACGCTGCCAATTGTACAAACTGACCGCGTCCATTCTATTTTTTATCCTTTACGAAAATACCCCCGGCTGCAAAGGAAGTATCTTTTTCATCTCTTTCTCTGTCAGCCAGGGATATCCTGATAAAACTTTGTTTTTATTTTCTAATTCTGGAAGCTTACGTTTCCCTGAAGCCACACAATTCCTTTAAATCTTCTGCCCACTGCCGGCTCTCCCAGCAAATCCTTCTGATTGATACAAACCTCAAAAATCAGATCATGACTTTCAATTGTGAGTATATATACTCTCTCTCTGGTCAGGCTGTTTTCTACCATCTCGATATTCAGAATTTCGCCAAGTACATTATAATGATCACACTCTACGCCATAAGGCATAAAGTAGGTGGACACAATGGAAAACACATCTTCATCCGCAATCCGCCTGGAAATCATGGAATAAGTGTCCATATCCTCCAGTGTCAGGTTTTCAATGGCTTCCTCATCTCCCTCTCTGGCTGCTTTGAGAAGACGGGTTCTCTGCAGAATCGCTTCCGAATTTTCCTCTTCTGTCATGCGTTTTGCCACAGGAAGAAGAATCCGTCCGTCAATGGAAAGACCGGAAAAACGAATCCGCGCGGTACAGGATGACAGATGATTCAGGTGGCGCTCACTCAGATAATCCACAATATTCTGCACATAGAAAATGATGGTTACTCCCATGGACAGATCTTCACAGACACCTGCATAAGATTCCTTCTCCGCATGACGCTCTATGCTGATATTATCATAAAATTTTTCCTGCGTTCCCTCAAAATAAGGAAAATAATAATCTCTCTGATAATCGCCTTTCTCATCATATTCTCCCCGGAGAATAATCCCCATCCGCGGAGCGAATTCTTTTTTTCTCTCGGAGAAATCATTTCCGTTCCCGGAAAACGCGGTCTTTTCACTTTGATAAGAATCCTCTGTCATTTCCAGAAGATGCTTCAGCTGTTCCTTATTTTCTATACTGCTGAAGCCTACAGCTCTCAGGTATTCGTGCACTGTATTCACCTCCTCAGGATCAGGTTATCCACATTTCCACGTACTTTTCCACAAATGTGGATAAAGCTTACTATTTGATAATGGTCTTGCCTCCCATATAGGGCTGAAGAACCTTCGGTATCTTCACTGTGCCGTCCGCCTGAAGATTATTCTCCAGGAACGCAATCAGCATTCTGGGCGGAGCAACTACGGTATTATTTAATGTATGCGCAAAATACTTGCCCTTCTCCCCGTTAATACGGATTTTCAGGCGGCGCGCCTGAGCGTCTCCCAGATTGGAACAGCTTCCCACCTCAAAATACTTCTTCTGGCGGGGAGACCATGCTTCCACATCCACAGACTTCACCTTCAGATCTGCCAGATCTCCGGAACAGCACTCCAGAGTTCTTACAGGAATATCCAGAGAGCGGAATAAATCCACGGTATTCTGCCACAGACGATCAAACCACATGGGGCTCTCCTCCGGCTCGCAGACCACGATCATTTCCTGCTTTTCAAACTGATGGATACGGTATACGCCGCGCTCCTCCAGGCCGTGGGCTCCTTTTTCCTTACGGAAGCAGGGAGAATAGCTGGTCAGAGTCTTCGGCAGCTCATCTTTCTGAAGAATCGTGTCAATAAATTTTCCGATCATGGAATGTTCGCTGGTTCCGATCAGATAGAGATCCTCTCCCTCAATCTTATACATCATGGCATCCATTTCCGCGAAGCTCATAACGCCTGTAACTACATTGCTGCGGATCATAAAGGGCGGCACGCAATAGGTAAAGCCTCTGTCGATCATAAAATCACGGGCATAGGCCAGTACCGCGGAATGCAGTCTTGCAATATCTCCCATCAGATAATAAAATCCATTTCCGGCTACCTTTCTTGCGCTGTCCAGATCGATTCCATGAAATCTTTCCATAATTTCAGTGTGGTAGGGAATCTCAAAATCAGGAACCACCGGTTCTCCGAAACGTTCTCTCTCCACATTCTCGCTGTCATCTTTTCCAATGGGAACGCTTGGATCGATGATATTGGGGATCACCATCATAATTTTCAGGATCTTCTCATCCAGTTCTTTTTCCTTTTCCGACAGCTCTGCCAGACGGTCTGCCTGCGCAGCTACCTGTTTCTTTACTTCTTCTGCCTCATCCTTTTTGCCCTGCCCCATCAGAGCGCCAATCTGCTTGGAAAGCTTATTTCTGTCTGCCCGCAGGCCGTCCGCCTCCTGCTGAGCGGCACGCTTCTGCGCGTCAAGCTCAATTACTTCGTCCACCAGTCCAAGCTTCTGGTCCTGAAATTTATTTCTGATATTCTGCTTTACAATTTCCGGATTTTCCCTTAAAAACTTAATGTCTAACATCTTTTTTCTCCTTTTTCATTCCTGCGCCGTATTTTAAAACTGTATTTCAGCGTCAGACTTATTTTTTATCATATACCAGTCTGTACTCTTTTTCAAGACTGGCTTTTTGCTTTGTCAAGAGCAGCCTGCTCTTCCTCAGAAAGCTGAATAGCGCTTTCTCCGTTTACGATCTCTTTGATATAGGAATACCCGCCTTCCTTCGCATATACAGAATTCATGAGAAAACCGTTATTCTGCTGATCCAGAAGAGCAAGGGCATAACTCAGATCCCCGCTCATCTCACGAAAAGCGTTATATTTTACCATTCCCATTTTCTGATAAGTAATACGCTGATTTTTTCGAAGACCAATGATATCTTCCCGCAGTATCTGATTCATCTGGTCAAGCTTTTCATTCTTTTCGATACAGGAAAGAATCGTATCTTCCATACTTTCCGCATCTTTTCCTCTCATAAAACGGTCATATCTGCGGTGCAGTTTTTTTAGTTTACATAACGCCACAATTACCAGAATGAAAAGAATCAGAATCAGCACAAGCATTCCGATCAGAATGTATGCCGCGTCAATTCCTGTCATCTGATATACATAATCTAACATTGGACTCATCTTTTGTTTCCTCCTGCCGCTAACGATTCTCTGCGTGTGTAATGATGTCAATGATTCGCTCCAGATCTTCTCTGGAGTAATATTCTATTTCAATCTTTCCTTTCCCCTTCGCGTTCTGACGAATCGAAACTTTCGTACCTACCGCTTCTTTCATCTTCTCTTCCAGGTCAGTGTAGATGAAATCATGTATGGTTTCTTCTTTCTTCTTTTCTGCTTTTCCCTGCTGAATCTTCTTTACCAGCTTTTCCACTTCCCGGACACTGAGTTTTTCATCGAATACTTTTGCCGCTGTAGTATACTGAAGCTCCGGATCTTCGATTCCCAAAAGAGCTCTCGCATGTCCTGTGGAAAGCATATCGTCAATGACCATCTGCTGGACTCTCTCATCCAGCTTCAGAAGCCGCATGGAGTTTGTCACGGCTGTCCGGCTCTTCGATACACGCTCCGCCACTTCATCCTGTTTCAGATTAAATTCATTCAAGAGACGTTTATAAGCCAGTGCCTCTTCAATGGGATTCAGGTTCTCTCTCTGAATATTTTCGATCAGAGAGATTTCCACCACTTCCAGATCCGAATAATCTTTTACAATGACAGGAACCTCTTTCAATCCCGCCAGCTTTGCGGCACGCCAACGGCGTTCTCCGGCAATAATTTCATAAAAACCGTTTTTTTCCTGTACAATCAGAGGCTGGATAATACCAAACTGTTTGATCGAATCTGCCAGCTCTACCAGCGCGTCTTCATCAAACTGTTTTCTGGGCTGGTCCTTGTTGGGACCCACCTTTGATATTTTCACTTTCAGTTCTACCGGTTTTTCGACAACTTTTTCTACTACCTTCTCCACAACCTTTGTTTTGTCGGGCGCTGTAGTTTTAATCGTCTCGGGAATCAGACTGTCCAGTCCTTTTCCGAGTCCTCCTCTTCTTGCTGCCATTTTATTCGTCCTCCCTGCTAATTACTTCCTCTGCGAGAGCTCTGTAGCTCTCCGCTCCTGCCGACTTGGGATCATAGATGGTAATCGGATATCCATGGCTGGGAGCTTCCGCAAGACGTACATTTCTCGGTATGATGGTACTGTACACCTTCTGCTTTACATTTGCGCGTACATTTTCTACTACCTGAAGAGAAAGATTTGTCCGGGCATCAAACATGGTAAATACAATTCCTTCAATATCCAGATAGGGATTCAGACGCTCTTTTACAAGATTGATTGTATGTATCAGCTGGCTCAATCCTTCCAGAGCATAATATTCACATTGAATCGGCACAAGCACCGTGTCGGCTGTAGTCATTGCGTTTATAGTAAGAAGATTCAATGAAGGCGGACAATCGATCAAAATAAAATCATATACGTTTTTGATCTTTTCCACTTCTTTTCTGATAATAAATTCCTTATCCGGTATTCCAATTAACTCAATCTCCGCCGCAGCCAAATCTACATTAGAAGGAATTAAATGAAGATTTTCAAACTCTGTATATTCAATACATGACTGAATCGTTGTTTCTCCAAGGATCAAATCATATATTGTGTTTTCCACTTCATTCTTTTCTACACCTACTCCACTGGTAGCATTACCCTGAGGATCAATATCGATCAAAAGAACCTTTTTGCCCTTTTCTGCTAATGCTGCCGAAAGATTAATTGCCGTCGTTGTTTTACCAACGCCGCCCTTTTGATTTGCTACCGCTATAACTCTTCCCATAATTATTCTCCTCAATGTTTCACGTGAAACATTTATAAGTATAAACTGTTAATTCTCGCAGCTTCAAACTCAAACACGTAACAAAGCAGATTCTCTGCAATTGGATTACTGACACTCTTCATAATCTGCCCGCATAGCTGAGATTCAGTTGTATGCTCTCATGCAGCCAGCTGATAGAAACAGCCATAGGCGTAAATATTATAAGTCGTCAAAGTTCTGCCGTTGTTCTGCCACTGCAGCCTGTTTTCATTTTTGAATACATACTGCGAAAATATAACTCTTTGCCTAGATATTATAGCATAGAATTTAATCCATCTACAAGAGAACGAATGTTTCACGTGAAACATTTTTATTCACAAGTCAGCCATGCGAAAAAGAATAAATGAATTAACCGGGGGAGCTTGCTCACTATGGTTAATTCATTTGTT
>DWYY01000187.1 GCA_019118445.1 Candidatus Eisenbergiella merdipullorum | reverse complement strand
GAATCGTTGTTATGAAGGACGGCGTTATCCAGCAGGTAGATACTCCTCAGAACCTGTATGACAAGCCGCAGAACCTGTTCGTAGCAGGATTCATGGGCTCTCCTCAGATGAACTTCCTGGATGCTGTTGTAGAAGCAAACGGCAACAACGCTTCCCTGAAGGTTGCCGGAAAGTCCATTCCGCTTCCTCCTGCGAAGTCCAAGAAGCTGATCGAGGGCGGGTATGTTGGAAAGACCGTTACTTTTGGTATCCGTCCTGAGGATGTATATGATTCTCAGATGTTCATTGAGACTGCAAAATGCGTATTTGAGTCTACCGTAAGAGTATACGAGCTGCTTGGTGCTGAAGTGTTCCTGTACTTCGATCTGGCAGAATTCCCGATCACCGCAAGAGTAGATCCTCGTACAACTTCGAGACCTGGAGATACTGTTAAGTTTGCTTTCGATGTTGAGAAGATTCATGTATTCGATAAGGAAACCGAGCAGGTCATCACCAACTAAGCATAGGGATACAAGGGAGGATGCATTGCATCTTCCCTTTTTCTATTTTCTAAAAGTCCTCCGTCAGGCGGACTGGCCCTCGATTCAAATTGATTGACGAATTTTTAAAATTGCATTATAGTTAAAAAAAGACTGGGAAAGGACGGAAAGAGAGATGATTTCCAATCAGGTAATACAGAACAGCATAGATGAACTGAGGGCGATCACCAAGGTTGATCTGGGCGTCTATGATGTGGAAGGCATGAAGGTTGCCGCCACAACGGAGGACATTGATATTTCAGGGGAGATTGTTGAAAATTTTGCCACCTCACCTGCTGACAGCCAGGTGGTGGGCGGCCGTCATCTTTTGAAGATACTGGATGAAGGAGAACCGGCGTATATCCTTGTGGCGCAGGGCCCCGGCGACGATGTCTATATGGTTGGGAAAATTGCGGTGAGCTGTATCCAGAACCTGATCATTGCCTATAAGGAAAGGTTTGACCGGAATAACTTTTTCCAGAACCTCATTCTGGACAATCTTCTTCTGGTGGATATTTACAACCGTGCGCAGAAGCTTCATATCGAGGTTGAATGCCCGCGCATCGTGTACCTGATCGAGACGAAGATCGAGAAGGACAACAGCGCGATGGAGCTTTTGAAGAGCCTGTTTTCCAGTCAGAGCGGCGATTATATCACGGCCGTTGATGAGAGGAATATCATTCTGATCAAGGCGCTTGAACGGATGGATGATATGGAGACCGTCGAGAAGACCGCAGACATGATCGTGGATATGATGAACAGCGAAGCGATGATGAATGTGCGCGTTGCATATGGCACCGTGGTGGGCGAGCTGAGAGAGGTGTCCAAGTCCTATAAGGAAGCCAAGATGGCTCTTGATGTCGGAAAGATCTTTTACGCTGAGAAGAATGTCATCGCCTATGCCAGACTCGGGATCGGCCGCCTGATCTATCAGCTTCCGGTGAATCTGTGCAAGATTTTTATCGAAGAAATCTTCGGGGATAATGTTCCCTACGACATGGAGGAAGAGACGATCACAACGATCAACAAGTTCTTTGAAAACAATCTGAACGTCTCCGAAACCTCCAGACAGCTCTTCATTCACAGGAATACGCTCGTTTACAGGATTGAAAAGCTGCAGAAGAGTACGGGGCTGGATATCCGGGTATTCGACGATGCCCTGACCTTCAAGATCGCTCTCATGGTGGTCAGCTATATGAAATATTTGGAAACAGTGGATTATTGATAAGGAGCAGTCTGTAAAATATTGCAGGAAGCCGTCCAAAGCGCTGAAAAAGCGGCGTTTTGGGCGGCTTTTTGCGGTTTGTTATACTTTGACAATACCACTGCGCTATGGTAAACTTAAAAGATGTAATGGGCGGGTTCTGCCTGTCCGCATATCAGTTTACGACAGAGGTGACACCCTTGGATAAATATGAATATAAGATACGGGCTGAGGAAATAAAAACGCTGATTTCCCAGAAAAAATATGCGGAAGCAGCAAAGGTTGCGGATACGATCGACTGGACAAGAGTGAAGAGTGTGATGATGCTCTGCACGGTCAGCGATGTATACAAGGTGAACCGGAGATTTGAGGATGCGAAGCTTCTGCTGGAGATGGCGAATGAACGTCATCCGTCCGGCAGGATGATCATCTATTCTCTCTGCGATCTGTCGATCAGGATGGGCGATGTGGTCCATGCGATCGAATATTATAAGGATTTCGTACAGATCGCGCCCAATGACAGCGGGAGATATGTCCTTCAGTATAAGCTCTATGAAGCGCAGGATGTGGGGCTGGAGGAACGGATCGCTGTCCTTGAGGAGCTGAAGAAGAAGGACTACCGGGAAAAATGGGCCTATGAGCTTGCGTATCTGTATCATAGGGTGGGACTTGCGACCAAATGCGTGGAAGAATGCGACGAACTGATCCTGTGGTTTGGGGAAGGAAAATACGTGATAAAGGCCATGGAGCTGAAATCTCTTCATCAGCCTCTTTCTCCCTCCCAGCAGAAAAAATTTGACGCCTACATGATGCGCAGGCAGGGACTGAGGGTCCCGGAGGAACTGGAGGAAAAGAATCCTGATAAGACCGTTCAGAAAAAAGCGGGGACGGGCAGTCAGGATATGGACATCCAGGTGAAGACCATGGATGTTGGGAAATACAATACTATCAACCTGCAGAAAGAGCTGGCGGCGAGCATGAAGGAGCTGATGCAGGAGGGCCAGCCGGAACAGCAGGGAATCCATGCAAAACAGCAGGGAATCTCTGCAGAACAGCCGGGAGTTTCTGCAGAACAAGAGGGAATTCCTGCAAAACAGCAGGAGGCTCGTGCCGCGGCAGAGACGGAATATGTTCCGGTAAAGGAAAGCGCCGGAGTCTCCCAGAATGTCCGCCATTCGCAGACGGATTATGACAACTATCTTTCCCAGGAGTATGACGGCCAGATCAGCATGGTGGTGCCGGAAGAACATCCCGCTGAAAAGCAGATCACCGGCCAGATGAATATCGACGACATCATGCGCGAATGGGAAACGATGAAGCGTGAGAATGAAGAGAAGCGCAGGCAGGAACTCAGACAGCGCATGGAAGAAAAGACAGGAAAGCTTCTGCAGGATTTCGATGAAGTCTCTCACAAGGGTGTGCTGGAAAGGCTTCAGAAGGAGGAGAGGATTCCTGTTGACCGCAGAGAACGGCATAACAACGGCGTGATCTCTGCGCATACGAAGATATGGGCGGCGGAAGAGGTGCAGAACGCGCTGAAAGCCGCGTCCGCTGCGGACAGCACAGCGAAGGAACAGCAGGCGGAAAAAGAGCCTTCCCCAAATGAGAAAGAGAGCTCTGCGGAAGCAGTGAAACAGGTGGAAGAACCGGCGCGAGAAGAGATTCCTGTTGCGTCGGCGGTTCCGGTGCATGAAGAGCCCCTTGCGGCGGCAGCGGCACCGGTGTGTGATGAGACTCCTGCGTCGGCGGCACCGGCGCGAGAAGAGATTCCTGTTGCGTCGGCGGTTCCGGTGCATGAAGAGCCCCCTGCGGCGGCAGTTCCGGTGCGTGATGAGATTCCTGCGGCGGCGGCTCCGAAGCAGGAGGAAAACACCGGAAATGCAGCGGTGAAGGAGGCTGTAGAAGCGCAGGGAAAAGAAAACGAACAGGTTCCAAAGAGCCGGAAGGATAAGGCGCAGAAGGCGGAACGGCCGGCACCGGAAGGACGCGGCATGAGCAGCGCCCAAAAGCGTCTTTTCGCTTCCTTTGTTCCGACAAAAGGGGCGATGAAGCGTCTGGTGGCAGCGCTGGATCAGCTCAGCCTTGCCGCTTATACGGGCAACCTGATCATTACCGGGGAGCCTGGGGCGGATACTCTGGATCTGGCGAAAAATATTGTCAAGGACCTGAAGTCAAAGGAGCCTGATTTCTCCGGCAGAATTGCGAAGATCACCGGAAATGCCATGAACAGCAGCAAAAAGCCTCCGGCGGAGCTGGTGGAAAAACTGGCCGGCGGAGCTCTGATGATCGAAAAAGCGGGAGAAATGAAACGGGAGTGTGCCCTGAAGCTGCTTGCGGCGCTGAATCAGGAAAGATGGGGGATCCTGATCATCCTGATGGATACGAAGCGCAGGATCAAAAGGCTTCTGGAAGAGAATCCGGAGATGGAATCTTTCTTCAATGCCAGATTCGATGTGGAGGCGCTGGATAACAGCACGCTGGTGGCGTATGGATGTCAGTATGCGAAGATGCAGGAATATGCCATTGATGAGCTCGGACGTCTTGCTTTGCATACGCGCATTGAGGACATGCAGACCAGCGACCATGTGGTGACCGTTAAGGATGTACGGGAGATCGTAGATGAGGCCATCGATCATGCGGAGAGGAAAACGCCAAAGCACTTCGTGGACGTACTGCTTTCCCGCAGATATGATGATAATGATATGATCATCCTGCATGAAGGAGATTTCATATAAATGAGGCGAGCCGCCGGAGGCGGATCTGTCTGAGGCGGTGGGAAGGGAGGCAGAGATGGCAGGTACAGCAAATACGAAAAAAGGGGAAAAGGTCTTTATTTCGGAGGCCGACGAGTATCTGTTTGCGCAGGGAACGCACTATGATATCTACAAAAAGCTGGGTGCGCATCCGTCTGTGGAAAGGGGGAAGAAGGGAACCTACTTTGCAGTCTGGGCACCCCATGCCGCGCAGGTACATGTGATCGGAAGCTTCAATGGCTGGGATGAAACGAAGGACGAGATGAAGAAGAAGGGTCCCGGCGGAATCTATGAGCTTTTTATCCCGGGCGTGGGATGCGGAGAGATGTACAAGTTCCTGATCACCACGCAGGATGGAAGAAAGTTGTATAAAGCGGACCCATATGCCAATTATGCGGAACTCCGCCCCGGAACGGCTTCCATCACGACAGATCTGTCGCGTATCCGCTGGAGTGACAGCGTGTGGATGGAGGAACGGGCAAAGAAGGATATGAATAAGGAACCACTGGCAATCTATGAGTGCCATATCGGTTCCTGGATGAAGCATCCGGACGGTACGGAGGACGGCTTCTATACCTACAGGGAGTTCGCCGACAGGCTGGTTTCCTATCTGAAGGAGGTAAGATTTACCCATGTGGAGCTGATGGGGATCGCGGAACATCCCTTTGACGGTTCCTGGGGGTATCAGGTGACGGGCTACTATGCGCCCACGTCGCGTTACGGAACGCCGGAGGATTTTGCCTATCTGGTAAACACTCTGCACCGCAACAAGATCGGCGTCATCCTGGACTGGGTGCCCGCCCATTTCCCTAAGGACGCGCATGGACTTGCGGAATTTGACGGACAGCCGCTGTATGAGCATCCCGACCCGAGAAGAGGGGAGCATCCTGATTGGGGAACGAAAATCTTCAATTACGGCATGAATGAAGTGAAGAATTTTCTGATCGCCAACGCTCTGTTCTGGATCAAGGAATTTCATGTGGACGGCCTGCGGGTGGATGCGGTGGCTTCCATGCTTTATCTGGATTATGGGAAAAAAGACGGAGAGTGGCTGCCGAACAAATACGGCGGAAATAAAAATCTGGAAGCGATCGAGTTTTTCAAGCATCTTAATTCCGTAGTCCGCGGGGCGTTCCCCGGCGTGATGACCATTGCGGAAGAATCCACTGCCTGGCCTCTGGTGACGGGCGAGATCGAAAAGGGCGGACTGTATTTCAGTTTTAAATGGAACATGGGCTGGATGCATGATTTCTGCGAGTACATGAAACTGGATCCCTATTTCCGCAAAAACGATCATTATGCGATGACCTTTGCCATGAGTTACAACAATGCGGAGAATTATATCCTTCCTCTGTCCCATGACGAGGTGGTTCATCTGAAGTGTTCCATGGTCAATAAGATGCCGGGGTACCGTTTTGACAAATACGCCAATCTGCGCGCCGGATATGCCTTTATGTGGGGGCATGAAGGAAAGAAGCTTTTGTTCATGGGACAGGAATTTGCTCAGGAACGGGAGTGGAGCGAGGCCAGGGAGCTGGACTGGTATATGCTGCAGGATGAGCTGAATGCGGGAATGCTGGAGTACATGAAGACGCTTCTTAACATATATCGGAAATATCCCTGCATGCATGAGATCGACAATGACTGGGCGGGATTTGAGTGGATCAATGCGGACGACGCGGAGCGGAGCACTTACAGCTTTATCCGGAAATCCTCAGATGGTAAGAACAGCCTGCTGTTCGTCCTGAATATGACGCCTGTCGCGAGAAAAGATTACTGTGTGGGCGTGCCTAAGAGGAAAACCTATAAGCTGCTTCTAAACAGTGATGACAAGAGGTTTGGCGGAAACGGCTCGGAAATTCCGGCTTCCATCCGCGCGGTCTCCAAGCCGAGCGATTACAGGCCATACAGGATCACCTTTGATCTGCCGGCTTCCAGTGCCGTTATCTTTATTTTCTGAAAAAAGAACAAGACTGATAGGATGGGAAAGTCCCCTGCCGGAGGATTTCGCGAAAGATCGCAGCCTGCGGCAGGGGATTTTCAGTCAGCCAGCAGCGGTCTGTTTGGCAGGAGGAGGCATGGCGGCGGGAAATTCCCCTGAGGAAAGTTTATCGGAGGAAAGTTTTTCAGAGGAAAGTTTTTCAGAGGAAGTTTTCCGGGGGGCTGTCTCCTCCAGGGAAAATCCGCCGGAAGAAAGCTCTTCGGAGGAGAGGCGCATGGCGGAAAGGCCGGCAGCCTGCTGAAGCAGATAGCGGTAGCGTTTCATGACGGCATTCTGTTCGTAGATGTAGCAGTCGATCAGGTCCGGATCGGTGACATAGTCAAAGCCGGCATAAGCGTCCTCCAGCTCGCATCTCGTCTTCTGTAGGTCAAGCATCAGGCTTTCCTGGTAAGTGAGTGGCTTGTCTGTTTTGGAGACGAAGCCGCGGCTGAAATGAAATTTCATAGTTATTTCCTTTCCGGATTTTGCCAGCAGGTTTTGTATTTAAGTATATACCGATGCTGGGAAAATATACGTGTCATATTCGTTTTCCGGTAAACATAAGCTGTAAGGAAGCGGAGAGGACAGCCGCAGGCGCTGCGGCCGGAAAAGGGGGCGGAATGGGGATGGATAATACCATAGGAATTGTGATGATAGGCGCGGCCTGCCTGCTGGTCCTGCTCGTGGCCGCCATGCGGAGCAGGACGCAGATCCTTTTGAACTTTATCCTCCGCGCTGTTCTGGGACTTCTCATCATCTATTTTGTGGATTCCTTTCTGGATGGACGGGGAATCCCGGTGCATGTGGGGCTGGGCGCGGTAAGCCTGGTGATGAGCGGACTGCTTGGCGCGCCCGGGGTCCTGCTCCTGTACGGGATCGGGGTATGCGCGTGGCTGCTGGGATGAAACAGATGGCTGCCGGTATGGGAAAGGGGCTTTCGGAGTAAGCCAGGACAGCTGGGGTAAGATATGGCATTTGACATCTCAAAACCCGCTGAACCAGAGAGGTTCCGGGATTTTGGGATGTCTTTTTTAATGCGTCATTGTCCATAGTTTACAAAAATTATTTTTTTCGGCATCTCCTATGGACAATTCGAAAAAGATGGGATATACTTCATTTCATCAAGCAAAAACGTTTGAGTCTGAACACGGAATTTCCGTTCTGGAAATCCGTCATCTGTGATTCATTTATCATTTATTTTATTTCTATTTTTTCCTGAGAACGATTGCGACAAAGGAAGTTTTGACAGCCAAAGGGGGAATTTTTCTGAGAAAAAATATTCTTGCGATCTGCGATGAAGAACAGGACTATGCCTGTCATCTTCTAGATTATCTGAGCCGCAGCGGCGGCAGGGAAAGCTTTCCCTTTGAGATCCGGGTGTTTACGGAGCGGGAGTCCTGGGAACAGTTTCCCGGACGGGAAAGTGTACAGGTCCTCCTCGTTTCTCAGTCTCTTTATGAACGGTATGAGGGGGTATGGGAAGCCGGTATGACAGTGGTCCTTACAGAAGGAAGGGAAGGGCCGCCGGGAGAGTTATGTATTGATAAATACCAGTCCGTGGAAGCAGTGGTCAGAAAGGTCCTTGAGCTGGCTGCCCGGAATGGGATCCTGCCTCCCGCCGCCCGCATGGGAGAGCAGGGAGACTTAAAGCTGATCGGCATCTATTCACCGGTGAGACGGTGTCTTCAGACCACATTTTCTTTTACTCTTGGGCAGCTTCTGGCCCGAAAACACAAGGTGCTTTATCTGAATTTTGAATGCTTTTCCGGTTTCGGGAAAATGATGCGGCAGGAATTTCAGGCAGACCTGTCGGATCTCATCTATTTTCTGCATAACAGGGACGGAAGATTCCCGTACCGTCTGGAAGGGATGACGCAGAAGGTGAACGGCCTGGACTATATTCCTCCCGCCTTTTCCTGTCTGGATCTGCAGAGAGTGGAAAAGGAGGAATGGCTGACTCTCCTGGAGGAGATCGGACAGAGCGGACTGTATGAATATGCCATTCTGGATCTGTCAGAGGTGGTAAACGGGCTTTTTGATATTCTGAAACGCTGTGCAAGAGTCTATACGATCGTTCGGGACGATGGTTTTGGGGCGGCCAAGCAGGAGCATTATGAGGCGCTGCTTTCCTGCTTGAATCATGAGGATATCCTGGAAAATACCAGGAAATGCAGACTCCCTCTGTTCCGCCAGCTTCCGCAGGGACTTGGCAGCCTGACCCGGGGAGAACTGGCGGAGCTGGTGCAGAAGCTGATCGAGGAGGATCTGAAGGGATGACCGGGAGAAAAAACGTATGGAAGAACAAAAGAAAGAAGATTATCTGAAGATCAAGGAAGAAACCCGAAGGGAACTGCTTGAAAGCATGGATTTTACCAGAGAGATATCAGACGATGAGCTGCAGGAGGCGATCGCCGCAAAGCTCCGCGGAAGACAGTTTGCGGGAAGGCTTGACATTTACGAAAGGGCAAAGCTGGGGAAGGAACTTTTCTTCGCGCTCAGAGGGCTGGATATCCTGCAGGAGCTGATAGAGGACGAGCAGGTGACGGAGATCATGATCAACGGGATGGAGGGTATCTTCGTGGAAAGGGCCGGAAGGCTGTTTGCCTGGCCTGGTGGATTTGAGACGAAGGAGAAGCTTCAGGATGTGATCCAGCAGATCGTGGCAGGCTGCAACAGAACAGTGAACGAGGCATCCCCCATCGTGGATGCCAGACTGAAAAACGGCTCCAGAGTCAATGTGGTGCTGGATCCTGTGGCGTTAAACGGCCCCGTGGTAACGATCCGCCGGTTCCCGGATGAGCCGATCAGCATCCGGAAGCTTGTAGAGTCGGGCTCCATCACGCAGGAAGCCTGCCTGTTCCTGGAGAAGTTGGTAAAGGCGAAGTACAACATTTTTATCAGCGGTGGGACGGGAAGCGGAAAGACCACGTTCCTCAATGCGCTGGCGGAATTTATCCCTGAGGACGAGCGGCTGATCACCATTGAGGACAGTGCGGAACTGCAGATCAGGGGAATCGCGAATCTTGTGAGGTTGGAAACGCGGAATGCCAATACCGACGGCTGCAGGCCGATCAACATCCGGGATCTGATCAGGACGGCGCTGCGCATGCGGCCGGACCGCATCATCATCGGAGAAGTGCGGGGAGCGGAAGCGGCGGATCTGATCGGGAGCGCACTGAACTGCGGACATGATGGATCCATGTCCACCGGACACGCCAACAGCGCAGCGGATATGCTTACCAGGCTGGAGACAATGATGCTGATGGGAGTGGATATCCCTTTGTCCGCTATACGAAGACAGATCGCTTCTGGAGTGGATGTCATCGTCCATCTGGGAAGGCTGAGGGACAAGACCAGGAAGGTGCTGGAGATTGCAGAAGTCGCAGGATTCGAAAACGGAGAGATCCGTCTGTCCACACTGTTTGCCTTTGAGGAAACGGGAAAGGCGGAAGGAGAGATAAAGGGAATGCTGGTACGGAAAGGGGAGCTGATCCATGCAAATAAGCTTAAAATGGCGGGAATTGCTCCCGCGTAGCAGGAAAAAGGAGGCGCAGGAGAAGGAGCATGCGCCGGATTACCGAAAATATCTGTTTAAAGGCAGGGAGTTTTTGCTGTATACGGCGGAGGGCTTTGGGATCACGGCGCTGATCGCCTGGTTTTTTTACCGATCCTTCTGGGCTGTCATTCCGCTCAGCCCTCTGATCGTCTTTTTCCTGCGGGGAATGCAGAAGAAGCTGGCAAAGAGCAGGAGAGAAAAGCTGGCGCTTCAGTTCCGGGATATGATCCTGTCTGCGGCGGCGGGCCTTCAGGCCGGTTATTCCGTGGAAAACGCTTTTCTGGCGGCGGGAGAGGACGTGGCCCGTCTGTATGGGGCGGACAGCATCATGGCAGGAGAGACTGCTGTCCTGCGCAGGGGACTTGGGAACAGCATTCCGCTGGAACAGATGCTCATGGATCTGGGAAGGCGGAGCGGTGTTCCGGATGTGGAAGATTTCGCAGAGGTATTTTCCATCGCGAAAAGATCCGGAGGGGCGATGAACGAAATGATAAAAAGGAGTGCGGCCATTACAGGAGACAAGATTGAGATTTCAAGAGAAATCCGGACGCTTCTGGCATCCAGGAGATATGAACAGAAGATCATGAATCTGATCCCGTTTCTGATCGTAGCCTATCTCCAGCTCACTTCCGGCGGTTTTTTCGATGTCCTGTATGGAAATCCGGCAGGAATCCTGATCATGACGGCCTGCCTGGCAGTTTACCTGGCGGCGTTTCTGCTGTCCGGAAAAATCGTGGATATTGAGGTTTGATGCGTATGGGAATGATGTATGCTTTGATTCTTCTGGCGCTTGGGGCGCTGTGTATCCTTTCCGGGAAAGAAGAGATCCGGGCGGAGCCGGATACGCCTGCGCTGAGCCGCTATTTTCTGCGGCTGGCCCTGTGGTTATATAAAAGATTTCAGAGTATCAGGGAGAAAAGGGAGAAAAAGATAAACGGGAAACGCGGCAAAAGGCCTTTCGGCGGCAGGAAAGAGGCGGGATCCGGAATCCGGCTGCGGGAGGAGCTTCAACTTTTATATCCTTCGGGAACCCGGGAAAAAATGCAGCGCTATCAGGTAGAGAAGCTGAGCGGCTTGCTGCTCGTCATCTTTGCGGCGGCTTCGCTGGGCGGGTTGATCCGCCTTTCGGGAGGCATGGAACAGCGCCTTATGCAGGATGGATGGCTGAGGAGAAATTCCTATGGAGAGGGGGAAGCGCAGGTCAGGCTGAGGGTGCATGCGGAAGACACACAAGGAACGGATGGCGGAAACAGCACAGAGAGCTGGGAGCAGAAAGTGGAGCTTACCATCCCGGAACGCAGGTATACGAGACAGCAGCTTGAGGAGATGGTTCCAGCAGTGCGGAAGCTCCTGGAGCAGGAAATCCGGGGAGAAAATGAAACGCTTGACAAAATCCGCTCACCTCTTACCCTCCCGGACCGGATTGAGGGGTATCCTTTTCAGATTGCCTGGCAGAGCGGAAATTACGAGCTGGTCCGGACGGATGGGACTGTGGATAATGCTGAAGTGGCAGAGACGGGCGAGATCGTGGAGCTGACGGCCGTCCTTGGCTGTGATGCCTATACCTGGGAGGAAAATTTTTTTGTGAGAGTATGTCCGCCTCTGCTCTCCCAGGAAGAACGGAGGGAGCAGCTTTTGCTCAAAGCGGTGGAAAAGGAGGATGAGGCGGCGGCCCATGAAGAAGGCTTCCATCTTCCGGAACAAGCAGAAGGGAAAAACCTCACCTGGACAGAGGAGCGTTCCGACAGCAGCCTTCTGATCTTTGCCCTCGTGATCGCGGCAGGAGCCGTGCAGTACCGGTTTGCGGATGAGGACCTGCAGAAAAGGCTGGAAAAAAGAGAGAGACAGCTTCTGCTTTCCTATCCGGAATTCATCAGCAAACTCACGCTGCTGATGGGAGCCGGGCTTCCGGTCAGAGCGGCTTTCGCGAGGATGGCTGCCGATTATCGGAAGAAAAAGACGACAGACAGAAATTATGTATATGAAGAACTGACGCTCGCCTGCCGTGAAATGGAGAGCGGCGTGATGGAGGTGGAGGCTTATGAACATTTCGGACAGAGATGCCGCCTGCCGCAGTACAGAAAATGCGCGGCGCTTCTGGTGCAGAATCTGAAAAAGGGTTCAGCAGGACTGCTTGCGGCGCTGCAGGAGGAGGCGGAGCATTCCTTCGAGGAACGCAAAAGAAATGCCAGAGAGGAAGGCGAGAGGGCGGGAACCAAACTTCTCCTTCCCATGATGATGATGCTGGCTGTTGTAATGGTGCTGATCCTGGTCCCTGCCTGCTTTTCTTTTGCGGGGATGTGAAGAAGGATAAGACGGCAGAGAAAAGCGGTATCGGAAAAATATAAAAAATATGCCGAAAGGCAAAAAGGAGGTCATATATGAAAAAAATCTATGTTAAAGCAAAGTGTATGGCGGCAGCCCTTGAAAGAAGGGCTACAGAGATCCTGCGGGGGGAAGAAGGCATGGGTACGGTGGAGGTGATCTTGATCATCTTGGTCCTGATCGGGCTGGTCATCATCTTCAAGAGCCAGCTCACCAATCTGGTAGAAAGTATTTTCACTAAGATCACCAAACAGGCAGGGACTATCTGAGAAAGGGGGGAGGGGCAGACATGAAAGACGGGTACATTACAGTATATCTGTCGCTGGTGACGGGAATCCTGCTGTCTCTGATACTGACTGTGGTAGAAGGCGTGCGTCTACATACCATCCGTTCTCAGACGGAATGCGTGATGGACATGGCAATGGATTCCGCGCTGGCGGAATATCACAGGGAACTTCTGGAGCAGTATGATCTGTTTTTTATTGATCTCTCATATGGCGGCCCCTCTCCTTCCTTTGCTAATGCTGAGGAACATATCAGAAGCTATATGAATATGAACTTCCAGCCCTTTCAGGTGTTTGACATTCCTGTGGGAAAGGATCTGACGGCCCTGAGCGCGGATGAGGTGGTCCTTCTTCAGGCTTCGGTGGCTTCAGACGATGCCGGCGCAGTGCTGAAGCGTCAGGCAGTGGATTATGTGAAGAACCGATGGGGGCTGAGTTATCTGAACCAGGCGGCGGTAAACGCCGAAGTGCTGGGGCGCAGAGGATATTTGGACAGCGATGTGGAGCAGCGGAGATTGGATACAGAGAGGCAGGTAAAGGACAAAATCCTGCAGAAGCAGCAACAGGAGGATGAGGATTGGGAAGGACAAAACGTGGAGCTTCCATCGGATGTGGTCAACCAGGCGAGGGGCGAGGGAATCCTCGGGCTTGCATCTGCTGCACCTGGAGAACTGTCCAGAACGTCAATCCCGGTGCAGACGCTTTTGTCCCACAGGGGCAGCATGCTGGAAGGGACAGGGCTTGCAGAGGGGAAAACAAAACCTTCCGGGATATCGGGGAACTGCCTGTTCCAGAGTTATATTATGGAAAAGTGCGGAACCTACGGAGAAATAAAGGAGCATTCTGCCTTTTCCTATCAGGTGGAATATATTCTGGAGGGAGGCGGCAACGATCTGGACAATCTGCGCGCTGTGGCAGATAAGATCCTTCTAGTCCGGGAAGCGGCCAATGCGGCATATCTGTTCACAGACGGCGCGAAACAGGAACAGGCCAGAGGAACGGCGCTCCTGATCAGTTCCGTCCTGGGTCTTCCGGAACTGACAGAACCGGTCACCGCGCTGATCCTATTCGCGTGGGCCTACGCGGAGAGCGTCCGGGATCTCAGGATCCTGTTCGACGGGGAAAAGGTTCCGCTGGTGAAGACCACGGAAAGCTGGAATACGCCGTACAGCCAGCTTCTTACATTCCGCGGCCATCTGTCGGAATACACGAAGGGACAGAGCGGGATGAGCTATCGGGATTATCTGGGAGCATTCCTGTATCTGCAGTCGGAGGAAACGACCCTCAGGCGGCTCATGGATGTGATGGAGGCGGATATCCGTATGACTCCCGGAAATGAAAACTTTCGGATGGACGGCTGTGCTGACGCCATAACGGCGCAGGCCTCCGTGAAGAGCGGATATGGAAGAAGCTGCCAGATCACCAGGTCTTATCAGTATGAATGATAGACGGCTATGGAAGGAAGTGAACCGGGATGCCCTCTCTGCGGTCAAAGAACGAAGATAACTGTAACTGCAAATCTGGTCTTATCAAATATGCCATGAATTTCCGAACGCTTATACTTCACATCAAAACAACAGATCAAAAGTTCTTGTATTCTCCCCAGACGCAGACGGCAGAGAGGGTGTCCCGGTTCACTTCCGCCATGGATATTTCCAGAAGGAGAACGCGGCAGGCAGAAGGTTCCATGACAGTGGAAGCTTCCCTGGCGGTCCCGCTGTTTCTGTTCTTCATGATCAATGTCCTTTCCATGCTTCTATTTTTCCATACGTTTCTTTCCAATCTGGAGCGGCTCCATCAGCAGGGACGGCAGCTCTCCATGCTCGCCTATATGTCGGGGGAGAGCGGGCTGGTCCAGGATGAGATGGTACAGCTCGTCCATCCGGAAAGGGTCAGTCCGGTCATCCCGGTCCTGGGCTATCCAGGGACGACGATCGTGAGCTGCTGTTATATGCGGGCATGGACAGGGTACGATGTGGAACACAAAGCGGAAACGGAAGGAGAAGAAACCTATGTCTATATCACGGAGAACGGGACCGCTTATCATCTGGCGAGAAACTGTACCCATCTGACATTGTCCATCCGGCTGGCGGGGAAAGAGGAAGTCGGAAGTCTGCGCAACGCATCCGGAGGGAAGTACAGCCCCTGCGAAAAATGCGGCGGAGACGGCAGCGGGATCGTATATGTGACGAACGAAGGAGACCGGTATCACAATACCATAGAATGCAGCGGGCTGAAGCGTTCCGTGCGCTGCGTGCCGCTTACCGAAGCGGGAGGAAGATCGCCGTGCGGGCGCTGCGCAGGATAGTCTTATCCGGATAAAGATATCTTTATCCAGATAAATAGGTAATTGCGAAACTGCTCATTGATTTTAGGCCTGTGGCGAGTAAGAGACAAAATTCCTAATGAAAATGATGGAAAGGTCAGCCAGAACTACCGTGGCGAGAGATGTAGAGGATGAGTAGCCGAAAAAT
>DWYY01000186.1 GCA_019118445.1 Candidatus Eisenbergiella merdipullorum | reverse complement strand
TGCCAGACAGGCAGCGTCCATGAGGCATAGGGAAAATGCGCGGTGATGAGAAAATCATAGAGCAGCCTGCTGAAGGAAAGACCGATTGCGCAGCCGGTTACACATCCCCAGAAGGCATAGGTAAACGCTTCGGCCGCGATCATTCCCGTGATCTGGCGCCCGTCCATTCCCACCGCCCGCATGCTGCCATACTGTCTGATTCTTGCGGATACGCTCATGGAAATGCTGTTGATGATGTTCAGTATGGTAACCAGGGCGATGATGGCAAGAAATCCGTACACACAGACGATGAAGAACAGATACGTACCGGAAGTGCTCTGTTCCCGTTTATCGCTGAAGATAACTTCATTTCCTGCAGCGTTGCAGATGGCCGCCACATCCTCTTCTGTCGCATCTCCCCGCAGCTGAACCATGATGAGAGAGTAGTCCGTAACGCCCGTCAGGCGGGCGAAGGTCTCTGCGGAGGTGATGAGGGTGATTCTGCCGCTGGTGAGGCCATCGCTGCTGAAGGGATCGTATTTCAGCAGACCTGCAATGGTAAGGGTTTCTGAGCCGATGCGGATGGTATCACCAATTTCCAGGGAACTGTTTTTATCCCATGTGGCCAGAACATAACCGCTGTTTCCGTACACCCTGGAAAGGCTGCTGCCGCGCCGGAGCATTCCGTCCGTTTTCAGGCATTTCAGGTCAAAGTCGTCAAAGGAAACCAGGTCAATCGTGACAGAGGCGTCCGTGTGACCGGAAAGCTCCGCAGGCACGTCAAAGGAACTCCTGCGTCCGTAGACCTGTTTGACGCCGTTCATCTTTCGAATCGTTTCCAGGAACTGAGCGTTGATGGAATTGGTTCCGTCAACGCTG
Source organism: Candidatus Eisenbergiella merdipullorum (assembly GCA_019118445.1). GTDB lineage: Bacteria > Bacillota > Clostridia > Lachnospirales > Lachnospiraceae > Eisenbergiella > Eisenbergiella merdipullorum. The sequence continues at coordinate 3,116 of DWYY01000186.1, read as the reverse complement.
GAAATGTCGATGTCGGAGGCAGCGGCGGACTGGGGCATCAGAAAGTCGACAAAATCCACCAGTACGGAAAAGCCCAGAAACAGGATAATGCTGAGGGCGAAGGAGCCGGTCAGCAGAACCAGATTTTTCCTGGACGAAACGGCGTGATGCACACCGAGTGAGGTTTCGATCCGGATCACATGGGAGGAGACGGAGTGCACGGCCCTGCTGTTTTCCAGACTGCCGGAAACCGCGGCGGCAGGAGGCACCTTCGAGGCACGCTTCGCCGGAGCGCCTGCGGCGATCAGAACCGTCATGACGCCAACCACAATACCGCTTACGATTCCGATGATGCTGACGCCGAAAAGGGGAATGTGGGAAAATTCTTCCCTCACAAGGAAGCGCAGGGCTGCGCACAGCCCCCATGAGCAGAGAATTCCCAGAATGAGGCCGATGGGAACCGCTGTTTTGCACCAGTTCAGGGCCTCCAGTCTGACAAAACGGATGATCTGCCTGCGGCTCATCCCGATGCAGCGCATCATTCCAAAAAACTGCGTCCTCTGGGCCACGCTGCTGTTGATGCTTCCTGAAATCATCAGAACGCCGGCGGCGAGGATCAGAAGGCACAGCACTGCGGCGGTCAGCAGAAGCGACTGCCCCAGCTCGCTGTCAAAGATCTGCTGAAAGGACATGCTTCCGTGCTTCTGCGCCAGTCTTGTCTGTTCCATTCTTGCGCCCATCTCAGCTGTGCTGAATATGGCTGTTACCAGAAATACGGCAAAAATGATACAGAGCAGGGTCATCCGGTTTTGACGCCGGTGTACCCTGGCTGAAATGGGAATCAGGCTGAGATAGCTTTTCATTCGCGGCACCTCCCGAAATCTGTCAGCACACCGTCAGAAACCTGCAGAATACGGTCTGCGGTCTGAGCGATGCTGCGGCTGTGTGTGATCATGAGGATGGTCTGTTCATAACGTCTTGAGGCTTCCTTTAAAAGGGAAATGACCTCGCTTGTGTTCTGCGTGTCCAGATTTCCTGTGGGCTCGTCAGCGAGAATCAGCGCCGGACGTGTGATCAGGGCCCGGCCGATCGCCACCCTCTGCTGCTGTCCGCCGGAGAGCTGGCCGGGCAGATGACGGCGGCGTTCCTTCAGGTTCAGAACACTCAGCAGCTCTTCCAGATACTTTTTATCCGGCTTCCGGTAATCCAGCAGCAGGGGAAAAATGATATTCTGCTCCACGGTCAGTTCCGGAATCAGATTAAAGCTCTGGAAAATAAAGCCGATGTTTCTGCGCCGGAAGACCGTCAGGCTGCGTTCCTTCATGGAAAAAATATCTCTGCCGTCGATCCATACCTTACCGGATGTGGGAGTGTCCAGCGCGCCGATCAGATTCAGCAGGGTGCTTTTTCCGGAGCCGGATTCCCCCACAACGGCGACGTATTCCCCTTTTGGAACACGAAAGGATGCTCCCTTTAATGCGTGAACGGCGGCTTCGCCGCTCCCATAGGTTTTGGAAAGATTTTTCACTTCAAGCAATTCCATGGATATAACACCTCTTTTCATTTGGATAAGGAAAGCGTAGCACGCCGGCCCTACTCTGAGGTGACAGAAAGCCTACAATTTTGCAGGAATCAGAAAATTCAGGGTAAAAGCGGTTCCGGCTCCCGGTTCGCTGTCCACCTCGATGGTTCCGTTATGGGCCTCCACAACCGCCTTTGCCAGCGGAAGCCCCAGCCCGATTCCCTGCGCATCTGCGGAAGGCCTGTCCGCGGAATCGTTCAGTGGAAAGCGGCTTCGATAGAACCGTTTGAAAATATGGGGCAGGTCTTCCGGATGGATGCCGCTGCCGTCATCACGAACCACAATCTGAACGATGGAAGCGAAAGCCCGCCATTCTATACGGATCGTACATCCCTTCCGGGTATGGTCAAACGCGTTTTTCACCAGATTGCTGACCGCTTCCATCAGCCAGGTGCGGTCACAGAAAAGGGTGATTGTCTCATCCCCGGACAGGGAGAGCGTCTTTCCCTCCTGCTCTGCCCGCCAGGAAAAATGTTTTTTGACGCTGTACATCATATCGGAGACGTTCTCATCCGCCTTTTCAAACAGAATGGTTCCCGCATCCAGCCTGGTGATTTTCAGAAGATTCTGCACAAGATTTTCGATCCGGTCAAGCTCCTGTTCGGAAAGCTCTGTAAATTCCCTGAGCTCCGCCGCATCCGCCGTTTCCTCCTGCAGGATTCCGTTATAGATATTCAGAGATGCAAGAGGCGTTTTCAGCTGATGTGAGATATCTGAAATGATATCCTTCAGGAAGAGCTTCGCCCGTTTCTCGTTTTCCGCATGAGCGTTCAGAATGGAAACCAGAGAATTGACCTCATGGAACAGACGGTACAGCCCGCCCTCTTCATCGCAGGAGATCCGGGCATCAGTATCTCCTGAAAGATAATCCCTGATCTGCGCGGCGGCTTCCTCCATGATCCTGTCCTGTTCCCGAAAATACAGATACAGGAATACAAGGATGGAAAGTCCGGCCCCTGTGCAGGAGAGCAGGACATACAGCGCCGCGTGTCCCGGCAGCAGGAACGTGCAGACGACGGAAATCAGAGTAAAGAATATGAGGGCGAGAAGGATACGTATAAAAAGGCCTTTGATTTTTCGATTCACCAGGATTTTCATGTGCTTCCTCGATTCGTGATGTAAGGGTTGCAGTTTCTGTCTGATTGCGCTTCGCGCAATCATTATACCACGTGCGAAGGGGAGAAAGCGCCACCGCAGGAGGCATTTTCACCACGAGCCGTAGATTGCCGGTATAATCCCTGCGAAGCAGGGCGGCACGATGGAATCGTGCCGGATTGCGCTTCGCGCAATCATTATACCACGCGCGTACAAGCCATGGAGAGGTACCGGAAATAAAAAGAGAGAAACTGCCTCAGATCGGATAAAAAATCCCCAGGAGGGTTGTGATGGGAATAGACAACAGCCGGCTTCCGGGTTATGATGAATAGAAAGCCTGCAGTAGAAAGGATAGGAAAACAGGATGAAAAAATTTTACTTACAGGATTATGCTTCCATTCAGGAAGCAGTGAACGCCTGTGGCAGAGCAGGGGGCGGACAGGTCGTTATCCCGCGCGGA
>DWYY01000185.1 GCA_019118445.1 Candidatus Eisenbergiella merdipullorum | reverse complement strand
GCGAAACAGCTTGCCCTGTCCACCGATACGCTCTCCGCCTGGTATTCCAGGCTGATGTCGGGCTCCAGCCGCTCTCCCCAATAGAAATGCACCGGATATTTGTCCTGATAGATCCCAAGGATATAGCTCGTGTTCTTGGTCTGAAGATGGAATTGGTTTCCGTTTTGAATGATTGCCATAATTTCTCCCCTTTCAGGGCGATTTCCCATCGCCCGCTTTTTGCTCAGTGTACTATGCCTGCCATAAAAAAGGAAGTACTTAATTTTTTCGGAGGTGTTTAAATTTTATGCACCTGCGGCAAAAGCCGGATTTCCCGCAAAACAGAGAGAAATTGATTTTACTGAAAAATGCCCTATTTAAGAGAAATAAAGTGTGTAAATTTTAAACACTTTACAGAAGAAATCCTGCCTGCCTATACTAAAAACGACAAATGAAGCAGAAAAAAGAAGACTGATATGAAAGATTTGTCTAAAGAAATGGGAGGATGTGGATTATGACATTACCGCACAAAGGGAAAAAGCCGAAACGAAAGAGTCTCAAAGCTGTATGGAAGAAAAACTGGCAGATATATGTTCTGATCAGTCCGGCCGTGATTTATTTTATCATATTCCATTATCTTCCGATTTATGGAATTCAGATAGCCTTCCGGGATTATAAGATCGTGCAGGGGATAACGGGAAGCGCATGGGTCGGGCTGGAGCATTTTAAGACCTTTTTTCATGCCTATTATTTTAAGAGGCTGTTATCCAATACCTTTCTTTTGAACATTTACTATTTATTGTGGACCTTCCCGTTCCCGATCATTCTGGCGCTGTTTTTGAACCAGATCAAAAAACCAGGGAGAAAACGGTTCATCCAGACGACAATTTACATCCCGCACTTCATCTCTACCGTGGTGCTGGCGGGAATGCTTTATATCTTTTTGTCTCCTACGAGCGGCATTTTCAACACGATCCGGGAAATGTTCGGGCTGAAAGCCATCGATTATATGTCGAGTGCTCCCGCGTTTCGGACGATTTATATCGTTTCCGGAATCTGGCAGGGCGCAGGATGGGGCACCATTCTGTATCTGGCCTCCCTTTCCGGAGTGGACCAGGAGCTCTATGAGGCGGCGGAGATCGACGGGGCGAGCATCTGGCAGAAAATAAGGTATATTGATATCCCCAGTCTGCGGGCGGTGATCAGCATGACGCTGATCATGAACTGCGGCGGCTTGCTGGGAAGCAATACGGATAAGGTGCTGGTCATGCAGACGCCGGGCAACACTCCGGTATCGGATATCATCGGAACATACGTGTATAATGTGGGACTGGGAAGTGCGCAGTTTTCCTATACCGCGGCCATCGGGCTGTTTATCAATGTGATCAATTTCTTCCTGATCATTGCGGCCAACCAGGCTTCCAAAAAAATAAGCGATATCGGAATGTTTTAACGGGAAAGGCGGACAATATGAAAAAAACACATGCAAAAAAGAAGCTCAGCCTGAGCAACCGGATTTTCTACATCTTTAATACCATCCTCTGGATCGTGGTCATGTTCCTCGTTTTATATCCGCTTTATCTGGTGCTCATTTCATCCGTATCCGACCCGGACGCGATCACAAGAGGGGAAGTGATCTGGCATCCGGTGGACTTTTCCCTGCGGGGCTATAAAGCGGTGCTACAGTACAGCGGCCTGCTGGTTTCCTATGGGAACGCCATATTTTATACCGTAGCGGGAGTTCTGATCAGCATCGGGGTGACCATGGCGGCGGCATACGGGATGTCAAGGCCCGCTTTCCCCGGCAAACGCTTTATTAACTTTCTGTTTGTGTTCACCATGTTTTTCGGCGGAGGACTGATCCCCACCTTTCTGGTGATGAGAGACCTGGGGCTGTATAATACCAGGCTGATCATGATCCTGATGGGCTGCGTGAGCGTCTGGAACCTGATGGTGGCGAGAACCTATATACAGACCAGCATTCCCAACGAGCTGTACGAGGCCGCCATGCTGGACGGTGCAAGCCATTTTGATTATTTCTTCCGCTGCGTGATCCCTTTGAGCAAGACCATCATTGCGGTATTGGTCGTATACTACGGCGTAGGAAAGTGGAATGATTATTTTACCGGTCTGGTGTATCTGAAGGATCGAAACCTTCTGCCCCTGCAGACGGTGCTGAGAGAGATCCTGGCCAGCCTGCAGATCAATATGTCCGGCGATTATATGATGAGTCTGTCGGAAAGCGCAGAATCTATACAGGAGGCGATCCGCACGGCAAATGTGGCAAAATATTGCATTATCGTTGTATCTACAGGTCCGGTAGTGATCCTGTATGCGTTCCTGCAGAAGTATTTTGAAAAGGGCGTTATGATCGGATCCCTGAAGGGTTGAAACATACCGGATACGTTTTACATGTACCTAATGTGAATGAAACCGAGAGGTTTTCATAAAAAAAATTAAGGAGGGAAAGACATGAGAAGGAAAATGTCTACGAAAGTAGCAGCAGTGCTTATGGCAATGGCCATGGCGGCAACAGCGCTTACCGGATGCGGTTCCGGGGGAGGCGGAAGCAGTTCGGAGACGTCTGCAGAAAGCAGCCAGGCGGCGTCCTCAGAAAGCAGTACCGCCGAGGGGGAAGCGGAAGAGGCGACACAGGCTGCAGCGTCCGGAAGCTTTAACGAGGAAGGCTATCCCATCGTAAATGAGCCTCTGACGCTGAGTATTTTACTGTGTGTGAGAGATATTGATTCCATCATAGATCCCAGCGAGATGGAATCAGTGAAGGAGCTGGAGGAGAAGACCGGGATCCAGTTGGAATGGGAAACCGTCAAGAGTTCGGACTGGGGCACAAAGTTGAACCTGATGTTTGCTTCCGGGGAATATCCGGATATTATCCTGGGCAATGTGGATGTGGAAGAGTACGGCGTGACGCAGGGGATCATTGTTCCGTTTGATGATATGATGGAGGAGTACATGCCTATCTATACGGAGCGCATCGCCAATGAAGAAAACCCGGCTTTGGAACTCAGCTTGACCGCTTCGGATGGAAAACATTATAATGTTGGCATGATCAGCAGTAATGGATTCAATACGGACATACATTATTTTATCAATCAGGATTGGCTGGACGCTCTGAGTTTAGAAATGCCCTCCACCATCGATGAACTGACGGAGACCTTCCGGGCGTTTAAAACCGGGGATCCCAATGGGAACGGGGAGCAGGATGAGATTCCGCTGGAAGCGAGCCTGGAAGGCGCTCAAGGAGTGCCGTGGCTGTTGGGCCTGTTTGGAGTCCCAATAAATGGCTGGGCAGGAAACTGGTTCTATTTGGATGAGAATAAACAGATTCAGTTTGCACCCGCCCAGGAGGGCTTCCGTCAGTGCATGGAGTGGCTGCATCAATTGTATGAGGAAGAGCTTGTGGATTCGGAGATTCTTTCGCAGGATGAGAATACGATTTCCAGCAAGCTGGCTGAAGGAAATGTTGGCTTTTTTACCGCGTGGAGATTGACGGCCATGGGCTGGGATGACGGTGTGGCATTGAACTGCGGGCTTTATACACCGGGTGAATCGAATGGCGTAAAGCCGATGCTTTCAAGGACTGTGGATATTGCTACAGCGAGTTCTGGCGCTCATATTACCAGCTCTAATCAGCATGTGCCGGAAACCATGAGGCTGTTGGATGCCATGATTGAGACGGAGATGATGTACAGCCTGTATTACGGTGTGCAGGGAACAGGATGGGAGTATAACGCGGAGAATGGGAAAATTGATGCACCTCTTGATGTAGAAAATTTTGGAACAGGTACGAAGACTTGTCTGGACGCGAATGCATTATTTTTTGCGCCTTCAAAGTACGTAAATGAAGTAAGGAATCCTTCCAGCGGTACTCTGGAAAAGTTACCTTATTGTGAGAATTACGAGGATGCGGGAATCGTACAGACGTATTCCAATCAATATCTGAATCTGATCAGGCTGACTGCGGAACAGAATGAAGAGATCAATCTGAAGATGACGGATATCAAGAATTATGTCAATGAACATATTTCCTCCTTTATTTCCAACGGCGTCACAGATGACAGCTGGAATGTCTATGTGGAAGAATTCCCTGCACTGGGAACGGAAGATATCCAAACCACCTATCAGGAAGCCATCGATCAGATGGATCTGCAATAAATCATACTGCAAGAGCGGAGGATGCCTGAAAAAGGCATTCTCTGCCTGCTGTATATAAAATGGGGCTTAAAAGAAGGGGAAAAATGAAAAATATCTATACCTGCTTTCCAGAGGGAAAGTATAAAGTGCTGACCATGAGTTATGACGACGGCTGTCAGGAGGACCGCCGCCTGGTGGAGATCATGAACCGGAACGGGATCCGGGGAACCTTCCACCTGAATTCCGGCCTTCCCGGAGCGAACAAGATCCCGGCATCGGAATGGAAGGAACTGTACCGGGGGCATGAGGTTTCCTGCCATACCGTGCTGCATCCCGTTATCAGCCGCTGCCCCCTGGACCAGGTGGCGCTTCAGATCCTGGAGGACAGGAGGGCGCTGGAGCGGGCTGTCGGATATCCGGTGCGCGGCCTTTCTTATCCTTGCGGCTCCTACAGCCGGGAGATTGTGGCGCTTCTTCCCGGCGTCGGAATCGAATACGCCAGGACGACAAGGGAAACGGGGAACTGCGGCATGCCGGAAGATTTTCTCACATGGGAAGCCACCTGCCATCATAACCACAGCCTGCTGGAACGCGCTCGGGAATTTGCGGCCCTGAACGCGCCTCAGCATCTTTTCATGCTGTATGTATGGGGACACAGCTATGAATTTACCAATGACAATAACTGGGGGCTGATCGAGGAATTCTGCAGCAGGATGGGATGCCGGGATGATATCTGGTATGCGACGAATATCGAGATCGTGGATTATATGAAGGCGGCGCGCAGCCTGAAATTTACGGTAGAAGGTGATATGGCCTATAATCCCGGCGCGCAGGACGTATGGATCCGAGTGGGGAATGATGTGGTGAAGGTAGGCGGAGGACAGACCGTATGCTTTTAGGACGGAAAAGAAATAGAAGAGAGAGGGGGGAGTAAAACAGGATGGGGCCGCGCCGGATATCCGATGCAGGCTGCCCGGGACAGAAGAACGCAGGAAGAATATCCGATGCCATGCAGGAAGGAGGAGGTCCGTCAGTGCGGAAGAGGGGAAAAAGAAACCTGTGGTATTATATTCGTTCATTCAGCGCTATCCTGGTTTTCTGCGTCCTGGTGATGGGAGGCTATCTGTACAGTTATTTCTATCAGACGATTTATAAGGATTTTCAGAAATCCAATCAGGATCATCTGAATTCCATTGTGGCGCAGCATGAAAATAATATGAAAATCCTGGATGACATCACGATCCAGTTAAGTCTGGATGAAGATAATGTGGAATTTCTGTTGGAGGAACAGCCAGAAAAAAGCACGGTTTTAAAACAACAGTTGTATTCCTATCATTCTGTGAGCCAGTTTTTTGACAGAATCTGGTTTTTTTACCGCGGGGACCGATACCTGTACAGTCCCAGCACTTCCGTGGATGTGGATCGATTTGTCGGGAAAGGGCTGGTCTTACAGGATTGTACGGCGGAAAAGCTGGAGGAGATCCTGTATGATGAGAACAGCCGGATGACGGTGCTGCCGGAGCAGACTGCCGACGGATATCTGGCTTTTAATACCGGTTCGGAGAAGGGGGTATTATATGTCAAGCTGATGGAACCACACCGCAACAGCGTGGTTCTGTTTCTGGTGGGAGAGGATTATTACGATAGTCTGCTGGGCATGTCGGAGTCCGAGCAGAGACAGAGCTTCATCTGCTATCAGGGGACTGAAGTGGTATCCAGAGGCACACTTCAGGAGGATTTTGGAAAGATACTAGGGCAGGTCATGGAAGGGGAGGGAGAGGTGCAGTCTCTTTCCGGACAGCAGGTGTGGAAGGCGGGAAGAGAGAAATATCTCATCACGTGGGAAGTGGGGGAGAGCGGGCTTATTTATGCAACCGCAGAGTCGCTGAAAGACTTTCAAAATAAGCTCATCTTCAGCCAGTGGGGGATCCTCTTCGTGCTTGCCTTGTGCAGTATCCCCACATCCATTTTCTTCCGGAAGCTGTCCAGAGAACTCGCCGGAAGGGTAGCGAATATCAATGTGCTGCTAAGCGATGAGAAAAGCTATGATCTGGACAGCCTGGAAAGCGGGGTCAGAAGCCTGCTGGAGAAGGAAAAGGAAAATGAGGATGATACGCAGACGATGCGCAGAGTCCTGTTTATCAACAATCTGGTGCAGGAGAAATTCCCGGATCGGCAGTCCGTGCTGGAGGAAGCGAAAAAGGCGGGGATGAATGCAAACCGATCCTATTATGCGGTGATCCTGATGGGAGACCACGAAAACAGCAATGAGAATGAAGCGCACAAAATGATGCTTCATAACATCGCGGAACGCAGCGGCGTGGACGGTTACGGAATCCATCTGATCAACAGCGGGCAAAGCCTGTATGTGCTGTTTGCGGATTCCATGCAGGAATTGGATGCGGCAACAGAAGAGCTGTTTGTGATCGGAAAGAACAACTGTGAGGAATTCGTCATGGCCGTCAGCGGTGTCCATACGAATCTGATCCGCGCTTCCGAGGCTTATCTGGAAGCGGATTATGCATACGGGACACGGTTCCTTGTGGACAGCGGCCAGATCATCTTTTTTAAAGATGTCAAGCTGGTTGAAAAAACGACAATGCAGCCGGAAACATGGATTCCCAGATTCAGGAATACCCTCAGGGCCGGGAATGAACTGGAGATCAAAATGCTGATCCAGGAGATGTGCGATAAACTGAGCTACAGAGGGCAGTCTCTGCTCGCATTCCGGGTGCTGTGCAATGATATTATGCATGTATTGCTTACGGAATGGCCGGAAACAAATGTGGAAAATATCTATAATGTATTTTCGCTTTCCGAATGCCTTACCCTTCAGGATTTTCAGGATCTTCTTCTGGAACTGTGCATGAAATTAACGGAGACGGCTCCACGGAAGGAAAAAGAGGAAGGGGATTTTGTGCTGGAAGCAGTCGCTTATATGAAACAGCATTACAGGGAACCGGAGCTGACAATGGCGTTTCTGGCGGAATATCTGGGAGTGAGCGGAGTGACGCTTGCAGTGAAATTCAAGAATGCCTTTGAAATCAGCCCGTCGGATTATCTGGCGGTGCTGCGCATGGAGGAAGCCAAGCGTCTGCTGAAGGAGACAGACATGCAGGTGAAGGAAGTCAGCCAGGCAGTTGGATATGAGGATGCCAGGGTCTTCATGCGCCGTTTCAAAAAATATACGGGGGTTACTCCGGGAGGATTCAGAGAAACATGGGAGGATGCGGAAAATGAAAAATAGAGCCTTTGCTATCGAGGCTGATCCGGAGACAGGATATCTTACGTCTATTTCCTGCGTACAGGACAGCCATGCCATGAACTGGTGCGCGGAGGATGGCTGCTGGGGGAAAATCGACGGTTTTGCGGAAACCATCCGGTTTAATCCCGTTTGTTACTGCAGGGAGGGGATGCATCTGGAGGGCCTGGAGATCAGGGAACAGGATATGACCGCCGTTTATGCCAACGGAAAGCTTACCGTTACGGTGGACCGGTTTTTCCTGAAAAACGGAAATTTTTCAGAGCGTTATCGTATCAGGAACAATACGGAGACGGTGGTCACTCTCAACAGCGACAATTTCGGCATAGAAGTGCCGTTTAATGACCGTTATACCTATGCGGACGAATGTATGGTCAAGCGCTGCAATACCCATATCTGGTGCGGAAAGAACGTATCCTGGGTGTGCGCGCTGCGCATGGGAGAGTCCGACTGCAATCTTGGGCTTTTTCTCACGCAGGGTTCTCTGGTCAGCTACAGCCAGAAGGGGTGTACGAGCAATAACAGGGGTATTTTTGTGCTGGAGCCTGAGACAGTGCTGCTCAAGCCGGGAGAGGAATACGTCCTGCAGTGGGAGCTGTTTGTACATAAAGGAAAGGAAGATTTCCTGGCAAAGCTTGCGGAATGGGGAAATTACATTGGAGTGGAAGCCCGGCATCAGACGGTATTTATGGGGGAGAAGATCGAATTTACCGTGCGTGCCGCAGGCGGCCAGGTTCCAAGGGTATTCCTGGGGGAAGAAGAGGTGGAAACCACAAAGGGAGAGGATAGTTTTCTTGTATCCTATGCGCCGTCTCATACCGGGGAATATCATTTTGAAATCATGGCGGGAAGCAATAGCACCTGCGCGCAGTTCCTTGTGATCCCACCTTTTGCAGAGTTTTTGAAAAAAAGGGTGGAGTTTATCGTGGATCGTCAGCAGTGCATGGATCCAGAAAGTCCTCTTTACGGCGCGTATCTGATTTATGACAATCAAACGGACGGCCTATATTATGACGATACCCTTGGGGATCATAATGCCTGCAGAGAGCGGCTGAATATGTCTATAATGATCGCAAGATATCTTCAGATAAAAGAGGATGCAAAAATACGGGCGTCCCTGGAGCTGTTTATAGAGTTCCTGAAACGTGAGATTTATGATGAAGAGACGGGAGAGGTTTATAATTCAGTGGGAAAGAGGCGGGACGTAATCCGCCTATACAATGCTCCAGTCGTTATGAGGCTGTTTTGTGAAATGTACCTTCTGACAGAAGATGTCTGGTATCTGGATCAGATCAGAAAGCTTGCGGATCATTATTATGCCGGAGGAGGTGCGAAGTGGTATCCCAACGGGACTGCGATCGAACGGGTAATGAAAGCATTTCGGATGGCGGGAAGAACAGAAGATGCAGAAAAGATGCTTGGGTGGTTTAAACTGCATACAGACAATATGATAGCCAATGGCATTTCCTATCCAAAGCATGAGGTGAATTATGAGCAGACGATCGTGACACCCGCCGTAAACTGTATCAGTGAGATGGGAATGGTAACCGGGGAAAAAGAATATTATCTGAAGGAGGCTGGGAAGCATATCCGCTGTCTGGAAAGATTTTCAGGCTTTCAGCCAAGCTTTCACCTGAAAGAAACAGCCATCCGTTTTTGGGATGATTTCTGGTTTGGCAAGAGCAGATGTTTCGGAGACACATTCCCCCATTATCTGAGTTGTTTGACAGCAAGATCATATATTGCATACTACAGGCTGGGTGGAGAAGAACGCTATCTTGCCGCCGCAGAGGAATGTATTCGAAACTGTATGTGTCTGGTGAGCGAGGAAGGAAGAGGATCGGCCGCTTATGTCTATCCTCATACCCTGGATGGCAGGGAAGGAGAATTCTACGATGCATGGGCGAATGACCAGGATATGATCTTTTATGACGCCATAAACGGCATGGATTTGATGGAGGCCTTCCGTATTGCTCCGTAAGTTCAGGTGGTTACGGAAATTAAAAAAGACAGTATGGGAGAAAGCAATGAATGAAAAATGAACTTTTCACCATTGAGGCCGATCCGGAAACAGGATATCTTACCTCCATCTCCTGCGTACAGGACAGTTATACCATGAACTGGTGCGCCGAGGACGGCTGCTGGGGAAAAATCGATGGCTTTACGGAGAGCATCCGGTTTAACCCCACTCGTTTCTGCAGGGAGGGGATGCATCTGGAGAGCCTGGAGATCGGGGAACAGGATATGACCGCCGTTTATGCCAATGGAAAGCTTACCGTTACGGTGGACCGGCATTTCCTGGAAAACGGGAATTTTTCGGAGCGTTATCGTATCAGGAACAGTACGGAGGCGGTGGTCACTCTCAACAGCGACAATTTCGGCATAGAAGTGCCATTTAATGATCGTTATACCTATGCGGACGAATGTATGGTCAAGCGCTGCAATACCCATATCTGGTGCGGGAAAAATGTGGCCTGGGTGTGCGCGCTGCGCATGGGAGAGTCCGACTGCAATCTTGGGCTTTTTCTCACGCAGGGTTCTCTGGTCAGCTACAGCCAGAAGGGGTGTACGAGCAATAACAGAGGTATTTTTGTGCTGGAGCCTGAGACAGTGCTGCTCAAGCCGGGGGAGGAATACGTCCTGCAGTGGGAGCTGTTTGTACATAAAGGAAAGGAAGATTTCCTCACAAAGCTTGCGGAATGGGAAAATTACATTGGAGTGGAAGCCGGGCATCAGACGGTATTTATGGGGGAGAAGATTGAATTTACCGTGCGGGCCGCAGGCGGCCGGGTTCCAAGGGTGTTCCTTGGTGAAGAAGAGGTGGAGACCACAGCGGGAGAGGATGGCTTTCAGGTATCCTATGCCCCGGCCTGTACGGGGGAAAATCAATTTGAAATCAGAGCGGGAAGCAATACCACCTGCGCGCAGTTCCTTGTGGTTCCGCCTTTTGCAGAGTTTTTGAAAAAAAGGGTGGAGTTTATCGTGGATCGTCAGCAGTGCATGGATCCAGAAAGTCCTCTATACGGCGCGTATCTGATTTACGATAACAAAACGGACAGTCAGTATTATGCTGACAATTATTATAATGCCTGTGAAGAGCGGATAAATATGTCGGTTTTGATCGCCCGATATCTTCGGGTGAAGGAAGATGCAAAAGTCCGGGCATCCCTGGAACTGTTTATAGAGTTCCTGAAACGGGAGTTCTATGAGGAAGAGACGGGGAAAATATATGTTTCGCTGGAGAGACGGCAGGAGACGTCCCGTCTGTACAATGCGCCGGGCATCATGCGTCTGTTCTGTGAGATGTATTTCCTGACAGGGGAGGACTGGTATCTGGATCAGATCCTCAGGATTGCCGAGCGTTATTATGCCGGTGGAGGCGCGAAATGGTACGCAAACGGCACGGCAATTGAGCGGGTGATGAAGGCGTTCCGGACGGCGGAAAGGGAAGCCGACGCGGAAAAAATGCTTGGCTGGTACAAACAGCAGACGGACAACATGATAGCCAATGGCATTTCCTATCCTAGTCATGAAGTGAATTATGAACAGACGATCGTGACGCCCGCCGCCACATGCATCAGCGAGATGGGCCTGGTGACCGGAAAAAAGGGATACTATCTGAATGAGGCCCGGAAGCATATCCGCTGTCTGGAAAGATTTTCCGGCTTCCAGCCGAGCTTTCATCTGAAGGAAATTCCGATCCGTTTTTGGGACGACTTCTGGTTTGGCAAGAGCAGATGTTTCGGAGACACATTCCCTCACTATTGGAGCTGTCTCACAGCCAGATCCTATCTGGCATACTACAGGCTGGGCGGGGAAGAGCGTTATCTTGCCGCCGCGGAGGAATGTCTCCGCAACTGTATGTGTCTGGTGAGCGAGGAAGGAAGAGGATCGGCCGCTTACATATATCCGCATACCCTGGATGAGAAGGAAGGGGAATTCTATGATGCGTGGGCGAATGATCAGGATATGTTCCTGTATGATGCTATAAACGGCATGGACGTGGTGGAAGCTTTCCACATTGGAATGTGAGCAAAAATTATATGGAGGGAATAATATTATGACAGACGTATTCGCGATTCCGGATTTTACCTTACCTGAAGGCTTCTTATGGGGCAGCGCCACAGCCGCCCATCAGGTCGAAGGGGACAACATCCACTCCAATAGCTGGTACAACGAACAGCGCGATCACGAAAAGGATCCCACGCGCGAGGTTTCCGGCAAGGCCTGCAACCATTATCAGATGTACGAGGAGGATATCCGCCTTCTGCAGACCCTCGGCCACAAGGCGTTCCGACTGGGCGTGGAGTGGGCCAGGATCGAGCCGGAGGAGGGCCATTTCGTCCAGGCCGAGGCCGACCATTACATCCGGGAGCTGTCGAAGCTGAAGGAGGCGGGGATCCAGACCTTTGTGACCCTGGTGCATTTCTCCGTACCCCAGTGGTTTGCGGAAAAGGGGGGCTTTTCGGAGATGGAAAACCTGAAATACTTTGAGCGTTATCTGAACTTCATCCTGCCTCAGATCGCGCCCTATGTAGATTTCTGGAATGTCATCAATGAATTTAACCTGGGAAAGGATCAGAGCAAGCTGGATTTCAAGTTCAACAGCATGCTGTATCATGCGCGTGGTTATCACCTGATCAAGCAGTATTCCAACAGGCCGGTCAGCTCGGCGCACGCGCTGGTGCAGTATTATGCCAAACGCCAGAATGATCCGTTTGATCTGGCGCTCCAGCACTATATGGACGTCATCAATCATGAATTCTTTTTCCATGCCGTCCGCACGGGCGAACTGGTGCTGCCTCATAAAGATGTATATTTTAACCGGGAACTCAAGGATACCGCGGATTTCTGGTCGATCAATCTCTATACCCGCGAGATGGTTGACGCCAGGCATGCCGATTTCAGCAGTCCCAGATATCCGTTTACCAGGACGCAGATGATTCCGAGGAAATTCTACCTGGACGAATTTTTCCCGGAGTGCATGTTTCACGATCTGACAAGGCTGAAGGACCGTCCAGTCTATATCACGGAGAACGGCTGCTGTTGTGACGATGATGATTTTCGGATCGTATACCTTGCGGAATACCTCTGCGCGATGAACGAGGCGATCAAAGATGGAGTGGACGTGCGGGGATACCTGTACTGGTCGCTGCTGGATAACTGGGAGTGGGGCTCCTTCATCCCCAGATTCGGCATTGTGGATGTGGACAGGGAGCATGATTTCAAACGCAAGCCCAAGAAGAGCGCGTGGTTTTTGAAGGAGATCATTGAAAACAATGGCTTCAGCCAGGAAATCCTGCGCAGGTATCTGAAGCAGATGCCGCGTACAGATCCTGCTTTCAATAAGGATGCAGAATGAAGACATACCATTATTATGACAGCCCTCTGAAGATTTTTGGACTGCCCTTTTTTGAAAAAAATAAGAAGCTGGAAAGGCTGCCGGAAGAAGTGAGGCAGCAGGTACGATCCCTGGATTTCCTCGGGAGAAGATGTCCGGGCGCAAGACTGTGTTTCCGGACAAATGCTGTGGAATTTACCGTAAAAATCACTTTTGAAACCTTTACGGTTGATGTGGCCATGTCCATTTTTTCCTGCCAGTCCGCCGCCGTGTTTGTAGGAGACAGGCCCCGCGCGCGTTTCGCCGGTCTGGTGAACCCTCCGGATTACAATACCTTTGCTTTTGAAAAGACCATCAGTAAATCTCCGGAAATGGAAGATGTCACCATATTTCTGCCGCGGGATGAAATTGTTGGTGACATTGAGATCACGGTAGATGACGGAGCGGAAGTGGAAGCGCCTGCCCCCTATCAGGACAGGAAACCCGTCCTGTACTATGGTTCTTCCATAACGGAAGGGGGATGCAGCAGCGTTGTTTCCAATGCCTATAATGCCATTTTATCCAACCGGCTGAACCTGGATTATTATAATTTCGGATTTTCCGGTTCCGCAAAGGGGGAGATTGAGATCGCGCAGTGTATCAGCGGGATTGAAATGAGCCTGTTTGTCTACGATTACGATCATAATGCGCCCACGGCGGAACATCTGAAAAAGACACATAAGCCTTTTTTTGAATGTGTCAGGAGGAAAAATCCCGACCTTCCGATCATTATGATGTCGAAACCGGCCGCACGGTATTCCAAAGACGACGTGGAGAGGAGAAGGATCATCTGGGAGACCTATCACGATGCCCTGGAAAAAGGAGACAGGAACGTCTATTTTGTGGACGGAGAGCGCTTTTATGGAGATCACGACCGTGAGCTGTGCTCGATCGACATCACCCATCCGAACGACATCGGTTTTTTGAGGATGGCTGATACGTTAGAGCCGATCATCAGAGAACTGCTTTGTCTTTCAATATGAGACTGTCCTGGCTCTTCCCAAAGAAAACGGAAACCGTAAAAAAGCTTTTATGAAACCGCATGCACTTGCAGGTTTCATAAAAGCTTTTTTCTGTTCTGTTGATAAAAAAGGAAGGTTACGGTATACTGACTGAAGAAAAGTAAAATCATCGGTATCAGAATGAGAGGAAACTCTCTCATGTATTTCGGACCAAAGAACACGAATCAGCTTTTCTTTACGGAAGAAAGGATGGAATATCATAGGAATCAAACGACTGTCCCCTATACGCAGGATTTTGGGGTGGGACATTTTGAATCGGGTATGGCGGATTCCGGCGACAGGGCCGTAAGAGCCCTCCGAGATTGTCTGGAAAAATTAAAGGTTTTCCATTTTAACGATACTTCTATCAGTTCCCGCATCCGCAGCAGCACGAACCTTGCGGATGGAAGATATCTGCGGGCAGATGTAGGAAATCTGGCCGGATTTTTATATCGATTGAAAAAAAGTGAAGCGGAATATGCCTATTATCAACGGATCGTTCGATATATCAGAATGATTCTGCCGCAGTTTTACGATTTTGTTCTGGAACCGGATGAAAATGGGTATATCAGTTTAAACTGGGTACAGAACGGAGCGGAGGAGGTATTCGGCCCGCATCAGCTTTCAGATGGAGTTTTGAGATTTATTGCCCTGACAACATTGCTGCTGCAGCCTTCTGCATCTGCGCCGATGACCATGCTGCTGGATGAGCCGGAAATCGGGCTGCATCCTTATGCGATTTCGGTTCTTGCCAGAGAAATCCGAATGGCAAATAAAACATCATAGATCATTGTATCCACCCAGTCGCCGCTTCTGTTAAATCAATTTACCGGCGATGATATCATAACCGCGGAATATGATCCTGCCCGTCAGGCCAGCGTGCTGCGCCGCCATACTTCGGAGGAACTGAAAGAATGGCTGGACGATTATTCGCTTGGAGAGCTTTGGGAGAATTCAGAAAATACTTAGGAAAGGACACCCCCACACCTCATGCGCTTCCTTCTTGTCGCCATTAACGCCAAATACATACATTCCAATCCTGCCGTCTACAGCCTGCGCGCCTATGCGGAGCGATTCTGTTCTGCTCTGTCGGCAGATTGTTCAGCATTTCAAAGCGGCATTCCGCAAAAAAGATTGCCGCAGGAAAGCGCTCTACAGAAAAACAGACCACAGGCAGCAGTCGAAATTGCGGAATACACCATCAACCAGCCCTTCTGGGAGATCCTTGCCGGCCTTTACGGGGAAAAGCCCGACGCGGTTGGCTTTTCGTGTTATATCTGGAACCGGGAGATGGTATTTTCTCTGGTGAGGGAGCTTGCCAAGCTTCTCCCCCATGTCCCGGTCTGGCTGGGCGGGCCGGAGGTTTCCTATGACCCGGAGGAAACTCTGTCCGCCCTGCCTTCCGCAGCAGGCGTCATGATCGGAGAAGGGGAGGAAACCTTCCGGGAACTGCTGGAGCTGTACGCGTCCGCGCTGCCTTCTGCAGCCGCATCTTCCATGTCCGGAGCTCTCATATCCGGGATTTCGGCAGCAGCCCTGGCATCGGCAGCCCCGGCATCGGGAACTCCGGCAGCAGCCCCCGGCGGTACGGAAGATGCGCCTCTGCCCCTCTGGCCCTTGCCGGAGCAGATCCGGGGCATCGCATATCGCACCAGACCGGGCGGCGTTGTGAAACGAACGCCTGAGAGACAGGCCGTGCCGCTGGACCGGATCCCTTTCTTTTACGGGGAACGGAAGGAGATTGCAGATTTTCAGGACCGCATCATTTACTATGAATCCAGCCGGGGCTGTCCCTACCGGTGCAGCTACTGTCTGTCATCCATTGACAAAACGGTGCGTTTCCGTAACGTGGAGCTGGTGAAGAAGGAGCTTCAGTTTTTCCTGGACCGGAGGGTCCCGCAGGTCAAGTTCGTGGACCGGACCTTTAACTGCAGCCATTCCCACGCCATGGAAATCTGGAGCTACATCAGGGAGCATGACAACGGCGTCACCAATTTCCACTTCGAGGTTGAGGCGGATATTTTGACGGAGGAAGAAATGGCGCTGCTTCAGAGCCTCCGGCCCGGCCTTGTCCAGCTGGAGATCGGCGTGCAGTCCACAAATCCGGACACCCTGAAGGAGATCCGGCGAACGGCGGACTGGGAGCGGCTGAAAGAAATCGCGGGAAGGCTTCGGGAGAGGCGGAACATCCACATCCATCTGGACCTGATCGCGGGGCTTCCCCTGGAGGGAATGGAGAGCTTTCAAAAATCCTTCAACGACGTTTATTCCTGCAGGCCGGATCAGCTTCAGCTCGGCTTCCTCAAGGTGCTGAAAGGCTCCCACATGCATGAGAAGGCGGCGGAATACGGGATTGCCTATACGGATTTCCCGCCCTATGAGGTGCTTTTTACCAGATGGATCTCCTATGCGGACATCCTGACGCTCAAGCGGGTGGAGGAAATGGTGGAGCTGTACTACAACAGCGTCCAGTTCACCCATATCCTTCCAGTATTGGAGCGCTGCTTTTCCTCCCCTTTTGAGATGTACAGCGAACTGGCGGATTTTTATGACAGGCGCGGCCTGTTCCGGCAGAGCCCTTCCCGCATGTACCGTTATCAGGCGCTTCTGGAGTTCGCCCTGCAGGCGGCTCCGGAGCGGGCGGAGGTCTGGCGGCAGCTTCTGACCTTTGACCTGTATCTGCGGGAGAACGTGAAGAGCCGGCCGGATTTCGCGCCCCCGTTCCGGCAGGAGGAAGAGACGAAGGAAAAGATCCGCCTTTTTTACCGGGAGGAGGAGAAGGCTCCCCGTTTCCTTTCGGAATATGTGCAGGCGGGCTATGATTCCAGACAGATGGCGCGCATGACCCATGTGGAATGCTTCAGCTTTCCGGTCTGGGAGGCGGAAAGAGAAGCCGGCGGGGCGGCCAGATTTTTTGTGTTATTCGACTATCAAAAAAGAGATCCGCTGAGCCGGGAAGCGCGGACGGCGCTGCTTCCGATATAAGAGGAAACGCCGGGATCACAGGAGCAGTTAATAATAGAAAGGAACCAAAGGAAAGGAACAAAAGCGAAATGAGACAAAAGGAACGGGTAGAAAAGGTGCTGCAGCTTCTGGATGAGCACTATGGGACGGAATATATCTGTTATCTGGAGCATGAAAACGCCTGGCAGCTTCTTATCGCCACCATTTTGAGCGCCCAGTGTACGGACGCGCGGGTGAACATCGTCACCAGAGACCTTTTTCAAAAATATAGAAGTGTGGAAGACTTTGCGGGGGCGGATCTGAAGGAGCTGGAGCAGGACATCCATGCTACGGGCTTTTACCATAATAAGGCCAAAAACATCATTTCCTGCTGTCAGGATCTGGTGAACCGGTTTGGCGGCCAGGTGCCCCGTTCCCTGGAGGATCTGACTTCCTTGGCGGGCGTCGGGCGCAAGACGGCAAACGTGATCCGCGGCAACATCTATAACGATCCCAGCATTGTGGTGGATACCCATGTAAAACGGATCTCAAACCGTCTGGGTTTTACGAAAGAAGAGGATCCGGTGAAGGTGGAAAAGGATCTGATGCGGGTGCTTCCCAAAGATCACTGGATCCTTTACAACATGCAGATCATCACCCTCGGAAGGCAGCTCTGCAGGGCGCAGTCCCCCAAATGCGGGGAATGCTTCCTGACGGAGGTATGCCCGTATTATGAAAAAACGAAAAAAGAGGCAAAAAAAGACAGGGGCATAAAAGAATGAGGGAATATACAGAAGGCCCGGTCAGGGATTATGTCTGCCTGGACCTGGAGACCACGGGCCTGCATCCGAAAACTGACAGGATCATAGAGATCGGAGCAGTCCGGGTCAGGCAGGGCCGCCCGCAGGAGACCTGGCAGACATTCGTGAATCCGGGAAGGAAACTGACGGAGCGTACCATGCAGATCACCGGTATCCTGCAGGAGGAAGTGGATCCTGCTCCTGAGATCGGGCAGGTACTTCCGGAATGCCTGGATTTTCTTGGAAAGGATGTGCTGGTGGGACACAGCCTGCTCTTTGATTTTTCTTTCTTGAAAAAAGCGGCGGTGAATGCAGGGCTTTCCTTTGAGGCAAATGGGATCGATACGCTGCAGCTTGCCCGGAAATATCTGCCTGAGCTTCCCAGCCGGAATCTGGGCGAGCTCTGTCGGCATTTCGGCATTCCCCATCAGGCGCACAGGGCGCTTTTTGACGCACAGGCAACGGCAGCGCTCTATGAGCTTTTCTGTGAAAAATTTTACGAAGAAAGATCATTCGCGCCGGTTCCCCTCATCTTCCATGTGAAAAAGGAAGGCCCTGCCAGCCGTTCCCAGAAGGAGCGTCTCCGCCGCCTGGCGGTGCTGTACGGGACGCAGCTTTCCGTGGATGTGGAAAAGCTGACCAGAAATGAAGCTAGCCGCCTGGCGGATCAGATCATCTTCAGATATGGAAAAGTTCCCCAAACTGTGAAGAATCCTGAAAAAACGCCCCAATAGCCGCTTCCCTTCGGCGTGCAGGGCCGCCAGAAGGCGTTCCCCGCTCTTGCAAAAACGGAGGCTTTCCTATATAATAGGCTTTTAAGTGAGCAAACAGATCGTAAGTTTCTGAAATGGAGAGTGCAATGTTTAATATTTACAGTAAAAAATCAAAAAGGATCCTTTCGGCGGTGATCATCATCATACTGGTCCTGGCGATGATCGTACCGACTTTGGTGTACGTGCTGTAATGCTGTGAGGAATGAGGTTTTTATGAAAAAATGGATTTGTGTTCTGGCATTCCTGCTGTTTGCGGGAATCGCACCTGCTGTTTCCGGTATCTCCGTACAGGCGCAGGCGAGGCCGGATGATACGATCATGGAAGGCGTCTATGCGGGAGAGATCGCGCTTGGCGGAATGACGCAGGCGGAGGCACAGGAGGCGATACAGGCCTATGTGGATTCCCTGGGAAGCAGCGTGATCACGCTGAATGTAGTGGATGGCAACACGGTGACGACTTCTGCTGCGCAGCTGGGCATAGGCTGGAGCAACCAGAATCTGGTAAGCGAGGCGGTAAACCTTGGCAAGTCCGGAAATGTGGTCGCCCGTTATAAGGCCGTGAAAGATCTGGAGAACGAAAATAAGGTTTATGATATCGCATTTTCTTTTGACCAGAGCGCGATCGCGTCGCTGATCGAAAATGACTGCGATAAATATAATGTGGAAGCCGTAGACGCCCACCTGAAAAGAGAAAACGGCAAATTTGTCATAGAGGAAGGGCAGACAGGCGTTGTCATTGACAACAGCGCCTCTGAAACGGCGGTGTATGAGTATCTGACGACCCAGTGGAAGGGCGGCGACGCTTCCGTGGATCTGGTGGTGACTGAGAAGGAGCCCCAGGGGAATGCTGAGGAACTGGCGATGGTGAAGGATGTGCTCGGCACCTATACCACCAGCTATTCTTCTTCTGGACCGGACAGAAGCGCAAATGTGGCGAATGGCTGCGCCCTGATCAACGGCGCTACGGTGTATCCGGGAGAAAGCTTCTCCACCTATGAGGCAGTCAGCCCATTTACGGAAGAAAACGGCTATTATATGGCAGGCTCCTATCTGAACGGGCAGGTGGTGGACAGCATCGGCGGCGGGATCTGCCAGGTGTCCACGACGCTCTACAATGCGGTGCTGCTCGCAGAGCTGCAGGTGGATGAACGCCATAATCATTCCATGATCGTCAACTATGTGAAACCGTCCATGGATGCGGCGATAGCGGAATCCTCCGGAAAGGATTTTGTATTCACGAATAATACGGATTATCCGATCTATATTGAAGGCTATACGAGCAATAAAAATATCACCTTTACTATCTATGGCGTGGAAACCAGAGATCCCAACCGGAAGGTAACTTACGAGAGCGAAGTTCTGGAAACGATCCAGCCCGGCGCGGAAGTGATCAATCAGACCTCTTCGCAGCCCATCGGTTATGTAGACGTTCAGTCGGCACATACCGGTTATAAGGCAAGGCTGTGGAAGGTGGTAACGGTGGATGGCGAAGAAGTCAGCCGTGAGCAGGTGAACAGCAGCAGCTATTCGATGACGCCCCGCACGGCGACGGTGGGCACGGCTACGAATGATACGAACGCCTATAATGAGCTGCAGGCAGCCATTTCGACCGGAAGCATTGATCATGTAAGGAGCGTGGCAAAGGCCCTCGCAAACGGACAGTCTACAACGACGACCCAGCAGCCTTCCACGGGCATCGATCCCGCGCTGGCGGCGATCCTGGAAGGGAAGACACCGGAGGAACAGGCGATCCTGATCCAGCAGTATAACGAACAGCTCGCACAGCAGCAACAGCAGGCCGGACAATGATGAACGTCGGGAAAATACAGGAGAGCGTGCTGAAACGCTCTGTGATCAGACAACTAAAAACAAAGACAGAAGAAGTGATATGCGGCGCAGGACTGGCGGAGGACTGCGCCATTCTGTCATTTCAACCCGGCGGGGACCTGCTGGTTTCTTCTTCCGCTGCGGTGAAGACGGGCTTTGATGCGGTGTCTTATGGGATCCATACCGCTGTGAACAACATCGCGGCATCCGGAGGGAAACCAGCCGCAGTCTGGCTCACGGTCCTTCTTCCGCCTTCCGCCAAAGAAGATGAACTGAAAAATGTCATGACGCAGGCAGAGCAGGTCTGCGCCGGACTGCATGTCCAGATCGCCGGAGGCCATACCGAGGTCACTTCGGCGGTGAGCCGGATCATTCTTTCTGTCACCGTGGCAGGCAGCGCGCCGCCGGAAAATACGGTGCGCACATCCAGCCTTCATCCGGGCGCTGAACTGGTTGTGACGAAATGGGTCGGCCTGGGGGGTACCGCCGTCGCTGCAAAGGAGAAGGAAGGGGAGCTTCTTTCCCGTTTTCCGGCGTATCTGGTGGAGGAGGCGAAGGGCTTTGACCGGTATCTTTCCATCCTTCCGGAGGCTGCGGCAGCAGTGAAGTCCGGCGTCTGTGCCATGACCGACGTGTCCGAAGGAGGGATCTTCGGCGCGCTCTGGGAAATGGGAGAAAGCTCAGGTGTCGGACTGGAGATCGATCTGAAGAAAATACCCATTCGTCAGGAAACGGTGGAAATCTGCAATTATCTTGACCTGAATCCCTACGAACTGCTATCCACAGGAAGCCTGCTGATCGCGGCAGATGACGGATATGCGCTGGCGGATAGCCTGAGAAAAGCAGGGATTCCGGCGGCCGTTGTAGGCAAAGCTGTGTCCGGAAACGACAGAGTTGTTTTTAACGGAGAAGAAAAACGGTTTCTCGGGCCTGTCAGGACGGATGAGATACATAAGATATTATAATGCGGCCCTTCGGCCGCAGGAAAAGAGGAACGGAAAGCGGCTTGCAGCCGATTTCCTGGAAGAATTGCTGTGCAATTCTTCACATGGATTAAAATGCGGCCCTTCGGCCGCAGGGAAAGAGGGAGTATGAGAGAGTTCAGAGAACAATTGCTGGGGATCATTGAGAAGAACAGCCGGATCGATCTGAAGGAGCTGGCGGTGATCCTGGGAGTGGAAGAAATCGATGTAGTAAACGAGCTGGCAGCGCTGGAAGCGGAGGGGATCATCTGTGGATACCATACGCTGATCGACTGGGACAAAACGAGCCTGGATAAAATATCCGCGCTGATCGAGGTGCGCGTTACCCCGCAAAGAGGCCAGGGCTTTGATAACATCGCGGAGCGGATCTACAAATATCCGGAGGTGAATGCGGTATACCTGATTTCCGGCGGCTTTGATCTGCTGGTAACGCTGGAGGGAAGGAACCTGAAGGAGATTTCCTCCTTTGTGTCGCAGAAGCTGTCCACACTGGATGGGGTGCTGAGCACTGCAACGCATTTTATCCTGAAAAAATACAAGGACCACGGAACTATTCTGGCCAAAAAATATGAAGACACAAGGGAGAAGATCATGCCATGAGAAATCCGCTGTCCGAAAAGATCGTAACCATTAAGCCCTCAGGCATCCGGAAATTTTTTGATATCGTAAACGAGATGGACGATGCCATCTCGCTGGGCGTAGGCGAGCCTGACTTCGATACTCCATGGCACATCCGGGACGAAGGCATTTATTCCCTGGAGAAAGGGAGGACTTTTTATACCTCCAACTCGGGACTGAAAGAGCTGAAGGTGGAGATCTGCAATTACCTGAAAAGGCGTTATGACCTGGAATATGATCCTTCCCATGAGGTGATCGTGACAGTGGGCGGATCGGAGGCTATCGACATCGCTCTGCGCACCATGATCGATCCGGGTGACGAGGTGCTGATCCCGCAGCCCAGCTACGTTTCCTACGAACCCTGCGCTGTTCTTGCGGATGCACATCCTGTCATCATCAACCTGAAGGAGGAGAATGAATTTCGGCTGACAGCTCAGGAGCTCAGGGACGCCATCACAGATAAGACCAAGATACTCATTCTTCCCTTCCCCAACAATCCGACCGGTGCAGTCATGGAAAGAAAGGATCTGGAAGCCATTGCGGAAGTGATCCTGGAAAAGGATCTTTTCGTGATTTCCGATGAAATCTACAGTGAACTGACCTATGGCAGGGACCATGTTTCCATCACTCAGATTCCGGGCATGAAGGAGCGGACCATCCTGATCAACGGTTTTTCCAAGGCGTATGCCATGACCGGATGGCGTCTGGGCTATGCCTGCGGTCCCCGCCTGATCCTGGACCAGATGCTGAAGATCCATCAGTTTGCCATCATGTGCGCCCCTACCACCAGCCAGTATGCGGCGGTGGAGGCCATGAAGAACGGCGACCGTGATGTGCAGGAAATGAGAGAAGCCTACAACCAGAGACGGCGTTATCTGATGTACGCGTTCCGTGAAATGGGACTTCCCTGCTTTGAACCTTACGGCGCTTTTTACGTGTTCCCCTGCATTAAGCAGTTCGGCCTGACCAGCGATGAATTTGCCATTCGTTTCCTGCAGGAGGAAAAGGTGGCCGTCGTGCCCGGAACCGCGTTTGGGGAATGCGGCGAGGGATACATCCGCATTTCCTATGCCTATTCGTTGGAAAATCTGAAAGTGGCCATTGGGCGGCTTGCCGACTTCGTAAAGCGGCTGAAAGAAGAAAGGGAAAGATGAACATCGTACTGCATCAGCCGGAGATCCCGGCCAATACCGGAAATATTGGAAGAACCTGCGTGGCGACCGGCTCCGTCCTGCATCTGATCGAACCGCTGGGCTTTCAGCTGAATGAAAAGCAGATCAAACGGGCGGGAATGGACTACTGGCATAAGCTGGACGTGAGGCGGTACATCAATTATAAGGATTTCGTGGAGCAGAACATAAAGGACCATCCGGGAGCAAAGCTCTGGATGGCCACCACCAAAGCTAGGCGCGTTTATACGGAGGTGGAGTTCGGACCGGATGATTATATTATGTTCGGTAAAGAAAGCGCCGGGATCCCGGAAGAGATCCTCGTGGAAAATGAGGAGGCCTGCATCCGCATTCCTATGTTGGATGAGATCCGGTCCCTGAACCTGAGCAATTCTGTGGCGATCGTGCTGTACGAAGCCCTGCGTCAGAACCATTTCGCCGGGATGCAGTTGGAAGGGGAACTGCACAGGCTGCACTGGAAAATGGAGAAAGAAGAATGAAAATACAGACGAAGCATGGTACCCTGGAAGGAAGAAAAGAGGGAAACCTGTACTGCTTCCGCGGCGTTCCATACGCCAGGGCGGTCCGCTTCATGCCGCCTCAGGAGTACGACTGGGACGGCGTGCGGAAGGCGTATCATTTCGGCCCGGCGGCAATGCAGTCCGCCTGCAGACAGGCCGGACTGCGGGGAAAATATGGAGAGGACTGCCTGAATCTTAATATTTATGTTCCCTGTGACGTCCTGGAAACGGAAGAAAAAGAAAGGGCAGAGAAAACTGTTTCTCCGGATGCGTCATGCCTTTTCTCGCAGAAAAGGCTTCCTGTCGCCGTCTGGCTGCACGGCGGCGC
This sequence comes from Candidatus Eisenbergiella merdipullorum, assembly GCA_019118445.1. Taxonomy (GTDB): domain Bacteria; phylum Bacillota; class Clostridia; order Lachnospirales; family Lachnospiraceae; genus Eisenbergiella; species Eisenbergiella merdipullorum. The sequence continues at coordinate 5,573 of DWYY01000185.1, read as the reverse complement.
ATTCCAGAACGGAAGCAGCCGGGACCGGGAGGGAAAGGAGATCATCCGGAACCGCCGCATCATTTTTATTTCCGTGGAATACCGCCTGGGGGTCCTCGGATATCTTTATCTTGGAGAAGCGCTGGGGGAAAAGTACCGCCATACGGGGAATAACGGGACTCTGGATCAGCTCGCCGCTCTGAAATGGATTCATGAAAATGTGGAAGCATTCGGCGGCGATCCGGCAAAGGTTACTGTATTCGGGGAATCCGCAGGCGCAAAATCCCTTGGAGCCCTGTTCCTGCGGCCGGAGATGCAAGTCTATTGCAGTCGGACCCTGATGGCAAGCGGAGCATGGCAGAGCATCCGAAGCGCGGGAACGGCGGACTGCGTCGCGCAGATGGTTCTGGAAGAAGGGAAAAAGCTGGGATATCTGCAAAAAACGGAGGATATCCTGACAATGGATGTGGATAAGCTGCTCGCCATTCAGGAGCGTGTGGTGGATAATCCTGGTAATACCTGTATGTTCGGCCCAGTGGCGGACGACGTGGTGATTCCCCATGACTGGCAGCAGCGGATCGAGCGTGGTGAATACTGGTCTGGAAATGCCATGGTAGGAAGCTGCCTGCATGAGATGTATTTCTCCGGACTTCAGGAAGGTTTTTTGGAGAAGGCTCCTATCATCGCCGGATATCTGTTCGGAGAGAATGCCCGGATCGCGGAAGCGGATTTTTCCGAATATGAAAAAAGTTGCGCCGCGGACGGCAGGCATCTTTCCGAAAAAGAAAAAACGGACGAGTGGGTCCGCATCCTTTCTGATTATATGTACCGGACCTACAGCCGCCGTCTGGCGGAACGCCTGACGCGGGATGGAAGCAAAGTCTGGTATTACAGCTTTGAATACGGCACGGCATCCCATGTGCTGGATCAAGCCATGGCCTTCGACCACGCTGCGGCGGACGATGTTTTCTTTCCTGGTATCAAGCGAGAAGACAGGGAAAGGATGGCGTCGGTCCTGTATGATGCTTTCCTTCATTTCTTTGAAACCGGTGAACCGGGCCGGATGGGAGAAGCGGACTGGAAGCCGCTGAAGGAAGAGCACAATGTACTTGCTTTTGGAAACAAAATCCAGTTCAGGAAGCTGACGGAAACGGAGACGCTGGATCATTTCCCGCAGTCGGTATTCCGGCTGGAAAGGAAATAAGATACAACGCAAATTTATCCTTGCCCTTCCGCAGGAAAGATGCTACAGTCCAGATAAGCATAAATTTTCTATTTTAAGCCGTTCGGCTTTCGTCGGGACATTTCTTCTGTCCTTTCTAACGAGATTTCAGAAACTCTATGCCGCATTCCCCACAGTTACAGGAGATCAAAGAACATAAATATCAGACAACACAAGGAGGATACGATATGTGTAAAGGACTTGATGGAATGATACAGGATGGAAAAAGGGAAGGCATCAAAGAAGGCGAAGTAAAAGCAAAAAAGGAAATGTCCCGCTCTCTGTCCGCCATGGGCATGAGTGCTGAAAAGATCGCATCAGCTGCAAATGTCAGCGTCAAGCTTGTGCAGGAATGGCTTTCCTGATAAGAAATAAAATCTGATTACTCAAAGGAACAACCGTCCCACAAGGGGTTGATCAGTGTAGATGACAGAATGCAAAATTCAATTTTTTTTCTCCCTTTTTTCCATAAAATACATTTGCATATTTCCTGATGATCAGGGGCATGATAGTCACGTAGAGAAAAGGAGGTGGCTGTCATGGGAAGCAAAGCACTTGACTATACAGCGCTTGTGATCGCCATTATCGGGGCGGTCAACTGGGGACTGATCGGGCTGTTTCGTTTCGATCTGGTCGCCATGATTTTCGGCCAGATGAGCCTGATTTCCCGAATCATCTACGTTTTAGTGGGAATCTGCGGACTGTATCTGCTGACCTTTTTCGGCAGAGTGGGGAACGGACGGGATTCATAAAAAGAAAAAAGGAGCCTTCGGCGTTTATCTGCCGGAGGTTTCTTTGCGTTTCGCAGACGGCGTGCATCCGTAGGTTTCGTAAAACATGCGGCGGAAAAGCTTATAATTGGTGAAACCATGCCGCGCGAGAATATCAGTGATGTTTCGGTCCGTGTGGAGAATGTCCCGGCAGACCTGGGAAAAGCGCATCTGATTGACATATTCCAGGAAAGTGATCCCCTTATTTTTTGAAAAAAACGGCAGAAACATTCTGGGTTCAGCGCAACGACAGCGGCAGCGTTCTGCAGCGAAACCGGCTCGCTGTAGTGTGCGTTTACATAGTCAGTGACCGCGATTAGGCGGAATCGTCCCACATCGCTGAAGCGGCGTTTCCCGGATACGGTCATATTCCGAGATATAGCGTTTCAGAAACGGGTATGGAATCTGAAGGACGCAGATACGGGAATATTATGATTGGCATGCAGGTATCCGTTATGCTATGATAAAAGTATTGGATGCCGCATGCCGCATCGGATGCGCCGTCATTTTTACGCTCTGTCATCAGAAGCTGTTCCGGGCGTCATCCGCAGGCCGCGAAAAACGAGAAAAGGGAAAAGAAAGGAGAAGGTATGAATAGGGAAGAACTGAAGGCAATTGTTGCAAAAATGACGCTGGAAGAAAAAGCATCGATGTGTTCGGGTGCGGACTTCTGGCACACGGAGGCGGTTGAGCGGCTGGGAATCCCGGCGATGATGGTTTCCGACGGACCGCACGGACTGAGAAAGCAGGATCAGGAGGCGGATAATCTGGGCGTGAACGACAGCATTAAGGCAGTCTGCTTCCCGGCAGGCTGCGGCACGGCGGCCAGCTTCAACCGGGAGCTGATCACAGAAATGGGAGCGGCTCTGGGCGAGGAATGCCAGGCGGAAGGCGTGGGCGTGATCCTGGGGCCTGCGGTGAACATCAAGCGTTCTCCTTTGTGCGGCCGGAATTTTGAATACTATTCCGAGGACCCTTATGTGGCTTCTGAAATGGCGGGAGCGCTGATCGCGGGCGTGCAGAGCAAAAATGTGGGGACCAGCATCAAGCATTTCCTGGCGAACAATCAGGAGCACCGCAGAATGTCCTCGTCATCCGAGATTGACGAGCGCACCCTGCGTGAGATTTATCTTGCGGCCTTTGAGGGAGCGGTGAAAAAGGAAAAGCCTTGGACTGTCATGTGCTCCTACAACCGGATCAACGGCACCTATGCGGCCCAGAACAAGGAGACGCTTACCGACATACTGCGCGGCGAATGGGGCTTTGATGGCTTTGTGATGAGCGACTGGGGCGCGGTCAACGACAGGGTGCCCGATCTGGAAGCCGGACTGGATCTGGAAATGCCTTCCTCCGGCGGCGTCAACGACCGGCTCATCGTGGAAGCGGTGAAGGAAGGACGGCTGAAGGAAGAGGTGCTGGACCGGGCGGTGGAGCGCATCCTGAACATCGTGTTCCGCTATGAAGAAAGCCGGGATAAAACGGCTGTCTTTGACAGGGATAAGGATCACGAGCTTGCAAAGAAGGTAGCGGAGGAGACCTGCGTCCTTCTGAAAAATGAGGACGATATCCTGCCTCTGGAGGAAAAGGCGGAGATCGCCTTCATCGGAAAATATGCGGCAAAGCCACGCTATCAGGGCGGCGGGAGCTCCCATATCAACAGCCATAAGGTGACCAGTGCCTGGGACTGTGTGAAGGACTGGGGAAACATTTCTTATGCGGAGGGCTTCCGGGATGACGTGGATGAAACGGATGAAGCGCTCCTTACAGAGGCGGTAGAGCTTGCGAAGAAGGCAAAGGCCGCAGTGATCTTTGCCGGCCTCCCGGATTCCTTTGAGTCGGAGGGCTTTGACAGAACCCATATGCGCATGCCCGACTGCCAGAATGAGCTGATCGGGCGTGTGGCCGCCGTTCAGCCCAATACCGTTGTGGTGCTTCATAACGGCTCTCCGATTGAGATGCCCTGGGCGGATCAGGTAAAAGGAATTTTGGAAGCCTATCTGGGCGGTCAGGCGGTGGGCGCTGCGGTTGTGGATATCCTGTTCGGGAAAGTAAATCCCAGTGGAAAACTTCCGGAATCCTTCCCTTACCAGCTTGAGGATAATCCGTCCTACCTGTATTTCCTAGGAGAAGGGGACAAGGTGGAGTACCGGGAAGGCGTCTTCGTGGGTTACCGTTACTACGATAAGAAAAAAATGGCTGTCCGCTTCCCCTTTGGTTTTGGCTTATCCTATACCACCTTTGCCTATTCCGAGCCTAAGCTCAGCGCCGAACGAATCCGGGATACGGATACCGTCACTATCCGCGTGGATGTGACCAATACTGGAAGCCGCACCGGAAAAGAAGTGGTGGAACTCTATGTATCTGCCCCGGACAGTAAGGTGATCCGTCCCGTGAGGGAGCTGAGAGGCTTTGACAAGATTGAGCTCTCTCCCGGCGAAACGAAAATGGTGAGCTTTACGCTGGACAAGCGTGCTTTTGCCTACTGGAACACGGATATCCACGACTGGCATGTGGAGAGCGGCCGTTATCTCCTGCAGATCGGAAGTTCTTCCCGTGATATCGCCATTGAACAGGAGGTTTACGTGGAGTCTGCAACAAAGCTTCCCAGACATTACACCATGGACACGCCTTTCGGTGATCTGATGAACGATCCGGAGGCCATGAAGCTCCTTGCCCCGCTAATGAAGATCGATTTCCTGGAGAAAAAAGAGGATGAGGATACCACAGATGCGGCTGCTGAAGCCATATCCGCAGATATGAAGGATGCGATGATGAAATATATGCCCTTGCGCGGCGCTTTCAGCTTCGCCTCCGGCAGCGTGACGCCGCAGCAGATCCAGGAGGTGCTGGATAAGCTGAATGGCTGAAAGCAGCTTTGTAAAAGGATCTGAGCGTGTGGAGGACACGAGAAGGGGCGAATAGAGGAAAGAGAAAATGGGAGAAGAGAGAAGGGAACGGGTAACTTGCATGTATGTGGACATCACAGGGGGATTCTGGGCGGAGAAACAAAAACTCTTTCGGGAGGTTACTCTGAACGCCGTATATGACCGCTTTGAAGAAACTGGGAGGTTTGACGCGTTGAACTGCTCCTGGAAGGAGGGGATGCCCAATAAGCCGCATATCTTCTGGGATTCTGACGTGGCGAAATGGATCGAGGGCGCGGCATACTTTCTGTTAAAGCAGAGGGATGCAGAGCTGGAAGCCAGAGTGGACGAATTGGTTGACCGGATGGAAAAGCACCAGTGGGAGGACGGTTACCTGAACAGTTACTTCACCACCGTGGAGCCGGAAGAAAGGTTTCAGCACAGGACGGATCATGAGCTGTACTGCGCGGGGCATCTGGCGGAGGCTGCCATTGCCTATGCGCAGGCGACCGGCAAGAAAAAGCTGCTTGAGATCGTGGAAAAATATATGGCGCTGATAGACCGTATATTCCGGCAGGAGCATTCCGCAGCCTTTGATACGCCGGGCCATGAGGAGATCGAGCTGGCCCTGTACCGGCTTTATGAATATACCGGAAAGGAATGTTACCGTGAGCTGGCGGAATATTTTGTGAACACGAGAGGGACCAGCAGCAGGGATGAAACCTACGATTTCACCGA
>DWYY01000184.1 GCA_019118445.1 Candidatus Eisenbergiella merdipullorum | reverse complement strand
ACAAGCTGACGGACATGCTTCTTTTCCTGATCCCGAACTATGTCAAGGAAGGAAAGTATCAGCTTGTTGTCGGCATCGGATGCACCGGTGGAAAGCACCGCAGCGTCACGCTCGCAAATGAACTGTATGCGAGGCTGAAGGACCAGGGCAGCTACGGACTGACGATCAGTCACAGAGATATACGGTAAAGGCGGGATCTGAATGTCTTTTTCAGGAACAGTAAAAGAGGAATTGCTGAGACATGTGCCGGCAGCACGGCACTGCCAGATTGCGGAACTTGCTGCGATCCTGCATTTCTGCGGTCATTATGTATCTGTGCAAAATGCCGAAAAAAATGAAAAAAATACAGTAAATGTGTATATTCAGGCTGAAAATGAGACGGTTATCAGAAAATGCTTTACATTGTTAAAGAAAACATTTAATATAAATACGAGTATAAACGGGGGATATTCTAAGAAAAAAAAGGGAAAATCTGCTTCATGCAGCATCCTGCTGGAAGATCCTGAAGAGGTCAGGCAGGTACTCCAGGCCACAAAATTCATGGACAAAGAAGGCAGGCTCTGCGATCTGAGAGAGCCGGTGAGCGCATTGCTGATTAAGAATGCGTGCTGTCAGAGAGCCTTCCTGAGAGGCGCTTTTCTGGCGGCAGGGTCGATGAGCGATCCGGAAAAGAGCTATCATCTGGAAATTGTCTGCACCAATCTTGCGCAGGCGGAGCAGATATGTTCTATTCTTCACTCTTTTCAGGTGGAAGCGAGAATCGTACAGCGTAAGAAATACAGAATCGTATATATGAAGGATGGAACAGGGATCTCGGACTTTTTGAATATCGTAGAAGCCCACGTTTCCCTGATGACATTTGAAAATTACAGAATCGTGAAGGAAATGCGTAATTCCGTAAACAGAAGAGTGAACTGTGAAACGGCAAACATCAGCAAAACGGTCAGCGCGTCCACCCGCCAGGTGGAAGATATCCTGTATCTGAAACAGAAATATGGACTGGCCAATCTCCCGGATAATCTTCGTGAAATGGCTGAAGTGCGCCTTGCCAATCCGGATGCCCCGCTCAGGGAACTGGGAGAATATCTGGATCCCCCGGTGGGAAAATCAGGCGTGAACCACAGGCTCCGTAAGCTGAGCGAACTCGCAGACAGGCTCAGGGAAGTGCGAAAAGAGCAGTAAAGGAGGAGAATTTATGAAAATGAAGGCAGTCAAGATTCAGTTGAGCAGCGGCCTGGAGGCCAGACCGGTGGCAATGCTCGTGCAGGTAGCCAGCCAGCATGACAGCACCGTATATCTGGAATCCGAAGGACGTCGGGTCAACGCCAAGAGCATCATGGGAATGATGAGCCTGGGACTGGATACCGGCGAGATGGTAACAGTGATTGCGGACGGCCCGGATGAGGAAACGGCGGTGGAAGATATTGCAAAATATCTGTGCAGCGGAGAAAGGTAACAGAAAGCTACAGGCGTTCAGATAAAAAGGGAAGGAGCATGATTCATGCTCCTTTTTTATACCAAAAGCGCTGTTTTATGAAAGAATTCGGAAAGGAGGCGTTCATTCATGGCGAAGAAGAAAATGCTTTTTATTTATAATCCGAAAGCGGGAAAGGAACAGATCAGAAATCATTTAAGCGATGTGATCGATATTTTGGTGAAGGGCGGCAACGAAGTGACGGTCTATCCGACCCAAGGCGCGGGAGATGCGGTGCGTGCAGCGCAGGAAAAGGCAAAAAGATATGACTGTGTGGTCGCAAGCGGCGGTGACGGCACGCTGGATGAGGTGGTGACCGGGATCATGCGCAGCGGGAAGATCGTGCCTGTGGGATACATCCCTGCCGGCAGCACCAACGATTTCGCAAACAGCCTTGGACTTCCCAAAAACATTTTAAAGGCGGCGCAAACGGTGGTAGATGGAAGGCTGTTTCCCTGCGATATCGGCGCGTTTAATGAAGACACTTTTGTATACATAGCTGCCTTCGGGCTGTTTACAGATGTTTCCTATGAGACGAAGCAGGTTTATAAAAATGTGCTGGGACATATGGCTTATCTACTGGAAGGGATGAGACGGCTTTCTTCAGTCAGGTCCTATTGGATGCGCGTGACGGCAGAGGAAATGGAGGTGGAGGGGGAGTTCATCTTTGGAATGGTGACGAATTCCCTGTCCGTCGGCGGCTTTAAGCGGATCACCGGAAGATACGTGGAGCTGGACGACGGCCTTTTCGAGGTGACGCTGATCAAAAAGCCCAACAATCCGATGGAGCTGAACCAGATCCTGGCGGACCTGGTGAACCGGAACATTGACACGGACCAGATGTACTGCTTCAAAAGCGCGTCCCTGCATATCGAAGCGGAAGAAGAGGTGGCATGGACGCTGGACGGAGAATACGGCGGAAAGCACCGGGTGGTGGATGTGAAAAACCAGAAACAGCATATTCAGTTCCGGGTTCCGCGAAGGGATGTTTCGTAAAAAATATTTGTGAAAAGGGATTTCGTGAAAAGTTTAACTTTCCGTATTTTCTTTTGGGAAAAGATGGGGTATAATAGCATCGGTAAAAGAAACATTCTATTTTACTTTTCATGAGGCGGAAGGACAGGCTGCGGCGGTGCAGGCCGGACAGGAGTTTTTCTGCCAATTCAGAAAGCCGCTCAGGCGGCGGAACAGGAGGAAACATGTTAGTATCAGCAAAAGAAATGCTCGACAAGGCAAAAGCCGGCCACTATGCAGTCGGCCATTTTAACATCAATAATCTGGAGTGGACGAAAGCCATTCTCGAGACGGCTCAGGAGCTGAATTCTCCTGTCATCCTCGGCGTTTCCGAGGGCGCAGGAAAGTATATGGCCGGTTATAAGACCATTGTGGGAATGGTAAACGGAATGCTCGAAGAGCTGAAGATCACCGTTCCGGTCGCTCTGCATCTGGATCACGGCGGATATGATGCCTGCTACAAGTGCATCGAGGCAGGATTCTCCTCCATCATGTTTGATGGTTCTCATTATCCGATCGAAGAGAATGTTGCAAAGACCAGAGAGCTGGTTGCGGCTGCCCATGCAAAGGGAATGTCCATCGAGGCCGAGGTTGGTGCTATCGGAGGAGAGGAAGACGGCGTGATCGGAATGGGCGAGTGCGCGGATCCTAAGGAATGCAAGATGATCGCCGATCTGGGCGTTGATTTCCTGGCCGCAGGCATCGGCAACATCCATGGCAAATATCCTGCAAACTGGAAGGGACTTTCCTTTGAGACCCTGGATGCCATCCAGAAGCTGACCGGAGATCTTCCTCTGGTGCTTCATGGCGGTACCGGAATCCCGGCAGATATGATCAAGAAGGCAATTTCTCTCGGCGTTTCCAAGATCAATGTAAATACCGAGTGCCAGCTCGCATTTGCCGCGGCTACCAGAAAGTATATCGAAGAGGGCAAGGATCAGCAGGGCAAGGGTTACGACCCTCGTAAGCTCCTCGCTCCCGGCGCTCAGGCGATCAAGGATACCGTAAAAGAGAAGATGGAAATGTTCGGTTCCGTTGGAAAGGCGTGAGCAGGAATTTTTCAATGAAAATCTGCCGATGGCGGCGGAACTTCAGACTGACAGGTGGAAAGGCTGTCCCGCGAACGGGACAGCCTTTTTTATACGATAGGAAATTTCATTTCCTATCGTATAAAAAAGGCTCCGCTGTGGATGCGCGCTCAGCGCGCAGACAATCAAAGATTGCCCGGAAATGATTGCCTGACGGCAATCGCGCTCGGCGCGAGTGTGCGCCAAGGCGCACACTTTTTAAAGAAAAAGGAGGAGGCTATGAGAGAGATCATCAACGGAAAAAATCTGGTGCTGGGAACCTGCTACTATCCGGAGCACTGGGACAGAGGTCTGTGGGAGGAGGATCTGGACCGGATGCTGGAGGCAGGCATCCGCGTGATCCGCATCGCAGAATTTGCCTGGAACAAGATCGAGCCGCGGGAAGGGGAATATACTTACGAATTTTTTGACTCCTTCCTGGATGTGGTGGAAAAGACACCAATGAAGGTCATTTTCTGTACGCCCACGGCGACGCCGCCTGCCTGGCTTGTAGAGGAATATCCGGAAGTGCTGAACGCCAAAATGGACGGGACGCTTTACCGGCATGGAGCGAGAAGGCATTATAATTACAATTCCCCCATCTATCAGAGATTCGCGGCGAACATCACGGAAAGATCCGTCGCCCACTACGGCTCACGTCCCTGTGTGATCGGCTGGCAGATCGACAATGAATTAAACTGCGAGACTTCGGAATTCTATTCGGAAAGCGACACCGTGGCCTTCCGCGAATTCCTGAAGAAAAGATACGGAACCATTGAAGCGCTCAATGACGCCTGGGGAACAGTGTTCTGGAACCAGACCTATACAGCCTGGAGCGAGGTCTATGTACCCCAGACCACTATCAGCAATTCCACCAATCCTCACCGGGTCCTGGATTACCTGCGCTTTATCTCCGACAGCGCCTGCCGCTTCGCCAGGATGCAGGCGGACATCATCCGGAAATATAAAAAGCCGGATGACTTCATCACCACCAACGGACTGTTCGGAAATCTGGACAACCATCGGATGACGGCGGAGAGCCTGGATTTCATCACCTATGATTCCTATCCGAACTTCGCCTACTGTCTGGACGCCTACAATGAAAATGACCTGCTGAAGGACCGCAAGTGGAGCAGGAACCTCACGGAGACCAGATCGATCTCGCCCAATTTCGGCATTATGGAGCAGCAGTCAGGCGCGAACGGCTGGAATACCCGGATGGAAGCGCCTACGCCCCGGCCGGGTCAGATGACCCTCTGGACCATGCAGTCCATCGCTCACGGAGCGGATTATGTGAGCTATTTCCGCTGGAGGACCTGTACGGTGGGAACGGAAATCTACTGGCATGGGATCCTTGATTATTCCGGCAGGGAAAACCGGAGGCTCAGCGAACTGCGGGAAATCCACAAAAAAGTGGAGGCGATGCAGGAGATCGCGGGGACTGTCTATGAAGCGAAGGTGGGGATCCTGAAGGACTATGACAACATCTGGGACGCGCAGCTCGACAGGTGGCATGAGCGGGTGGACCGGGAAAGCCAGAAAAATCTGTTTGCCGCAGCGCAGTTCACCCATACGCCGGTGGATTTTGTCTATCTGACGGAGTGCACGTCGCTTACTGACCTGCGGAAGTATGACCTGCTGTTTTATCCCCATGCGGTGATCCTGACGAAGGAGCGGGTGGCCCTTTTGGAGGACTACGTGCGCATGGGCGGAAAGCTGGTCATGGGCTGTCGCACCGGCTATAAGGACTTAAACGGCAGATGCGTCATGGATCATCTGCCCGGCCTTGCCGCGAAACTTACCGGAACCGACATCCCGGAGTACAGCTTTGTCGCGCCGGATGAGGGAAAAGTATATGCTGATTGGGACGGCGAAAAAGTAGAGGCAGCCGTTTTCAATGATATCCTCGCACCCGCCGGGGAAAATGCGGAAGTGCTCGCCGTCTATGAAAACAGCTATTATGCGGGAGAACCGGCGCTCATCCGCAACCGCTTAGGAAAGGGAGAAGCATACTATTTCGGCGGCGCGTTCAGCCTGGAGGCAGCAAAGGCATTCCTGAAGCGGCTGGAAGCCGCGCAGCCCTATGGGAAGCTGATCGGAGCGCCTGAGGGCTGCGAGATCGCGGTGAGAAGAAAGCTGGGAACAAAGAACGCGGCCGGGACGGACGCGGATGATGCGGCATATCTGTTTGTGCTGAATTATCAGCATGAGCCCATACAGATCACTCTGAAGCAGCCCATGTGGGAGCTGACCGGCGGAGAGATGGAAAACGGGACCGTGACCATGGGAAAATACGGTGTGAAGGTGTACCGGATGCCGTGATCATTTATATTTTATACTGAAATCATCACAGGAAGGAGGCGGGCCGGTCCGGCGCTGATGATGTATCGAAAAATTTTAAATTTTCTGGAAACGTGGAAGGAAAGTGAATATCGAAAACCCCTGATCCTGCAGGGGGCGAGGCAGGTGGGAAAAACCTATTCCATTTGCCGGGAAAACGATCGTCCGGGAAAAAACACTGATTGTATTCGATGAGGTGCAGCTCTGTGAACGCGCGCTGACTTCGCTGAAGTATTTTTGTGAAAACGCGCCGGAATATCACATTATTGTGGCTGGGAGCCTTCTTGGCGTGGCGGTGAGCAGGGCAAAATTTTCCTTTCCTGTTGGAAAGGTGGATATACAGGGCGATGCAGATTTACCGACAGTATCTGACGGTAGGGGGAATGCCAGAATGTGTGATGCAGTTCGCTCAGACGGGATATTACGTTCTGGTACGCCATACACAGGATACCATCTTGACAGGTTATCTCAATGATATGAGCAAATATAATAACCTGAATGAGATTAAAAAGACCCGACTAGTTTATGATAATATCACAGTGCAGCTTTCCCGTAAGAATACCCGTTTTCAGTATATATTGGTAAAAAAAGGAGGCCGGGCCTCGGAATTTGAAAATGCCATTGAATGGCTTTCTCCTTCCGGCATCGTATCTCAGGTTTACAGAGTGGAACAGATCCGGAAGCCGCTGGAAAACTACTGCGAAATTGACGCATTCAAAATCTATGTGTCTGATTCGGGCCTGCTTTGCGCAAAGAATAGTCTTGCGAAAAATCTCACAGCGGAGGATGTCCTTTACATGACAGCGGTTACAGACGTATTACTGGGAGTCTGAGCGCGGAGCGGAAATCGATTTTATCATCCAGCGCGAAGGGGAGATCATTCCGATCGAGGTAAAGTCTGCCGATAATACCAAGGCCAAAAGCCTGAAGGTATACATGGATACCTACAGACCTGCTTATGCGATCAAGCTTTCCGCCAAGAACTTTGGCTATGAGGACGCAAAAAAGACGGTCCCGCTGTACGCGGCGTTCTGCATCTGAAAGGAAGCCTGCCGCTTTTATGCACAAGCGCTGCGGGCCGGAAAGAGGGATTCACAAAAATTTAAGCCAAATTTTATTGATTTAATTGTTTTCTTATGTATAATTATGGATAGGGGAAAAAGGAGCAGAAAATCCGGATTTCCTGAAAAAAATAATAAGAAGAGAGGTAAAAAGGTAAGATGGCAGCGATTGATTTAACCAAGTATGGCATCACAGGAACCGTGGAAATCGTCCATAACCCTTCCTATGAGATGCTGTTTGAAGAAGAAACCAAGCCCGGTCTTGAGGGATACGAAAAAGGACAGGTCAGCGAACTGGGAGCAGTGAACGTAATGACCGGTATTTATACGGGACGTTCCCCCAAAGACAAATTCATCGTAATGGATGAGAATTCCAAGGACACCGTGTGGTGGACCTCTGACGAATATAAGAACGACAACCATCCCGCAAGCCAGGAAGCCTGGAAAGCGGTAAAGGATATCGCTCTGAATGAGCTTTCCAACAAGAGACTGTTTGTGGTAGATGCATTCTGCGGCGCCAACAAGGATACCCGCATGGCGATCCGTTTCATCATGGAAGTGGCCTGGCAGGCACATTTCGTTACCAACATGTTCATTAAGCCCTCTGCGGAAGAGCTTGAAAACTTCGAGCCTGACTTCGTTGTTTACAATGCTTCCAAGGCAAAGGTTGAGAACTACAAGGAACTGGGACTGAATTCCGAGACGGCAGTTATGTTCAACATCACCAGCCGCGAGCAGGTTATCGTAAACACCTGGTACGGCGGAGAGATGAAGAAGGGTATGTTCTCCATGATGAACTACTTCCTGCCTCTGAAGGGGATTGCTTCCATGCACTGCTCCGCGAACACCGATATGAACGGCGAGAACACTGCCATCTTCTTCGGCCTTTCCGGAACCGGCAAGACCACCCTTTCCACAGATCCCAAGCGTCTGCTGATCGGCGATGATGAGCATGGTTGGGATGACAACGGTGTATTCAATTTTGAAGGCGGCTGCTATGCAAAGGTCATCAACCTGGACAAGGAGTCCGAGCCTGATATCTACAACGCCATCAAGAGAAACGCCCTCCTTGAGAACGTAACGCTGGATGAGAACGGCAAGATCGATTTCGCTGATAAGAGCGTGACCGAGAATACCCGTGTATCTTATCCGATCGACCATATTAAGAATATCGTGCGCCCTGTTTCCGCAGCACCGGCAGCCAAGGAAGTCATCTTCCTGTCCGCTGATGCATTCGGCGTACTGCCTCCGGTATCCATTCTGACTCCGGAACAGACCCAGTACTACTTCCTGTCCGGATTCACCGCAAAGCTTGCCGGAACCGAGCGCGGAATCACCGAGCCCACCCCTACCTTCTCCGCATGCTTCGGACAGGCTTTCCTGGAGCTTCATCCGACCAAGTATGCAGAAGAGCTGG
>DWYY01000183.1 GCA_019118445.1 Candidatus Eisenbergiella merdipullorum | reverse complement strand
GACTGCCAGTTCTATACGGCGATCGGATCGGAGAGTGATTACAGAGACACCCTCAGCTCCCTGTATACGCAGTACCGTGATGAGCTGACCATGTGCGATCCGGATGAATTCGATTCCCTGTATGACCAGAGAGCGCAGGAATATATGGATGCCGGATACAAGGCGATTACGGATGAGAGACTGGCGGCTTATGAAGCCGGTCAGACCACGAAGCTTCCCGAATAAGAGGAAAGCACATATCCCAATTTCCCGATCTGCCGCGGGCAGCGGCTGACAAATTGCACCGACCGGGAATTTCAACAGAGTGAAAAAGCCCCCCGGCTCAGGTTGGGGGGCTTTTCTAAAGAGCAAAAAAGGGTTTCCGCTCCGGACAGGAAGAAGGAGGAATGGAGGAAGTATGCTGAAGCTGGAATACGATAAGAAAGAAATCGAGGATGTGATAGACCGCATCGTACATAAGACCATGAATATGGATCTGACCTGGGACTGGCCCTGCGGCGTGGCATATTATGGCGTCAGTGAGGCCTATGAAAAAACCGGAAAGGAAGAATATCTGAAGCTTTTAAAGGACAGGGTGGATGAGCTGATCGACCTGGGCCTGCCTAAGGTGTGGACGGTAAACGCCTGTGCCATGGGGCACTGCCTGATCACGCTTTATGAGGCGACAGGAGAGCAGCGTTACTGGGATATCGTGATGAGCAAGATCCATTATATCCAACACGATGCGCTGCGCTTCGGGGATCACGTGCTGCAGCATACGGTATCCGCCAATAACGACTTTCCGGAGCAGGCCTGGGCGGACACGCTGTTTATGGCAGCTTTCTTTCTGCTCCGCGTGGGCGTGAAGCTAAAGGACGAGGATATGATCGAAGATGCGCTGAACCAGTGGTACTGGCACATCAAATATCTGCAGAATCCCGGAAACGGCCTGTATTATCATGGCTACAACAATATCACCAAGGATCATATGTCCGGCATTTACTGGGGGCGTGCCAATGCCTGGGCCGCCTACACCATGTCACAGGTGGGCGGACGGCTCCCGGAATGCTATCTGTATCCCAAGTACATGGATGTGGCGGGATCGCTCAATGAACAGCTTGCCGCGCTGAAGGTGCTGCAGACGGAAAACGGACTGTGGAAGACCGTAGTGAACGATCCGGAATCCTATGAGGAAGTCTCCGCATCCGCAGGGATCGCGGCTGCCATGCTGGAGAGAGGCAATCCGCTTCATTCCAAATATATCAACAAATCCATCAAGGGGCTTCTTGCCAATGTCAGCGAGGATGGAAAAGTGATGAATGTATCCGGCGGAACCGCCATCATGAAGGATATTGATGGTTACAGGAATATCAGCAGAGACTGGATCCAGGGCTGGGGGCAGGGACTTGCGTTGGCCTTCTTTTCCAAGCTGCTGGTATCTGACCAGATCGAAAAGGACGGTGCTCTGTAAAGATGGGCGGAAAGCGTTTTCTATTTGGAAAAACGCCGGCTGAGGTCGGAAACGGAACTGTTTTGGTGGCAGAGCCGGTTCTGTACACACCGGAGCGCGGCTGGGGCTTCGTTACGGAAGAAAACCGGAGGGAACAGGAGCTTCTTCAGCTTCCGGAGTTAAATTCCGGTTTTGAGCCGGTCTGGTGGTATCAGGATGAGGATATCACGAAGATCGAAGTGGTACAGGAAGGCTGCCGGATCACGGATTGCGCCGGCGCAGACAACTCTGGATCGGATTGCGCCGGGGCAGCCGGTTCTGACGCGGATCGCCCTGAAAGGGAATGGGAAAGAGAAGGACGGCGGATCCCTCTTCAGTTCAAGGCGGACATGGGAAAAGAAGGGAACTGGCGCGTACAGGTGATCCTGACCGGCCTTTCAGAAGAGGAACAGGAGGTTCTCCTCTTCCTTGGAAGAAGACATCTCGCCTGGAAGGGAACCTTGAAGCGCGGAGAGCGCCGGACGGTGGAAGGGGACATCAATGTCTGTGAGATCATTCCCCGGGGAAAGACGGAAGGCTATCCTGATACGACGGTGGATGTCGCTCTCATCGGATGCGGCGCGGCACTGACTGAAGTCGGGATCGAGCCGCTTGCCTGTCCCACGGTCTATATCGCCGGGGATTCCACTGTGACGGACCAGAGCGCGGATTACCCTTATGCGCCGGGAGCAAGCTACTGCGGCTGGGGGCAGATGCTCTCCGCTTATCTGGACTGCGGGATAACGGTATCCAACCATGCGCATTCCGGGCTGACCACGGAAAGCTTCCGGGAGGAAGGCCATTATGCCATCCTGTATCAGAGGCTGAAGGCCGGAGATCATGTATTGCTGCAGTTCGGGCACAACGATCAGAAGCTGGACCACCTGAAGGCAGAAGAAGGCTACCGCGATAATCTGGACCGCTATCTTTCAGAGATACGCGAAAAAGGCGCTTTTCCAATTCTGGTAACGCCTATCGCCAGAAATACATGGAAAGGACTGGACGGAAGCTACAACGATCTGCTGAAAGGATATGCGGAGGCAGTGAAGCGACTGGGCAGGGAGAGGAACGTGCCTGTCATTGACCTGCACGCTGCGAGTAAGGCATTTGTGCTGGAAAAGGGGCTGGAAAAGGCAAAATCCTGGTTCTTCCCCCATGATTTCACCCACAGTGACGATTACGGCGCTTACCTGGCTGCTGGATGGGTGGCGCGGGGCCTGAAGAAAGAGCTGACGGGTCTGGCGGCCTTCGTCCGGACGGAAGGATTTGGAGGATGGAAGCCGGGAAATGACTGTCACGTTCTGGAAATCCCGGAGGGAATGAAGGGAAAGACAGCTCCGTCGGCGCCGGAGGAGCTGTTTTCAGATCTGGAGCGGCCGGAGGATCCTCTGACCCGGGCGGAAGCGCTTCCCATGATCATCCAGGCGCTGAAATTCTTCCCGACGAATGTGTATAATGATATGTTTGACGATGTGATCGGACATGAATGGTATGCCGGCGCGGTGGAATGCGCCTGGCAGAACGGGTTGATCCCCCCGGAGATGACGGAAGAAAGGAAATTCCGGCCGGATAAGGAGATCACGCTGGCAGAGCTGCTCGCCATGCTGATGAACGGTTTCCGGGGAAGGATGGACACCAGGGAAGCGGAATTCCCAGCGGCGGACCAGGCTCCCGCCTTTGCCAGAAGAGCTGTGCGGGAGAGCGCGGCTCTGGGCCTGATCGATGAAAAAGCCGGGCTGAACAGTCCGGTAAAGCGGGGCGACGCCGCGCGTCTGATCGGCAGGCTGGCGCTTTAAGGGAAAGTTGATCTCAAGATGATATGGAGGCAAAGATGAGTGAAGAAAAGAAAAAAGGGTGTTTTACTCTGCCGGGAGAAGCGGGATATGAGAAGCTGACCCTGGAGATGGCAAAAAAATGGGGTGCGGACGTGATCCGCGACAGCGACGGGACCGTTCTTTCCGATGAGATCCTGGATGCGGGCTATGGGATCTATTCCACGATCTGCATCATCCGCGATCATAATGAATGGGCGAAGAAAAATCAGGATAAGCTCCAGCAGTGCTTCCTGATGTCGGAACCGCGGACGGCGGTGGAAGGACCGCTTATCATCCATCTGATGGACGGATACTTTGAGGAACAGTTCCGCGTAAATGACGGTGAAAACGCCATGTCCTACTGGCAGGTTTTTGACCGCACTACGGAAGAACTGCTGGATACGGGTGAGTGGAGCTATGACGCGGAAAGCGGAAATGTTACGCTCGCTTCCCCCAAGGCTTTCCATACCTATACGGTCAACTTCATGGCCTACCGGATATGGGAAGAGATTTCCATGTACAATCACACCACAAATAACTGGAATAAGGAACACCTGATGCAGATCGATCCCATGTATCCGGAAACGAGGGAATATCTGCTGGGCTGGATGAAGGACTGGTGCGAGAGCCATCCTGCCACCACGGTAGTCCGTTTTACCTCCATGTTCTACAACTTCGTCTGGATCTGGGGGAGCGACGAGAGATGCCGCAACCTGTTCACGGACTGGGGTTCCTACGATTTTACTGTGAGCGAGCGGGCTCTGGATGAATTTGAAAAGAAATACGGCTACCGGATGACAGCGGAGGATTTCATCAACCAGGGCAGGCTGCATGTGACCCATATGCCTGGAAACAAGCGGAAGGCGGACTGGATGGAATTCATCAACGATTTCGTCATCTCCTTAGGAAAGCAGCTCATCGATATCGTCCATTCCTACGGGAAAAAAGCTTATGTATTCTATGATGACAGCTGGGTCGGGATCGAGCCTTACAACGGAAGATTTGAGGAATTCGGCTTTGACGGCCTGATCAAATGCGTATTTTCCGGTTATGAGGCAAGGCTGTGCGCCGGCGTGAAGGTGGAGACGCATGAACTGCGCCTGCATCCGTATCTGTTCCCGGTGGGCCTGGGCGGAGCGCCTACTTTCATGGAGGGAGGAGACCCGACGCTGGAAGCGAAGAAATACTGGAACAGCGTGCGCCGTGCCCTGCTGCGCGAGCCTGTGCAGAGGATCGGCCTGGGCGGCTATCTGCATCTGGTACAGGATTTCCCGGATTTCTGCGACTATATTGAGCAGGTGGCGGATGAATTCCGCACCATAGCGGGATTCCACAAAGAAGGCGCGCCTTACAGCATCCGCACGAAAGTGGCTGTGCTGCACTATTGGGGAAAACTGCGTTCCTGGACTCTGTCCGGACATTTCCATGAGACCTACATGAACGATCTGATCCATATCAACGAAGCGCTGTCAGGCCTTCCGGTGGATGTGAGCTTTATCAGCTTTGAGGATGTGAAAAACGGCGCTCTTTCCAATGTGGATGTGGTGATCAATGCCGGATTCGCGGGAAGCGCCTGGAGCGGCGGAGACGTCTGGAAAGATGCGGAAGTGGTGGAAAAGCTCACTCGTTTCGTGTATGAGGGCGGAACCTTCATCGGCGTGAACGAGCCTTCCGCGGTGGAAGGATATGATACCTTTTTCCGTCTGGCAAACGTGCTAGGCGTGGATGAGGATACGGGGGCAAAACTCTGCCATGGAAAGTGGACCTTCGAAGTGGAGAGGGATGCAAAGATCATGCCCGAAGGCAGCTTCGTGGCAAAGACCGGGCAGACTGCCGAGTACAGGAAGGGCGTGCCCTATCTGACGGACGGGAAAGCGAGGGTGCTGGCAGCGGAAGGCACGGTTCCCACCTTCACGGTGAACCGCTTCGGCAAGGGCTGCGGCGTTTACCTGGCAACCTTTGAAAAGACGACGGAAAATACCAGGATGCTCCTGAACCTGATCCGCATGGCGGGCGGAGAGCTGGAGAATGACCTGTATCTGACCGACAACGTTTATACCGAATGCGCGTATTATCCAGGAAGCGGAAAGCTGGTGGTGATCAATAACAGCGATCAGCCCCAGAAGACAGGCGTGCAGACAAAGAGCGGACGCGTGGAGGTATCTCTTGAGCCTTATGCGACTAAAATGCTTGCCATTACAGAATAAATAGAATAAAATGAAAATAGACCGGGAAAGGAGGAAATATGCAGGTAGGAATTCGTTTACATGACACAAAGCCGCTGCCGCTGCCGCAGAGGCTGGCTGATACAAGGGCGCAGGGATTTTCGTGTGTGCACCTGGCGCTGGGAAAGGTGATCCAGGATTTCCCGATCACGAACGGCACGCTCACGCCGGGTTTCGGCATGTATCTGAGAAAGCTGTTTGCCGCAAACGATCTGGATATCGCGGTGCTCGGCTGCTATCTGAATCTGGCCGACCCCAACAAAGAGCAGCTGGAAAAAACGATCGCGACCTATAAGGCGCAGATCCGTTTTGCCTCTTTTCTGGGAGCCGGTGTGGTGGGAACGGAGACAGGAACTCCCAACGAGCAGTATGCCGTCGATCCGAACAGCCGGACAGAGGAAGCTCTGACCACGTTTATCCGGAACCTGGATACTGTGGTGGAATGTGCGGAGCATATGGGTGTGGTGGTCGCCATCGAGCCGGTCATCCGTCATATCGTTTATGACGTGCATCGTGCCCGGAAGGTACTGGACGCTATCCAGTCCCCCAATCTGCAGATCATCCTGGATCCGGTGAACCTGCTGGATAAGACCAACATCGCGAATTATCATGACGTGATAAAGGAAGCCATCGATGTCCTGGGCGAGGATGTGGCGGTGGTCCATCTGAAGGATTTTACCATAATGGACGGCGAAGTAGAGGAGCTTGCGGTAGGACAGGGCCAGATGGAATATGACGAACTGGTTCATTTTATGAAATATGACAAACCTTATATCCAGGCAACGCTGGAGAATACGGTGCCGGAAAATGCGGCGGCGGCCAGGGAATATATCCAAAAGCTGTGGGAGAAAGCCTGACGGCCGGAAGAAAAAAGGGCGGGACAGAATGATTCATTCTGTACCCGCTTTTTTCAGAGTGATCCTGACAAGATCGCCTGGGTTTTTTAAAAATTTCTGATATATGATCAGATAGGAGACAGTGGAGGTCACAAAGCTGACACCGTCCGCCACAGGCTCCGCAAAGAAGGCGCTGGCCGCGCCGAAGGCGAAGGGCAGCAGACAGGTGGCGGCAAAATACAGACCCTTCCGGAAAAGCGACAGGGAAAGGGAGAGCTTCGTCAGCCCCAGGGCAGTCAGAGAATCCACGAAGGTGTACTGGAAGCTTAACGGGATGATCATCAACGTGAAGACCCGGATGCCCCAGATAGAAAGTTGGATGTATTCCGGATCATCCGTAAAGATTCCCACAAAGGCCGAAGGCAGGAAACGGGAGATCAGGAACATGGTCGTGGTGAAGCCGATGCACAGAAGGAGCACGCAGAGGACGATCTTCCGGATGCGCGCCTGGTTTCCGGCTCCGAGGTTGTAACTGATCAATGGCTGTGAGCCGCCCGTAATGCCGAGCATGGGTGAAGTGATCAGCTGCATGTAGCTCTGGACAATGGTGGCGCAGGTGATCAGCGTATCCCCATAGCCCGGCCCGCCGTGATACTGAAGCACCGCGTTCATGGCGATGATGATGATGCTGTCTGTCGCAAGGATCAGGAAGGGGGAAAAGCCCAGCGCGAAGATGCGGCCCGTAAGGCTGCGTTCCGGCTTCTTCAGGCGCAGCGGGATCAGCATATTTTTGCCGCGCAGGACACAGAGGACGAAGATGCAGGAGGAAAGCTGTGCCAGGACCGTGGCGATGGCTGCGCCCGCAACGTCCATATGAAACAGAAAAATGAACACCGGGTCCAGGATGATATTGACCACCGCGCCGATCAGCGTCGTCACCATGCCCAGCATGGGATGGCCCTGGGCAGTGATGAAGTAGTTCATTCCCGTGGAGAGCAGCGCAAAAAAGGTGCCGCAGGTATAAATGGTAAGGTATGTATCCGCATAGGGGAATGATGTTTCGCTGGCGCCGAACCAGCCAAGAAGAATATCCTTGATAAGCAGGAATCCCACAGTCAGAACGGCAGACAAGATCAGCAGCAGGCTGAAACAGTTCCCCAGGATACGTTCCGCGTCTTTATGATCCTTCTGCCCCAGGCGCATGGAAAACAGGATGGAGCCGCCGATCCCCACCAGCGTGGCGAAAGAAGAAAGCAGCGTGATGATGGGGGCGCAGACCCCGACGCCCGCCAGGGAGATGGCCCCGGTCTCCGGGATGTTTCCCACATAGATGCGGTCAACGATACTGTAGAGCACGTTCACGAACTGCGCGAACATGAACGGGACGGATACCCGCAGGACCAGAGCAGGAACCCTGTCCTTTCCGAAATCATTCACATGCTTTGTCTTTTGTCTAAACATCATTCTACCCCCATTTCAAAGCGTTCGGCGCTTCCTTTCATCAATTGAATGTACAAAGCCAGATAATATTACCCCAGCACCCGCGGAAAATCAACAGGTATTTTTCTTGTATTTCTATCCGTTGTTTAGTAAAATAGGAAAGTGACAGCGATTGTAAACCAAAAAGAAAAACAGGATAACAAACGAAATGAAGATTATAGAAGCGTCTGAACTCACCTACGATTATGTGAGACATGATGAGGAAGGAAATGAGGCGGGCTTTATCCGTGCGGTGGACGGTGTGAGCCTGCAGGTGGAGCAGGGAGAATTCATAGCCATTCTCGGACATAACGGTTCCGGAAAGAGCACGCTGGCAAAGCATATCAATGCGCTTCTGTGTCCCACGTCAGGGACCATATGGGTGGACGGGATGGATACGAAGGATGAAAAAAATGTGTGGAACATCCGTCAGACTGCCGGTATGGTGTTCCAGAATCCGGACAATCAGATCATCGGACAGGTGGTGGAGGAGGATGTGGGTTTCGGTCCGGAAAATATGGGCGTGCCGACGAAGGAAATATGGGAGCGGGTGGAAGAAAGCCTGAAGGCGGTGGGCATGTACGAATATCGGAAATTTTCTCCCAACAAGCTGTCAGGCGGACAGAAGCAGCGGGTTTCCATTGCGGGCGTGCTCGCCATGCATCCAAAGTGCATCGTGCTGGATGAACCCACGGCCATGCTGGATCCCGGCGGCCGCAAAGAGGTGATCCGGGCCGCAAGAGCGCTGAACCAGGTGGAGAATGTGACGGTCATCCTGATCACCCATTATATGGAAGAGGTCATCCATTCGGACCGGGTCTTCGTGATGGACGAGGGTAAGGTGGTCCTTTCCGGGACTCCCAGGGAGGTCTTTTCTCAGGTGGAACGTCTGAAAGAGCTCAGACTGGATGTGCCGCAGGTCACGTTGCTCGCCTGGGAGCTGAAGCAGAAGGGGTTCCCTCTGCCGGATGGGATCCTTACCACGCAGGAACTGAAGGAGGAGCTGCAGAAATGTCGATCAGGCTGGAGCATGTGAATTATATATACGGTGCGGACACGGAACTGAGAGTTGCCGCGCTGAAAGATATCTGCCTGACGATCGAGGACGGGGAATTCATCGGCCTCATCGGGCATACCGGCTCAGGAAAGTCCACGCTGGTACAGCACCTGAACGGCCTTTTGAGGGCAACGGACGGGAAAGTTTTTTATAATGGGACGGATATCTATGAAAAGGGTTACAATCTGAAGGACCTGCGGAGTAAGGTCGGCCTGGTCTTCCAGTATCCGGAATATCAGCTTTTTGAGATCGACGTATTTTCGGATGTCTGCTTTGGGCCTAAGAATCTGGGGCTTACGAAGGAAGAAACGGAAAGGCGGGCGAAAAGGGCGCTTGAGCTTGTGGGGATCGGAGAGGAATATTATACCCAGTCCCCGTTCGACCTGTCCGGCGGGCAGAAACGGAGGGTTGCCATCGCCGGCGTTCTCGCCATGGAGCCGGATGTGCTGGTCC
>DWYY01000182.1 GCA_019118445.1 Candidatus Eisenbergiella merdipullorum | reverse complement strand
AGACGGCGGTCGCGGCCGGCAAGGAGGCGGTTGCTGACAAGCTCAGCGGGAATATCGTGAAGGAGATCTACGTGCCCGGCAAGATCATCAATATTGTATGCAAATAAGGAAAACAGGTGATGAAAGAAATGGATCAGGAACAGGCGAAGGCTTGGCAGAAACAGTTTGAAGCCTATGTGGAGGCTCATGAAAGGGAAATGCTGGAGGATGCCATGGCGCTCATTTCCATCGACAGCGAAAGGATGGAGGCAAAGCCGGGCATGCCTTTTGGAGAGGGAACTGCGAAGGTCTTTAAAGAAGCGGAAAGGATTCTCTCCGGTCATGGTTTCCCGGTAAAAAATTATGACAACTATGTGCTTGCTGCGGATCTGAACGATCAGGAGCCCAGGTTGGATGTGCTGGCCCATCTGGATGTGGTGCCTGCGGGAGAAGGCTTTACAGTGACCGAGCCTTTCCGTCCGGTGGTAAAAGACGGAAAGCTTTACGGAAGGGGAAGCTCTGATGACAAGGGGCCGGCTGTGGCAGCTCTTTATGCTATGCGGGCTGTAAAAGAGCTTGGAGTTCCTCTTTCTGGGAATTGCCGTCTGATCCTCGGGGCGGATGAGGAATGCGGCAGCAGCGATATCAAGTATTATTTTGAACGGGAAGAGCATGCTCCCATGACCTTTTCCCCGGATGCGGATTTCCCGGTGATCAATCTGGAAAAGGGCGGTCTGCATCTGACCCTGGAAGCGGAAATCGGAGATCAGCCGGAAGGCGTTCGTTTGGTTTCTATTCAGGCGGGAACCAAGGTTAATGTGGTTCCCGGAAAAGCCCGGGCTGTCCTTTCCGGGATCAGTGTCACGGAATTGTCGGAGCTGTCCGCTGAAGCAAGCAGGGAAACAGGCGTTTTCTTTTCGATGGAAGAGAAGGCGGATGGGATCCATCTGCTGGCGGAAGGAGAATCAGCCCATGCGGCTAGTCCGCAGGCGGGCAACAATGGCCTGACTGCCCTGCTTCTCCTTCTTTCCCGCATTCCGTTTTCTTCTGAAATCCTGAAAGACCGGCTCCAGAAGCTTGCAGTCCTATTCCCTCATGGAGACTGGCGCGGAGCGGCGCTTGGCGTCGATCATGAAGATGAGATATCCGGCTGTCTGACCCTGAGCCTGGATCTGTTTTCCTTCGACGGGAAGAATCTTTCCGGCACGTTTGACTGCCGTGCGCCTCTGTGCGCCAACGATGAAAACACCGCGGATGTGATCCGCCGCAGATTAAGGGACGCCGGATTCAAAACGGATGACGAGAAGATGTTTGCAGCACATTATGTGCCTGAGGACAGCGAGCTGGTACAGACTCTTTTGTCCTGCTATGAGCTGGTGACCGGAAAGAAAGGGAAGGCCGTTGCGATCGGAGGGGGCACCTATGTGCACCATATCGCCAATGGCGTGGCTTTCGGATGTGCGGACCCGGAAGTGGATAATCATATGCACGGGGCAGATGAATTCATGATGGTGGATCAGATGAAAACGAGCGCTGTCATCTTTGCCATGGCAATTCTTGAGTTATGTCAATAAAAAAGAACACGAAGGATGCAGCGCTATTTCCGGCGCTGCATCAGCTTCATGATCTGGTTCATTTTTAACAGCTCCTCCGGCGTGCTGTATTTTTTGATCGCCTCAATGATGGTGTTCATCTCATCCGTGGAAAAGGTGATGTTGGCCGATCTGCTTCTCTGAGCTAGCGCCATCAGGAAGGGCAGCAGTTCTTTCTGGGAAAGCTCTTTGCTTTCAAACACCATTTTCTGTAAAAAATCCAGTTTTTCTTCAGGAATGTCCTTTAAAGAGGGTTCCTGCATCCAGCGTGGTTTTTCTGTGAATTCTGACATAGATCAATTCTCCTTAAATTCCGACTGGAACATCTGAAACATTTCCTTCTGGGATGGGGAAAGCATCCCCATCAGCATACTCATGGGATCAAAGGCTTCATCCGGCGAAGCCGCATCCTGTCCTTCTTTGTCCTGTCCTTCTTTCCCCTCTCCGTCCTGATCCGTGCCGCCAAACAGCTCCATGACCTGCTTCATTTCTTCATACATCTGCATGGCGTTCTGCATGGAACGGATCTGTTCCAGCATGGAGCGAAGCTGGGGAGGACAGTAGCTGCTGATCTTTTCGTAGATTTCATTCAGGGAAAATGGAATGGGAGGATCGCGGAAGCATTCGGGGTTGGAACGGACGAAAGCCAGGGCGTATTGGAGCTCCAGAAACCGGATCATGACAACCAGGCTCTTGCGGGTCTCGGAAGGGCAGAAGGGCAGCAGGATCTTTAAAATCTGTATCTGATTGGTTGTATACAGGGCGTCAAATGCCTGTATGGAATCCTGATCCTGTTTTCCCATGGCCCGTTCCTTCTTCCCTTTACCAAAATATTATGTCATCGGCCGGGGCATAAGAACCGATGCCGGAAAGGGATGCGCCGCGGCGCCAGAGGACGCCGCGGCAGTTTCACTGAAAAGTGTTTCACAAGGTATACTGAGGGCAGTACATTTCAGCCATCAGCAGAAGCCGTTTCCGTTTCCGCAGCAGCAAAGCAGGATCAGGATCCAGATCCAGCTTCCGCATCCGTTATTAGATGTCGCACAACCGCAGCTGTTGTTAGAGGAACCGCCGCATCCGCAGCCGCTCGCCGTTAAATCACTCATGTCTTTTGCCTCCAAATTGGTTTTTATGGTTTATACTATGCCCCTGGCATGTCTGTGTTTCCGGAGGATGAAAAAAAGTAATTGCGTCCTAAGCTGTCTGGACCGCCTGCAGGAACAGGATGGGATTCTTTTCATAATGTAAGAAAAAAGGCGGAGATAAAGAGCTTCATGGAGCGTGTAAGAAAACTGATCCATGCCCGTGAGAGGGAGATTTATCCTTTCGATGGAACCGGCGTGACGGCGGCGGTCCTGGATACAGGGATCGCCATGCACCCGGATTTTTCAGGAAGAGTGATCGGATTTAAGGATTTTGTGGGAAACAGCCGCCTTCCCTATGATGACTGCGGACACGGAACGCATGTGGCTGGCTGTCTGTGCGGAGACGGTTCCTGTTCCCAGGGGCGGTATGCAGGGGTGGCAAGGGGATGCCGTGTCCTTTCCGGCAAGGTTTTGGACGAAAAAGGGGATGGCACTATCCGTAACATGATAGAGGGGATCGACTGGGTCTTGAGGAACCGAAAGCTGTATCAGGTGCGTATCCTGAATATTTCCGTCAGCATGACGGCCGGAATGCGGAAAATGAAAAAAGAGGCCTCTTTCAGGGAATTGGTTTCCAGATTGGAGGACGCCTGGGATGAAGGGCTGTTTGTGGTGGTCGCGGCGGGAAATGCAGGACCTGCGGAAGGGAGCATTTCAAAGCTTGGGGAGGGAAACAAGGTGGTGACGGTGGGCTGCCATGACGGCATGGCTTACCAGAGAAGACCGGATTCCTGCGAGGTCTGTTCGGGAAGGGGGCCGTCCGGAGACGTCCTGAAAAAACCGGACTTGGTGGCGCCGGGAACCGATATCATGTCATGCAGCGCTTTTTTCAGGCAGACAGCGGCAGGGTGCCGGAACGCCTACGTGGAAAAAAGCGGAACCTCCATGTCCACACCTCTGGTGGCCGGGGCGGCGGCTCTGTGTTTTCAGAAATATCCCTGGTATACCAACGAGCAGGTGAAGCGGCGGATTCTGTGGACGGCCTCCGATCTGGGAGAAGCATGGAGCAAACAGGGCTGGGGAATGCTGAATGTGGCGAGGATGCTCGGCTGATGCTCGGTTGGCGAGACTGGCTTCCAGGGCACATGGCTGCGGAATAAGAAAATCTGACGGAACATGGGGAAAAGAGGATTGACAGGGCCAAAATAATTGTATACAATGATACACGAATTATAAAATTCACGCATTAAAGTGCTTTATAAAAAAGGAGAGCGGCCATGAATACTGATGATACCTTTACTAACCGTCCTGTCCGTATGAATGAGAAGAACAATCTTCTTGAGATCGAAGAACACATGTACATTCTCGATGATGTCAAGAAACCTAATGTGTTCCGCAACATGTTCCCCTATTCGGAGGTTCCGAAAATCCCTTTCAATGACAGGATCGTTCCTCATAATATGCCCAAGGATATCTGGATCACGGACACCACATTCCGTGACGGACAGCAGTCCCGCGCGCCGTACACCACAGAGCAGATCGTCACCATTTACGATCATCTGCACAGGCTGGGCGGCCCCAACGGCATGATCCGTGCCTGCGAGTTTTTCCTCTACAGCAAGAAGGACCGGGACGCGGTTTATAAGTGCATGGAGAGAGGATATCAGTTCCCAGAGGTGACGAGCTGGATACGGGCGAGCAAGGATGATTTCCGGCTGGTGAAGGAGATCGGCATGAAGGAAACGGGCATTCTGGTAAGCTGCTCCGATTATCATATTTTCCTGAAGCTGAAAATGACGAGAAGGCAGGCGATGGATCATTATCTGAGCGTTATCCGCGACTGCCTGGAGGAGGGGATCAGCCCCAGATGCCATCTGGAGGACATCACGCGTGCCGATATATACGGCTATGTGGTTCCTTTCTGTATGGAGCTGATGAAATTGATGGACGAATACAAGATCCCGATCAAGATCCGTGCCTGCGATACCATGGGCTATGGGGTGAATTTCCCCGGCGCTGTCATTCCCAGAAGCGTCCCGGGCATCGTCTATGCCCTGCATACTCATGCAGGCGTTCCCCATGCGCTGCTTGAGTGGCATGGACATAATGATTTTTACAAGGCTGTCACGAACTCCACCACCGCATGGCTCTATGGCTGTTCCGGTGTGAACGCCTCTCTGTTTGGCATCGGGGAGCGCACAGGGAATACGCCGCTGGAAGCCATGGTATTCGAATACGCGCAGCTGAAGGGCGAGCTGAACGGTATGGATACCACTGTCATCACGGAGCTTGCAGAATATTATGAAAAGGAGATCGGTTATCATATCCCGGAGCGCACGCCTTTTGTGGGAAAGAACTTCAATGTGACCCGTGCCGGGATCCATGCGGACGGTCTCTTGAAAAATGAAGAGATTTATAATATATTTGATACGGAGAAGTTTCTGAACCGTCCGGTGATCTGTGCAGTTTCCAACACCTCCGGCCTTGCGGGGATCGCTCACTGGATCAACGCGCATTATGGCCTGAAGGGTGATAAGACGGTAGACAAGAATTCCGATCTGGTCCATGAGGTGAAAAAATGGGTGGATAAGGAATACGCGGAGGGCCGTGTGACTGTGCTTACTGACGAAGAACTGACCGCCGTGATCGAAGACGCATGCCGGAAGCTGTCCATAAGCCTCCCGGATCAGGATGCGGCCGGAGCAGATGTGCAGGAAGCGGGTGCTCATGCCAATGAGTGAGATGAGTGACAGACGGGGAAGGGAAAAATTGGACATGCTCAGCCAGGCGGCGGAGACTGCCGATAAATATTCCCTCCGGGGCCGGGTGTTCCACAGGCTGCGCGACGATATCCTGAATGGCAGATACCGGGAATATGAAGAACTTAAAGAAGCGGCGATCGCGGAAGAAATGGGCGTCAGCCGCACTCCTGTCAGGGAAGCGTTAAGGCAGCTTGAGCTGGAAGGGCTGGTTCAGATCATTCCTAATAAGGGCGCGTATGTTACCGGCATTACGGTGAAGGACGTGAAGGATATCTATGCCATCCGTTCCCTGCTGGAAGGGCTGTGCGCCAGATGGGCGACGCAGAATATCAGCAGAGAGCAGATGGAGGAGATGGAAGAAAACGTATATCTGTCCGCCTTCCACGCCGGAAAAGGCCATGCGGAACAGCTTACGGAGCTGGACAACCGTTTCCACGAGATCATGTACGAAGCCTCTGGCAGCAAGATGCTCGAGCATATTCTCCGGGAATTTCATGAATATGTCCTGCGGGTGAGAAAGAAAACCCTTTCCGATGACGCAAGGGGCGTACAGTCTAACGAAGAGCACAGACGGATCATGGAGGCGATCCGTGGGAAAGATGCGGATCTCGCGGAAAAACTGGCAAACGCCCACATCAGAAACGCCTATTCCAACATGGTAAAGTGTGGCTTATATGAAGCCTACGAGGAGCCGGAAAACACCTGAAACGCATAAAACGTTTCGGAAGGGAGAAAATTGAGAATGGAAAAAATCAAAATGAAGACGCCTCTGGTGGAGATGGATGGCGACGAAATGACCAGGGTCCTGTGGAAGATGATCAAGGAGGAGCTGCTTATCCCCTTTATCGAGCTAAATACCGAATATTATGATCTGGGCCTTGCACACCGCAATGAGACAGACGACCGGGTGACCGTGGAATCTGCCGAAGCTACAAAGAAGTACGGCGTCGCCGTCAAATGCGCTACCATCACGCCGAACGCCGCCCGTATGACGGAGTATAACCTGAAAGAGATGTGGAAAAGCCCCAACGGGACGATCCGTGCCCTCCTGGACGGAACTGTGTTCCGAGCGCCCATTGTGGTGAAGGGGATCGAACCCTGCGTCAGAAACTGGGAAAAACCCATCACCATTGCCCGTCATGCATATGGCGACGTTTATAAAAACGTGGAAATGAAGGTT
>DWYY01000024.1 GCA_019118445.1 Candidatus Eisenbergiella merdipullorum | reverse complement strand
AATCCATGCTGTTTAAGGTGGGGCCGTCAAAGCCCAGAAGCTTCGCCGTATATTCCCGGTCCAGCGGGTAAGTGGTTCCGGCCAGCGCGCCCGCTCCCAGCGGACAGGTATTCATCCGGTGATATATGTCCTTCATCCGGAGCCGGTCCCTCTTGAACATTTCAAAATAGGCGCCAAGATGGTGAGCCAGCGTGGTGGGCTGCGCCTTCTGCATGTGGGTAAAGCCCGGCATGATGGTGTCCAGATTTTCCTCCATCAGAGAAAGGAGGGTTTCCAGAAGCTCCCTGATATAACCGTCGATCTCCAGGATCTCTTTTCTCACATAAAGCTTCATGTCCAGCGCTACCTGGTCATTCCGGCTTCTCCCGGTGTGAAGCTTCTTTCCCGCGTCCCCGATCCGGTCGATCAGGTTCGCCTCCACAAAGCTGTGTACATCCTCATATTCGTCCGTCACGGCAAGCTTTCCCGCCGCCACATCCTCCCGAATCCCGGTAAGGCCGTCCACAATCGCATCTTTTTCCTGATCCGTCAGGATTCCCTGCTTTGCCAGCATGGTCGCATGGGCGATGCTTCCCTGAATATCTTCCTCCAGAAAGCGCTGATCAAAATGGATGGAAGCGTTGAACTGATATGCAAGACGATCCGTTTCCTTTGTGAAACGTCCGCCCCAGAGCTGTGCCATATTTACCTCCGTTCCGCCGCACCAGGTCCGGCATGTTTTCTTTTGCAGTCCTCCGAAAGACCCGCCCGTCAGGCCGGCTTCCGGCTCAATTAAAAATGATAGTACCACAAAACCGCCGCTCTTGCAACGTTCGATCTGCGGCGCTTTCAACAAAAAGGAACAGAATTCCTCTTTTTTCATATGATATCCTATATCGAAGATATGCCGCCGAAGTTCAACGCTTCGAAATGGAGGAATGACATGGAAGACACTCAGCTTTCCCTGAAAAACGTATCCTTTTCCTACCACAGCCAGAGCGGCGAGGTACGTGCCCTTGACAGCATCAGCTTCCATGTGCGCGCCGGAGAATTCGTCGCCATCGTCGGCCCAAGCGGCTGTGGAAAATCAACGATCCTGTCCCTGATCGCAGGCCTCTTAAAGCCGGAATCCGGAGACATTACTTTTTATACAAAGGATCCTCATGACAGAAAGCCGGGGATCGGCTACATGCTGCAGCGCGACCACCTGTTTGAGTGGCGCAGCGTATACCGGAACATCATCCTCGGACTGGAGATCAATCATCAGCTCACCCCGGAAAGGAAGGAAAAAGTCCTCGCCATGGCGGAGGACTACGGTCTTACGCCCTTTCTGTCCAAAAAGCCCGGCGAGCTTTCCGGCGGACTGAAGCAGCGGGCCGCCCTGGTGCGCACCATGGCTCTGGAACCGGATATTCTGCTGCTGGATGAACCCTTCAGCGCTCTGGACTATCAGACCCGGCTGAACGTCTCCGCGGACATCTGCCGGATCATCCGCTCTGCCGGCAAGACCGCCATTCTCATTACCCACGATCTTTCCGAGGCCATCAGCCTTTCGGACCGGGTAATCGTTTTAAGCCGCCGTCCCGCACGGGTTTTAAGGGAAATCCCCATTCACCTGACGCTGCGGGATGACAGCCCGCTCGCCGCGAGAAACGCGCCGGAATTCAAAACCTATTTTAATCTGCTGTGGGAGGAACTGAACCATGGATAAGAAAAAAGAAGCTATTCTCAGAGAAAGCGAAATTGGAGTCCGGCCGGAAGAAGTGTCCGTTCCGTCCGTCACGCCGCTCCAGACGGCCTTTCTTACCGCCCACAGGAAAAGCCGCCGCATAGTCACCTTCCTGCGCGTCTTTCTGCTGATCCTGTTTCTTGCCGTGTGGGAGCTGTGTTCTGATTTTGATGTGATCGACGCCTTCTTCTTTTCCAGCCCCAGCCGTGTGGCGCTGGAGTTTCTCACCCTGCTCAGAGAAAAAAACCTGCTCACCCACATCGGGATCACGCTGTATGAAACGCTGCTGAGTTTCCTGCTGGTCTTTCTCATCAGCATGATATGCGCCACCATCCTGTGGTATTCCACCAGGCTGTCGGAAATTCTGGAGCCTTACCTGGTGGTCTTAAACAGCCTGCCAAAATCCGCCCTGGCGCCCCTTCTCATCGTGTGGCTGGGCACCGGAATGAACACCATCATCGTGGCTGGCATCTCCGTGGCGCTCTTCGGCGCCATCATCAGCCTGTATACGGGCTTCCGGCAGGTGGACGAGGAAAAAATCCGGCTGATCCAAACGCTGGGAGGCAGCCGGCGGGATTCCCTTTTCAAGGTTGTCCTGCCCGGCTCCATTCCCATCATCCTAAGCACCATGAAGGTCAACATCGGTCTGGCTCTGGTGGGCGTGATCATCGGAGAATTCCTTGCCGCCAGACGGGGGCTGGGCTATCTGATCATTTATGGAAGCCAGGTGTTCAGCCGGGTTGCGTGAGTGAGAAATCTGGTTATCCGAAAGGCTTTTTCAGGTATTTATCGGAGCATGAAACAACCGGAATTTCTGGAATCTTCAGCTTTCCGTCCGCTTCTCCCCTCTTGCTGATCATCCTCATACCGGATATAATAGTCATATCCTGAAATCCATTTTGTCAGGAAGCGGCGCCGACATGGGTACAGCCGAACCATTACTCTGGAAGGAGATTTTTATTATGCCATTACCGCAGGAAAAAATCTATACCACGGATGATATTTATGCTCTTCCGGACGGCCAGCGGGCGGAGCTGATCGACGGGCAGATGTTCATGACGGCACCTCCGACACGGAAGCATCAGGAAATCATCGGAGAGCTTTTTGCTGTGATCCGGGAATATATTCTTCGTCATAAAGGCGCCTGCCGGGTCTATATCGCCCCATTTGCCGTGTTCCTGAATGAAAATGACAGGAATTATGTGGAACCGGATATCAGCGTTATTTGCGATCCGGATAAACTCAATGACAAAGGCTGTACCGGCGCGCCTGACTGGATCCTTGAGGTCGTCTCTCCCGGCAGCCGGAAAATGGACTATAATCAAAAGCTGTTTAAGTATCGCACAGCCGGAGTCCGGGAATACTGGATCGTCGATCCGGATAAAAACCGTATCACGGTAT
>DWYY01000181.1 GCA_019118445.1 Candidatus Eisenbergiella merdipullorum | reverse complement strand
AAAATGGTACGCACGGAGAGGGCGGAGGATTTATGGGAACGGGAAGATGCTTTCCGCATCGATGGGGAGGAGGTCGTGGAGGACATGAGGACGGAAATTCTCCGCAGTGGATTCCTGGCAGGGCTTTACCGGGAACCGATCTATACCGATTTCACGGAGATCATCCGAAGCATTCAGAATAAAATCCAGAAAGAAGGCTTTACGGTGTCGGAGGCATATGAACGGATCAGGGAACGGTACGGCATGCAGTGTGCTTTTAACAGCATGGAACGGTTTGAATTGTTTCTCCAGAGGCAGGTAAAGGATGGGGAATGTCTGCTTGAGGCCGCTGAAACATATCTCACACTCCGGGAAATGGGCGCGGACACTGCAGGGCAGGAGCGGGCGCTGCGGACGGAGCTGCAGGGGAGATTTGAATTCCTTTCCGATTTTGGAGTGATTGTAAAGCTGAAATGCGGCTGCGGCCACGAATTTTACACGCATCCCTACGCCCTGTTCATGGGACTTGGCTGCCCGAACTGCGATGAAAAGCTGTCTCCGGAAGAACTTGCCAACCGGATGCTCTCCAGGTTGGGAGACGGAAAATACCATACGGATTACGTCCCAGAAAAGATCAAGGAATGCAGGGTTATCCATGATGCCTGCGGAGCTTACAGGGATGATTTTTATGACATCGTGTTTGGGGAGAAACGCTGTAAATGTGAAGTGGTGCTCAGTCTGGACGAATATCAGGGCCTGATTGATAAGAAACGCCGGGAGTTTGTGGCGGAATCCTTCGTGGAGGATCCTTCCGGAAGAAAGATACGGATCAGGCATAAAAAATGCGGCGGGGTTTTTGATGTAAAGCCGGTGTACTTCCTTCCCAATCTCACCTGCCGTATCTGTAGCCCACGATATGTGCCGTCCATATCCATTGACCAGGCCATGGAGGTGCTTACCGGGAAGGAGTACGTCAGGATATCGCCCTATGAGGGATACCGGGATAAAATGCTGGTACGCCATGCGTCTTGCGGTACCTGGTTTGCAATAACGCCGGACGGCTTCCGGGAGGGATACCGTTGTCCACTCTGTACTCCGGTGACTTGGCCGAGGGAATATGTGGAGAGGGTGGTACATGACTGCACGGACGGGTTGTATAATGTGGAAGAAATCCAAAGAGATCGGGTAACAGTCCGGTGTGCGGACGGTACCGTATTCCATAAATCCAGAAGCTTTATTATCCAGGAATTGATCCGGCCCACACCGTCTTCCGTATTCCGCTACCGGTTATCCAGGCCGGAAATGTTGATCAACGACCGGTTTGCGGTGTTTGACCGAGCCAGAGAGACATGTGAAAGGGAAGGGCAATGGATTGCGGAGGATCTTCCCAGAATCAGTTATGGAGCAAGAAGGAGCATCTGCCGGTGGCTCAATGACAACGGTTATCTGAAAAGAGTGGAAAAGGGGGTATATGTCCTGGGAGAAAGGGCGTATCCCCCGGAGAACAATAAAAAGTAATATCTGTTTCCGGGTCTCCTGAGAGGGAGGCCCTTTTTGTGCGATAATTGCAGGCAGACGGACCATAATATAAGAAACAAAACTTATGGGAGGGAAGCCTATGCTGTTGCCGCGTGTATTAAAAATCCAGGATGATGAATTGCTCTACGGATGGTATGAGCGCATTTTGCAGGAAAACCGGATCGAGGAAAATAAAGGTGAGGAAACACGCTTTTTCAGGACGTTTTTCAACCCCAGAGAGGATGCAGAAATCAGGGGAACGATTCGATATGACTACATACTGAATCTGGAGCGGCTCTGCAGCTTACACGCTCTTCATCGGAAGTTCCCAAGCGTGGAGGAACTTCTTCAGTTTCATACGGATTATTACGCCATGCTGCCGCTGCGGACGTTTGGGGAGCAGGTAAAACTGGCGGAGTTCATTTTGCGGCCCCGCACGGATAGGAAAACCTGTATTCCCGCATGCCAGACAGAGATTATAGACCTGCATGCAAGGGAGGGAAGCTGGTACCTTCATGTGGAAGACCAGCTGCCGGGGGTCCGCATCCATAACGGAAAGCCGCTGGTTCAATGCCGGGTAATGGAAGGCAGGATCATCGGGGAAGAGCCGTTAAAACTGAAGGGTGATATGGAGGTTGAGGAGCGTCTCAGCCGCTTTGTGAAGGAAATGTATCGGAAGCCGGCGGCAGGAACCAGCCTTGCTCAGACCAAGGAAGCCGTCCGCAGACAGCTTGTAAAAAAAGGCTTCCACCCGGAATATCCTTATGGGGGCCTGGTATCCGGGTTGGCGGAGGCGGGCTTTGCCCCGTTCTTTCAGTCGGATGACATTGCCGTCCGGATTCGGAAGCTGATGGGACAGGACAGCATTGTGAAGGAAGAAATGCTGGCATTGCTGGCTTTTTTGTTTGAAGAGTATGGGGAATTTTATGAAGCGGTTCTTAAATGTCGGGATTCTGGCCTTCCCTTCCTGGAGTCCTATGAGGTATTGAAAAATTTTGACCCGATTTTGAAGGTGCGCTGTCCGAAATGCGGGAATGAGTTCTACATACACAAATACGATCCTGAGATCGGCGTGGGCTGCCCGGAATGTGACCGAAGCCTGACGGATGACGCCATTGCAGAACGCTATCTGTCACATCTGGGAGACGGAAACTATGAAATGCTGGAGCCATTCCAGGGCTTTGGAAAGCAGACAAAAATTCTCCATAAGACCTGCGGCAGTATCAGGAACATCAATTTTTCCGATATGATATGGGGAAGACGGGCATGCACCTGCGAGGCCGGCGTGGACTTGGAGGAAATACAGCGGCGGAT
>DWYY01000180.1 GCA_019118445.1 Candidatus Eisenbergiella merdipullorum | reverse complement strand
GTATAGGCGGGAACGGAGACATATCCCGCACTGTCCAGTTCAAACAAAAGTCCCGCGCTCAGCGCGAGATCGTCTTCTACCACTAAGATTCGTTCCATTGGTACCTCTCATCCGTTACGTCTGAAAAATCTAGATGCTGGCCTTCAGCCATTTCGCGTGCTGGGCGCACATGGAGTCAACCACGCGGCCGTCATGGGCCAGAAATTGTGCGCGTCCTCATTGAGCCTGAAGATATCCAGGACAAAGCCGCCCAGCTCCACCATATCCTGGGCTTCCAGCCGCAGCCGTCGAAGAAGTGCTCCAGCTCCTCATGGGAGATGCTGGCCGGCACCGTCGGATTGCTGATCTTATAGCTTTTTAAGTGGAGGATGGGCAGAACAGCGCCGTCCGTTCCCGGATTCAAAAATTTATTGCACTGCCAGGAGGTGGCAAGAGGGCCGGTTTCTGCTTCGCCGTCGCCCACGATGCAGGCGGCGATCAGATTGGAATTGTCGAACATTGCGCTGAAGGAATGGGCCCCGTCTGACAGCCTTATTTTAAACGGATTCCAGATATCAGGCAATGGGTAATTGATAAAAGAACGCAGAATTTTAGCAAAATTCACAAAAACAGGAGACTTGTGGGAAAAAATCCCCCTTATCCTTTCCAAGGCATGTGGACGAAAATATATTTTTGTATGGACAGGGATATCTTCCCGTATTAAAATACATTTATGTCACATCTATATTCCATCTACCGCGCTTCCTGTTACAGCGCGTCTGTTTTACTTTTGGGATAAGACTTTCTTTTTTCTTATTGATGAAGTGAACATGAATGAACCGCAACACGCAGTGTGATTCATAGAAAGAAAGCAAAATATCTTGCGGTGAGCACTGGGACGTCCTCTGCTTGCGTGAGACAAAAAGAGGGAGGACATCAATTTTATGTTGGTTTTTGAGCTGCCGCTAAAGATTTGTTTCCTGACACCGCTGTCGTCTGAGCGTGTTTCGGAAAGGATCGGACAATTTATTTCCGGCGCGCTGCACGCATCGGAAGAATATTCGCTATATCGTGAAAATGACAGGTTTCAGTCTTACACTTTCGATCAGCCATTTCCGCTCGAATCGGGGCATATTTACCTGGAAGGAAAGATTTATACGGTCCGTATCAGAACCATCAGCCAGAAGCTGGCGGAATTTTTTGTCAGTCGGCTTTCCTGGTACGCGGACGGCTGTCTGCAGATACTGGACGGGGAACTCCGGGTGATCCCCCGTTATTTTCTGGAGCGGGTGCATACGCTGACTCCTGTGGTCGTAAAGACGGAGCAGGGCTACTGGCGCAATCAGATGAAGGTGGAGGAATTTGTGGAACGTCTGAAAACCAATCTGATCCGAAAATATAATTTTTTTCAGAACACACAGCTTGAGGGTGATTTCTGCCTGTTCCGCAAGATGGAATTCATCAACAGGAAACCCGTCCGGATACCGCAGAAAAACATTTCCCTGCTGGGAGACAAGGTCAGCCTTACGGCGGCGCAGAATGAAACGGCGCAGGAGCTTCTATATATGGCGCTTGGAACCGGTGTTGGGGAAAACAATGCGGCAGGCTGCGGATTTCTGGGATACCGCTTCCGATGATCGTAATATATAACGAGACAGAGATATAAAAAGAGGGCGCTTGCGGCGCTCTCTTTTGCCGTATCTGAAATGTCGCGGTGTTTGTGAACGGTAATGGATTTCTGCCGGAACAAAAAAGGAAGGTGATTCCGTTTCCGCGGGAAATATAATATAATAGCAAATGACGGCAGAAGGACGTAAAAGCGCCCGGAAATGGGACAGGAGGGAGGAAGGAAAGATGAAGCTGTTTCACAAGATCCGGGACCTTGGGGAAGATCATGCTTATGACGGAATGCAGCCCGCCATAAAAAGCAGTATCTGTACCGGTGAAAAGGTCGCGGGCTTTCTGGATGCCGGAGGGAAATTCCTGGATGTCATGCTGGTCGCAGGAGAAGATGACCTGACATTTTTCTGCAGGAAATACGGCGTGAAAAGGGAAGAGATCAGACATGTTTTCTGAACGATGCAAACTGGTGCACGGAAAATGAAAAATGAAAAGCTGCCCTAAGGCAGCGGAAAGAGAGGTGGAAATGAGCAGAAAAAAGATCGGGGTGCCCCTGGAGGGGTTTGGAGAGCTGTGCCGCAGCGTAGCGGCGCAGGGTGCGGTCCTTTTGAAAAATGAAGCCAAGACGCTTCCGGTCACAGACGGGGAGCGGGTCGCCGTATTCGGACGGATCCAGAAGGATTATTACCGCAGCGGGACCGGCTCAGGAGGTTCGGTCAACGCGCCTTATACAACGAACCTGCTGGACAGCCTGAGAGAGTGTGAAAACCTCACGGTGGATGAAGAGCTGGCGTCGGTTTATGAGGAATGGATCCGGAACAATCCCTTTGACGACGGCGGCGGGGTATGGGCCGGAGAGCCCTGGAGCCAGAAGGAGATGGAGGTATCTGAG
The DNA here is from genome assembly GCA_019118445.1 of Candidatus Eisenbergiella merdipullorum. Taxonomy (GTDB): domain Bacteria; phylum Bacillota; class Clostridia; order Lachnospirales; family Lachnospiraceae; genus Eisenbergiella; species Eisenbergiella merdipullorum. The sequence goes on along the minus strand of DWYY01000180.1, from coordinate 31,454 downwards.
GAGCTGGCCGCTGCAGCAGCCAGGCGCGCGGACAAGGCACTGGTGGTGATCGGACGCACGGCAGGAGAGGCGAAGGATTATGAGGACCTTCCGGGAGGCTTCCGTCTGAGCGAAGGGGAAGAGCGGCTTCTGGAAACGGTAACGAAATATTTCCAAAAGACGGCGGTGATCCTGAACGTTTCCTGCGTCATCGACATGAGTTTTCTGGAGCGGGCCTGCGGGCGTTTGGTCACGGCGGTGCTGTACGTGTGGCATGGAGGACAGGAGGGAGGCCACGCCGCGGCGGATGTGATCAGCGGACGCATGACGCCCTGCGGCAAGCTGGCGGACACGATCGCGGGCGGCATCGCGGATTATCCATCAACGGCGAACCATGGAAATCTCAGGGAAAATGTCTATCAGGAAGACATTTATGCAGGATACCGCTATTTCGAGACCTTTGCTCCCGGGAAGGTGCGGTTTCCTTTCGGTTTCGGCCTGTCCTATACCACTTTTTCCCTGGAGGCGGACTGCGCCCTCCTGAAAGAGGACCGGATCGAGGTGAGCGTGCGCGTCCGGAATACGGGGGACCGTTATGCCGGGAAGGAAGTGGTGCAGGTCTATTACAGCGCCCCTCAGGGAAAGCTGGGACGTCCGGCAAGGGAACTTGCCGCCTTTGCAAAGACTGGGCTCCTGAAACCGGGGGAGGAGGAAGAGGTGACGCTTTCTTTCCCGGTCTGTGCCATGGCGGCCTATGACGACGGAGGTTATACGGGAAACCGTTCCTGTTGGGTGCTGGAGGAAGGGCTGTATGAGATCCTTGTGGGGAACAGCAGCAGGGATCTGAAACCCGTGCCCGTCGCGGAAGACGGGGAACAGACGCCCCAAAAGGCAAAAGCCGGATTCCGGGTGGAAGAGGTGCGCGTGGTGCGGCGTCTGGAGGAGGCATGTGCGCCGCAGAAGAGTTTCTGGCGTCTCGTGCCGGGAAAGAAAAAAGCGGACGGTACCTTTGAGCATGCCGGCCAGGAGGTCCCGACAGCATCGGTTTCTCTGGCGGAACGGATCAGAGACCGGCTGCCCGGCGCTCTGACGCAGACCGGGAACCAGGGGATCCGGCTCCAGGATGTCAGAGAAGGGACCGCTTCCCTGGAAAGCTTTGTCGCCCAGTTGTCCAAGGAGGAACTGGCGGTCATGGTGCGGGGAGAAGGCATGTGTCCGCCCAGGGTGACACCCGGCGTGGCTTCCTGCTTTGGCGGCCTGACCGATTCCCTGCAGCGGGATTATGGTATTCCGGTGGCGGCGGCTTCCGACGGGCCTTCGGGCATCCGCATGGATGTGGGCGCGCTGGCCACCCAGGTTCCCATCGGGACACTTCTTGCCTGCACCTTTGACGAGAAGCTGGTGGAGGAGCTGTATGTGATGGAAGGAAAGGAGCTGGTGCGAAACGAGATCGACACCCTTCTGGGTCCCGGCATGAATCTCCACCGCAATCCGCTGAATGGAAGGAATTTCGAGTATTTTTCCGAGGACCCTCTCCTGACCGGAAAGATTGCCGCAGCCAATGTGCGGGGGATCAAAAAGGGAGGTTCCCATGCCACAATCAAGCATTTTGCCTGCAACAGTCAGGAGAAGGAACGCAATAAGGTCAATGCTGCGGTATCGGAGCGGGCGCTGCGGGAACTGTATCTGAAAGGCTTTGAGATCGCCGTGAAGGAGGGCGGAGCGGACTGCGTTATGACCGCCTACAATCCCATCAACGGCCACTGGTGCGCGTCCAACTACGATCTGAACACCACGATCCTGCGCGGAGAGTGGGGGTTCGCGGGGATCGTGATGACGGATTGGTGGTCCACCATGAACGACTGCGCGGAGGGCGGAAAGGAAAGTCCTTCCAACACGGCGGCGATGGTCCGGGCACAGAACGATCTGTATATGGTAGTGGATAATCTTGCGGCGGAAAAAAATCCCATGCAGGACAATACGCTGGAGGCGCTGGCAGAAGGGACCCTGACGCTGGGCGAGCTGCAGAGATGCGTGATGAATATCTGCCGGTTCCTTTTGAACACGCAGGCAATGGAGCGGTCCATGGACCGGAAAGCGGAGGAACCGGAGCGGATCCCCGCCCTGTCTTCTGGCAGTGGTATGTCCGGCGGAGAAATGGCCGGCGGAGACAGCGAAAGCTCCGGCGCGGCCCGCGGCGAGGCGGCGCAGCCTTCTGCGGACGGTTCCTTCCGGCTGATGCAGCCTTCCGAAACGGGAATCCGCTTCCGCGTTCCGGAAGCGGAAGGGGACGGCGCGGCGCCGTCATCCGGAAAGGCCCGCCCCTGGAAGGTACATGCGTGCATGAAATTCAACAATAAGGATACCAGGGCCCAGTCGGCCTGCAACCTGCTGTTGAACGGTGTCCGCTTTGCCACGCCTCAGGTCAGCGGGACCGGAGGAAAAAGCGTGATCCGCGACCTTGGCGCCGTGCTTCTGGAGCCCGGCGTTTACGAGCTGACCCTGCAGAACACCAAGATGCCCGGCCTCGAGGTGGAATGGGTGGAATTTACGCCGGAATGAAGAAAAAGGGAAACTTTCCTGCCGTCCTGCGGGCCGTGGGCAACAGCAGGACGCCGCTCTCGGCGTCTATTGCCTTGCGGGCATCGCCTGGATTTCCGGCCTGCGGCTGAAACGGGAGGACTGCCGGGCGGACAGTGAACTGATGGCGCAGGAACTGCGCCTCGGCCTGCCTCTGTGCCTGCAGAAGCGGCAAGGCGGTACTGCCCCAGGACCGGCTTGATATGATCGCGGATTTTGCCCTCATAGCCAACCTGTGTGTTATAGCTGAGCTGTCGGACGTAGTTGTTATACCGGTAATCCAGGTAGCCGGCTACGCTGATCTCTGAGGGCGTGAAGGCCCTGCCGGTATTGTCATACTCTGCCTTTGCCTGCGTCCCAGCCGCCTGGGCCTCTGCCTTGGTGCGGTATCCGCTCTTGGAAATGGGATTGCGCTTTCCGTTGATCTTGGCCCCTTCAAAAGACCATTCCCATGGTGCGTGCGGAAGGGCTGGCAAGCTGCCGGATCAGGGCGGTGACTTTTGCGACGTCGCAACATAGTTTGATGTAAAGCTTCTTTGAAAACCTGAAACGTGTCTAAAAACCGGTCCGGCAGGAAGTCCTCCCGCTCCTTTTCGGAATACGGGCGGATTTCCTGTCGGAAAAATTCAGTGCTTATTGAAAACGTATTTGTCCAGCCTTCCCATGGCTTCTTTCACCAGGGAAAGCGGCAGCGCTAGATTCATGCGGATGGCCCAGGGCCCATGAAACGGCCGGCCGTCCTGCCAGATGACGCCCACCGAGATGCCGGCGCGGATCAGATCATCCATGCTCATCCTGTGCTGCTCACACCATTTCTCGCAGTCCAGAAACAGCATGTAGGTGCCTTGCGGCTTCGATACCTGTACTCCCTTAAAATTCTCCCAGATGTAGCTGCAGGCGTAGTCTACGTTTCCGGTCAGCACTTCCTTCAGCTCGTCCAGCCATTCCTGTCCCTCCGGGCGGTATGCTCCTATGAGCGCGTGCATGGACAATACGTTCATGCTGTTGTAATGGCTCAGGCTGGACTGCTTGCGGACACGGTCTCTTAGATAAGGATTATAAATAATGTGGTAGGAACCGACCATCCCGGCTAGGTTAAAGGTCTTTGAAGGCGCATAGACAGCGATGGTCCTCATTTTGGCGTCTTCGCTTACAGACTGAGTGGGGATGTGTTTGTGCCCGGCAAGAGTCAGGTCGGACCAGATCTCATCGGAGACCACTACGCAGTCATTGTTCCGGTAAACCTCCATGGCGGCTTCGATCTCTTCTTTCTCCCATACCCGTCCGCAGGGGTTGTGAGGGGAACAGAAGATGGCGAAATGGATGTGGTTTTCTTTGATCTTTCGATCCATATCCTCATAATCCATCCGCCATACGCCGTTATCATCCTGCTTCAGATCGCTGAGGACGATTTTTCTGCCGTTATTCTCCAGTGAGCCGGTAAATCCGATATAGGTGGGCGAATGCAGAAGTACGGCCTCGCCGGGCGCAGTAAAGGCCTGCAGGGCGGAAGCCACACAGCCGATCACCCCGTTTTCATAACCGATGGCCGTTTTTGTAAGACCCTCCACACCATTGCGCTCCTTCTGCCAGGTAATGATGCTGTTGTAATATTCGTCCGTGGGATCGAAATAACCGAAGGCCGGATGTTTTGCCCGTTCGATAACGGCCTCCTGGATGGTAGGAGCGGTGGCGAAATTCATATCAGCCACCCACATGGGGATCCGGGAAAATCCCTCCTGAACAGAAGCGTCCGGAAATGGAATGACGTCCACTGCTATGGCGTCTTTCCCATGCCTGTCGATGATGGAAGTAAAATCGTATTTCATTGCATTTCTCCTCCAGTTTTCATTGTATTTTATCCACGTTCATTATAGCATTCGCAATTGACACTTATCAATTATAATCTCATCTTTGACACATACGAAGAAAGAAAAGTACCACAACCCCTTGAAAATACTGGGCTGTGGCACTTTTCGCCATGAAATCGATATATGGTAATGTTTTACCTTCGTTTACTTTTTTTCTCGATTTCTTTCATCTTTCGTTTCGTTATAAACTGATAGTCTGTCCGGAATCCACATGCCTCATGGAGCTCATCTGTCAGCCGGTTCCTCTCATAGACAGGCGTAAATCCCTGTTCTTCTATATCGGCAAACTCCATTCCCCTCAGTACCCTCAGCAGCTGCTGGGTGGTCCAGGGAGACTTCAGCTCACGCTTCAGCAGCCGGAACAGCAGCAGCGCCAGAAAACAGGTAAGAAAATGCGCTTTTATCCGGTCCTCCCGGCTCACATAGACCGGACGGGCTTCAAAATCCGTCTTCATCGTCCGGAAACAGTCTTCGATCTGCCATCTTCCTTCACTCACCTTCAGGATCTCTGACACATCGTCGTCCAGCAGGTCCGTACAGACCGCATACAGGCCGTCATACTTTTCTTCTTCCGCTATCCTTTCCAGGTCAAGGCAGTAGTGGATGTCTGCCTTTTCCCCTTCCCTGGTCACAGCAAGCCTGTTTACAAATCTTGCCGGATCGTTTGGGTTTTTCCGCTGCTTTTTCAGGGAACCACCGGCGATCATCTTTTCCGCGCGGCTGACCTGCTCCGCACGGACAGCTTTCTGATATGCCGCGTACCTGGGGGAATAAGTAATGATCAGACGCTGATGGAGTTTTTTTGTTGTATAGGGTTCCTCTTTATAAAACAGCCCCTGACGGTCCTCTTCTGTAAGCCGTGACAGATCAGCGGGCGAATCATCTGACAGCCGTTTAAACCCTTTTGCGTCCAGAGCCCATTCGCGGTCTTCTGCCGGAAGCTTTTTGATGGACTGGGTGACGATAAAGGAACGCTTTCCCATGTGGTTGAATGCCCGGTTATCTTCAGAAGCCAGGCCCGCATCACTGCAGTAAATAAATTTCTGACAGCCGAACCGCTGGAGGATCTTCTGTTCCAGCGGTTTCATGGATTTCTGTTCATTCTGGCTGCCGGGGAAAAGGGAGAAGGCCAGGGGAAGCCCGTCCCCGTCGGTAAAGAGCCCCATCTGGATGATGGGATTGGGACGGTGCTCCTTGCTTTTGCCATACTTTTTGTCCCCTTCTTCCTGTTCGATCTCAAAATAATAATTCGTACAGTCATAGTAGAGGAACCTGTCATTCCTTTTCCCGAAGAAAAAGCTGTTCTTATAGACCTCGGCCTGGATAAGATCGAGTTCTTCCGCAAGGATGGAAAGAGCCCGGTAAACGTCATGCAGCTCATAGGAAGGGGGTTCCAGGAAACGTCCGGCAGCCTGGAAGGAAGAGCATTTGCTGGAAGGTTCCAGGACTCTGGCATAGACCAGGTCGGAGAGGATGGCATTGAGGTCAAATTTGAATTTATGCCGGTTCCTGATCTTCCTGCAGATGGAGTCCAGCTTCAGGCCATAGTAAACGGACTGAAGGAAGAGATAGCCGCCGGTAAAAAGTTTCTGTTTGTCATAGTCCAGAAGCCGGTTGGGATGGAAAGGGATCATGACAACGGCATCATCTGTTTCATTTTTGTATTTCACCGTTTCCAGCCTGGCCTGTTCCCTTGCCCATGCCATGACACCGTCACGGTCAGTATGGAGCATTGCGGACAGGTCGGCAAGAGTCCCCAGCTTACGGATGATTTTGGAAGTACTTCTGCCATCATTATTGATATAAGATTTGGCGATATAAAAGGACTCGGAATTTTTGGATTTAGTAGTCATAACTTTCATAGAGATCACCCTTTTTTATTATAACATAAAATGCCAGAAAATGCTATATATTAAATCAAAAAAGTTGACAAAAAAAGTGCAGGACTTATGCGGCCTGCGAGGTATTTTCTCTCTATTCAACTGTCAAACACCCGTGTATTTTATCCACGTTCATTATAGCATTCGCAATTGACACTTATCAATTATAATGTATTATATAGGAGAGACATTTCAGAGAACGGAGATTTTTGGGGAGGTTGGTATGGAGAAAATATATGCAACGGGATTTCATAACCCTTTTCTGCCGCTGGATATTTATGTTCCGGACGGAGAGCCAAAGGTATTTGACGGAAGGGTGTACCTGTATGGCTCCAAGGACGTTTTCGGAGGAGAATACTGCTGTCACAAATATCACGTTTATTCTGCCGATATCAACGATTTGCAGCACTGGACGGATCACGGCCCGGCGCTGGCCTCCACTGACGAGTACGCCGATGAGGGGATTATGGATGGTGTACCCTGGTCGGACGGCCTGCTTTGGGCGCCGGACGTTGTGGAAAAAGACGGTTGGTATTATCTGTATTTCTGTCTGTCGGACGGCTCGGAGGGAGTGGCAAGAAGCAGGAAGCCATACGGCCCTTTTACGGATGCCAGACAGATCCTTATGAACGGAGAGCCCATTTCCGGAATTGACCCTTCTGTGTTGAGAGAAGGAAATGACTATTACTATACGTGGGGACAGGGAAACTGCCAAATGGCAAAGCTGAAGGAAGACATGTATACGTTGGATGAGACCACTTATTCGGAAGCGCTGATTTCCCACGAGGATGGTATGCAGGGCTTTCATGAAGGCTCCTCCCTGAGAAAGATCGGAGAATACTACTGCATCGTTTACGCCAGCGAATACACGAAGGAATATCCGAACCGCGGGAGCGCGCCTACAAAGCTGGATTATGCGGTGAGCAAAAATATATATGGGCCTTATGAGTATCGGGGAACCATCATTGATAATACGGGCATTGACCCGAGCAGCTGGAACGATCACGGCTCCATCATCAAGATCAAAGATCAGTGGTATGTGTTTTATCACGGTTCCTCCGGAAACCGCAAGTATAACAGAAGGGCTCGTGTGGAAAAAATCAGCGTGGATGAAGAAAGGGCGGTGATCGGGCAGGCACAGATGACTTCTTCTGGATTTGCCGAAGCGCTGGACCCCGAAGAACGTCTGGATGCGGCATATGGCTGTCAGGTTTCAGGCGGCGCTTATTTCACGGAAAAGGAAGATCAGTTCCCGATGGTTCATATCACTTCTGGCAGCAGCGCTTCCTACCGGTATTTTGCATATGGTGACGGAGCGCAGGATTGGAAAATGGCGCTTGGGATCCGTCCGCTAAAAAAGGGAAGTGCGGTTATCCTGATCAACGGGGAGAAAAAAGCGGAAATCGATTTTGCGCCGGAAAATAGCAGAAAACCTGAAATAAGACGGATCGAAGGCATCCTGAACGACCTGTCAGGAAAGGCGGAGCTGTGCGTGCAGTTTTTCTCTCCCGAGAGCGGGGAGCTGGCGGAGCTGTACTGGTTTGAGCAGAAGCCTCTTTCCTGAACAATATGGCGCTGTTTTATATCAGCCTGATCTTACTTCTGTACGAGTTTGTGCAAAGAAGGAGGGCGGTCCCGGTTCAGCCGCAAAAGAGGGCGGCGGAGGGAAATTCCTGCTTGTAAAAAGAAAGCAGATGTTCTAAACTGAAAAGGATTACATGTACAGCTGGCTAAACCATGCCCGCGGCGTTTATTTGGAGCGAATTATGCTGTTTAATTCCTATATCTTTATCTTCCTGTTTCTTCCCCTCTGCCTGGGCGGTTTTTATTTCTTTGCGCACCGGGGACAAAGCGTGCCTGCCAGACTGTGGCTGACAGGCTTTTCTTTGTGGTTTTACGGATACTTCAATCCCAGCTACCTGCTGATCATGGCCTGCAGCATCCTGTTCAACTTCGCGGTATACCGGGGGATGGCCTATGCGGAAGAAAAATCCCCGGCATGGCGCAGGACTGTGATGATCTTGGGAGTGGCGGGCAATCTGGCGGTACTGTTTTATTTCAAATATTACGACTTCTTTGTGGAAAACGTGAACGCGGTCTTTGGGACCTCCTTTGCCCTGAAGGGCATCCTGCTCCCGCTTGGCATCAGCTTTTTTACCTTCCAGCAGATCGGCTTTGTGGTGGATGCGTATCGTGGCGAGGTGAAGAAATGCTCTTTTCTGGATTATATGCTTTTCGTTTCCTTTTTCCCTCAGCTCATCGCGGGTCCCATCGTAAGCCAGGCTGAGATGCTGCCTCAGTTCGCGCAGATCGGGAAGAAAAAGGCGGATATGGAAAAAATCTCTGCCGGTATCTACCTGTTTACCCTGGGCCTGGTGAAAAAAGTTCTCGTGGCGGATACCTTCGGCATGGCAGTGGACTGGGGATATTCCAATATCCCTGCCCTTTCCTCGGTGGACAGTCTGCTGCTCATTCCGTTTTATTCTATCCAGCTTTATTTTGACTTCAGCGGCTACTGCGATATGGCCCGCGGCCTGGCATGGATGTTCGGCATGGAAATCCCCGTAAACTTCAACTCGCCCTATAAATCGGTAAATATCATTGAATTCTGGAGGAGATGGCACATCACCCTGAGCCGTTTTTTCCGGCAGTATGTTTATATCCCGCTGGGAGGAAACCGCAGGGGAAGGCCCAGGATGTATACAAACCTCATCCTCATTTTCCTGCTGAGCGGCATCTGGCACGGTGCCGGATGGACCTTTGTGACCTGGGGAGCCGCCCAGGGCGTCCTGTACATCATCACCCGTGCCTGGCAGCTTTACCGGAAAGACCATCCGAAACAGGTCCCGCCCGGAACCCGGGAAGATCAGGGATGGCTTCACCGCCTGTCCATGGCGGCGGGAACCCTGTTCACCTTCTGTTACTACAGCGCAGCCTGCGTTTTTTTCCGGTCCGAAAACATGACCCAGGCTTTTTCCGTGTTCTGCAGACTGTTCACAGGAGGCGTAGCCCTTCCTTCTGCGTCACTGGTCGAAGGCTTCAACCTGGACGAGTTCTGGTACATTCTCAAGCTCCTCCACCTGGACAGACTCCCCTACAGCGAGTTTTATCTGCCTGCCGCCATTACTATAGGAACCCTGCTCGTCGTATTCTTTGCTCCCAACGCCGACGAATGCGCCGAACGCTTCCGCCCCCGCCCCCGGAACGCCCTCCTTACCGCCTTCCTCTTCCTCTGGTGTGTCCTCTCCCTAGCCGGAGTAAGCAGCTTTTTGTATTTTAACTTTTAACAGCTACGAGCCGGGCAGCCGGAGGACAATCCCTCAGCCGGAAAACTGCCGCAGGCAGCTTTCCGGCTGAGGAATTGCCCTCCGGCTATGCGGCGACAGCCGCAAAGCGAGGCGCAGCAAAGCGGAGCCGAGCGTGGCCGGCGTGGTGGAGAGGAGCCGCACTGCCGCAGGCAGCCGCAAAGCGAGGCGGGGCAGGCGGAGCCGTCCCCCGCCCTCAATAACCGGCCGGATCAAAAATCCCGGCATGGAGGTATACATGACTCAATACAAGAAATGGCTGCTCTTGTTTTTGGCAGCCCTGGCCGCAGGTCTTCTTGCGGTAACAGCCATCGTCCTCATCGTAGACCCATTTTTTCAGTATCACGCACCGCTGCAGGGCTATCCCTATAAAGTGGACAACCAGCTTACCCAGAATCCCGGGATGGCTAGACATCTGGAATATGACAGCGTGCTGCTCGGTTCTTCCATGACGGCCAGCTTTGATACGGACTGGTTTGAGGAAAAGATGGGCTTAAATACCGTGAAGCTCAGCTATAACGGCGCGCTTCCAAAGGATGAGGCCAATATCATGGACATCATCTTCGACGCGAAGAAGGACGGAGTGCGAACGGTTTTCATGGCGATTGATGAAAATACTTTTTCAGCGGATGTCAATGAAACCAAATTTCCGATCCCGGAGTACCTGTATGATAAAGATCCTTTCAATAACATTCAGTATGTCCTCAATAAGGACGTGCTGCTCAATTATATCTTGAAGCCTCTGGTCGACCCGACGGAAAGGACGGACTGGTCGCAGCTTTATAAGCCCTGGTGGACGGACGAATACTATACCAAGGCAAACGTGCTGATGTATTACGGGCCGGCTCCGGAGGCGGAGGAAGAAATGCCGGAGACTCTTTTCCTTCCGGGCGTGAAGGCCAATCTGGATCAGAATATCTGCCCGTATATCGAGGCACATCCGGAAACGGAATTTGTTTTCTTCTATCCGCCCTACAGTATCCTCTACTGGAACGACGTGATGCGCCAGAAGGAGCTTGACGCGGTGATCACGGAGCTGGAATATATGACGGAACGGCTTCTCGATCATGAAAATGTGCGTATTTTCTGTTTCCAGAACCGGCGTGATATTGTCTGCGATCTGAACAATTACGCGGATTATACCCACTATCATGCGGATGTTTGCCGCTATATCGTGGACTGCTTTGCGGACGGGGAATGCGAGCTGACGAAGGAAAATTACCGGGATGTATTTGCCGATCTGGCTGACCTTGCATCCACTTATGATTATGAAGCCATTTATGATAACTGGTATGAATAACTGGAGGAAAAAGACATGGCTGAACTGTTGGCAGCGTTTGCTGTCCTGATCGCGGCCCCGTTCTGCATCGGGCTGCTTCCCGCGCTGGCAATGCCGGGAGAGGAGACCGCCTGGCTTGAAGTGCGGGCGGGAGAAGAAAGAGAGAAAAAGGAAAAGAGGAGCCTTCCATGGAAGAGACTCCCCGTGAGCGTCTGCCCTGTGACCGTTTATGTCGCCGGCTTTGTGCTGATGCTGGCGGTATTTCAGATCGTAGCGGTGCCCGTCATCCTCTTTGAAACCTGGGGCTTTCCGCGGATCGTGACGGCTTATTCCATCCTGCTTGCGGTTTTGTCCGCCGCGGGCCTGGTATTCGGCATTCCCGTGCTTAGGGGAATGGCCGAGGACGCGCATGCGCTGATCAAAGGGGACAAAAAGTTGTCCCTGGAAACGGCGCTTTACTGGGCGGTCGCCGTCGGCCTGGTCCTGTTTCAGATGTATATGGCCTTTACCCACGAGTTTTTTGATGGGGATGACGCCTACTATGTGGCGCAGTCCGTAATCGCCGAACAGACGGATGTGCTGTACCGGATACTGCCCTATACGGGCCTGAGCACCTCGCTGGATATCCGACACGCGCTGGCCGCTTTCCCGATCTGGGAAGCCTATCTCGCCAGAGTGACGGGAATCCATCCCGCCATCATCGCGCACAGTGTGCTGCCGCTGGTGCTGATCCCGGTTACCTATCTGGTCTATTACCGGATCGGTATGAGGCTTTTTAAGGGAGATTTCAGAAAGACGGCAGTATTTCTGATCCTGGTGAGCTTGCTTCAGATTTTTGGAAACACCTCCATTTATACAAACGCCACCTTTTTTCTGATGCGGACCTGGCAGGGAAAATCGATTCTCTGCAATCTGGTGCTTCTCGTTGCCGTATGGGCACTCCTGCGTCTGTGGGAGACGGGAAAAAACGGAGAGAAAAGAGGGAAAAAGCAGGCAGGCTGGTGGTTCCTTATGGCTGCTAACAACGTGATGGCCGCCCTGGCGACCACGATGGGAGCTTTCCTGCTCGGGCTTTTCGTCGGCATAGCCGGCCTAGTGCTGGCGCTCCGGCAGAAACGTCCCTGGTATCTGATCCCCCTGGCTGCCACCTGCCTTCCCGGCCTGATCTATCTGGGCATTTATGCGGCGGTGGTTTTCCTGTAATCTTTGGAATGGAGATTGAATATGAGAGAAATCCTGACGATATTTATGGACTATTGCGGGAGCGGCATTTATCCTTTTTTGTTTCTTGCGGCGCTTGTGTATCTGCTGGTGACGGAAAAGGACCGGAGAGTGCGCCTTGTGCTGCTGGAAACCTCCGTGGTGACGCTGGTTCTGTTTTTCCTGCCGTTATTCAAAATGGTGATGGATAAGGTGGAGGAAGCGGGAACCTACTACCGCATTCTGTGGCTCCTTCCCATGACGGTGGTGACCGCATATGCCGGCGTGAAACTGATCGGCCGGCATACGAGGATCGGCCTTGTGCTGCTGGCGGCAGTGTGCATCCTGGGCGGCGAATATGTATACGATAATGTGAATGTGTCAAAGGCGGAAAACCGGTATCATCTCCCGGCGGAGGTGCCGGCGATCTGCAATCTGATCATGCCTGCCGAAGACGAGGAGCGTGTATGGGCTGTATTTCCCTCTGAGCTTCTTCAGTATGTCAGGCAGTATACCTCGGAAATCCAGATGCCCTATGGACGCGATATGCTGGTGGCAAGCTGGGACCATACAGAGCATCCTATCTACGCGCTGATGGAGGCGGATACCATCCACATCGATCTGGTGGCTCAGCTGCTGGATGATTACGGGGTGCAGTACCTGATCCTGAACAAGGCGAAACCCGTTGAAGGAGAACCGTCAGAATACGGCCTGGAAAAAATAGGGGAGATCGGCGGGTATGATGTGTTCCGGAATGCGGATGTGCCGGTTTATAAGCGCAGTCTGTAAACCCATTAAGGCTGTTCCCCTTTAAAATGATCCCGATAAATGCTCGGCTGATAGCCAGTGGTTTGTTTAAATATTTTATAAAAATGTTTGGAATCATTGAAACCGACCTCTTTTCCGATTTCATTGACTTTCATGTTGGAAGAAATCAAAAGCTGTTTTGCTTTATTGATGCGATAATCAATTAAATAACGGATGAAACCTACTTTAAAAGCCTGTTTAAATAAACGACTGAAATAACTTGGTGTAAAATGGAAATAATTGGCCGCATCGGTCAGCGTTATGGATTTTTGATAATTTTCTGTAATATAGTATTGCGCCCTTTCCCGAAAAACGCTTTCTTTTGAAGCGTGTGTGGCATCATCCAAAGACTTGGCATTGAGGCAGACAACTGCTTTCTGTTTGAGCCAATTAAGAGTTTCTTTTTCGTTTGGTAAAGACGCCGCTTCCTGATACAAATCGAATTCATCTCCCAGAACAACAGTTTCATCCTGATTTTGTTCTTTTACGCATTCCAGGAAGAGCATGATGAGTTGCAGGCTGATATTATTCATCATGTCCTTTTGCCCTCTCAGGGTGCAGAAGAATGGGAGAAAAATATCATCCAGACATTTGAAAACGGCAGTGTTGTCCGATTCTTTTATTGCATGTATCAGTTGATATTTCTGTTCTGGCGTAAGGGTTACTTTTTGCTCATTCATATGTCGGATTTGCTGGTAGGCTTTTTGAGCTTGAATGATCTGCAGTTCTACGCTCCTGTGCGCTGTATTAAATGCTGATTCCAGTTTGGAGCGCTCTTCTGCAAAGGCAACGCCGATAATGGTGAAGAGGTTAAGTTTTGTTTCACAGAAAATTTTGATCCTTTGTAAAACATCAAGAAATTCCTGCTGATATTTTTCCATCGTCAGATAGAATTCGGGAAGATTGCATACTAAACATAAATCCTTTTGGACTGTAAGGCCATGGCATATTATCTTTTTTTCCCCCAGTATTTCCTGGGCGACATTTTCTATACAGAAATGGACTAATTCAGGCTGTATATCAGCAGGAGCCTGTTCAAAATGATCCGGCGTCCGAAACAGAATAATAGAAAAAGTATCATAGGGATAAGAAATATGCAATTCCGCTTCATGCAGTTTTTGAACATTCTCACCAGGTATATATTGAAAAATCATTTCTCTTAAATATTGATGGCGTAATGCATTTTGGATGCGATAAGTTTGATTGTTGCTTTGCTCTTTTAAATTTCGGGAATATATTCTCTGGCTGATTTCTTTTTGGGCGTTTTGAAGGCAGAAAAGCAATTCTCTGTCATCTATAGGTTTCAAAAGGTAATAGGACGCTGAATATTTCAACGCCTCTTTTGCATAATCAAAGACTTCGTAGCCGCTTAACAAAATGTAAGTAATCTCGATATCCTTCTCGCGGATCAATTTAAGAAGCTGCAGACCATCCATTTCAGGCATTACGATGTCAGCAATAATAATGTCTGGGATATCTTCCTGAAGCATATTATACGCAAGTCTTCCATTGACCGCTTCCTGTATGTTAGAATAACCAAAATCATTCAATTTTCGATGCATGGTAGTTCTTGCCAGTTTTTCGTCATCTACAATTAATATCTTAATTTCTGTTTTTTTCATTTTGCCCATCCATTTCTCCTGGAATTTTCAGGATTGAACTCTTTTGCGGGGATCTGTAACTTTACAGTTGTAAAATGATCGGTACTGGTTATTTTTAGGCTGTAATGGTTGCTGTAGTGTAATTTTAAGCGATATGCTACATTTAATAGGCCAATCCGGTCATCAGCAAAATCGGTAGTTGCCGATAATTCCTGAAGCTTTTTATTGAGTTCCTTTTGTTTTTCTGCTGAGATTGGTTTACCGGTGTTTGATATATAGAGATGAAGATTGTTACCAATCACTTTTGCGGTAATGATCAATTGTCCGTTTTTCTTGGAAGGTTCTAATCCGTGTTTAATAGCATTTTCAACCAAGGGCTGTATAGAAAGAGAAGGAATCTCCATCTTCATTACGGCGGATTCAATATCATATTTTGTGGAATAGTGGTCTTCAAATCGATATTCCTGCAAATAAAGGTATTTGCGAACGATATTCAATTCTTCCGAGAATGAAACGATATACGGTCTTTGATTTAATGAATATCGCATCAGATCAGAAAGAGCCTGGATCATCTGTGATACTTTTTCCAATTCACCGCTGTAGCTGACAGCTTTGATAGAATTTAACGTATTAAATAAAAAATGAGGATTGATCTGGCTCTGAAGGGTTTCCAGTTTTGCCTGCATATTGGAGAGCTTCAGTTCATAGCGTTCCTTGGTAAGTGTCCGGATCATATCCAGCATTTGATTGTAGGCATCTCCTATCCTTGCCAGTTCATCTTTCCCAGCAATAGACACCTTTGCTTCGAAATCTCCTTCAGAGACTTTGACAAAAGAATCAGTAAGCTGCGAAAGAGGCCGGGTAACCCTCCTTGAAATAATAGCAGAGATCCCAAGTGAAATCACAATGAGCAGGAGGACAGTAATGATATTGGTATCCTTCAGGAATTGGGAAGGCTGTATAATGTTAAGTGGAGTATATGAAATAATGCTCCAGCCATACTGAGAGCCGTAGACCGAAGACCGGAGCATAGTCTGTCCGTCCAAAGAGACCAGTTCATAATTTTCTTTCTGCTTTGTAACAACAGGCACAGCATTTCCAATGCCGCTGTCGTAAATGACAGTGCCATGATCATCCATTAACTGAAATTGTCCTCCATCAATGAGAGCAGCATCTTTGATGCCGCTGACAAAAGTGTCCATATAACTGAAGCATAAAACGACGCCAAGTCGTTGCTGAGAAGATGGATGATATAAAATTCTGCTGATAGCGATAATAGATATATCTCTGTCTTCAGAATGAGAAACAGACAATTTATAGATGTCCTGAGATTGTGTAAAGTTTAATGTATTATTATACCAATCAGTGTCTGATACGTTCAGAAAAGGAGATTGGATTATACTTAAACGATCTAGAAGAAATACATTATTTCCTTTTAAATCAAACAGAGCGATGCCATCAATTTGTCCTGTAACAAAGAGAAAATTTCCCATAGTTTGTTTGAAATTATTTCTGGAAGAATAGTATCCCCATTCACCAGGTCCTTTATAGAGGCTTGTCAGATTATCGCTATCACTATATATGATGTAGCTGATCTGTTCCAGATTATCAATATTATTTTCCAATGCAGACAGAATCTGTGCGTTTAGTGTTTGCTGATATTGCAGAATATTGTCCAGTTCAGATGACCTCATTTTGAACATAGAAATGGTTACCCAGATAAATAAAAGCAGCAGAGATGGGAAAATATAACAGCAGAAAAATTTTATCCATAAAGAATGAGGTGAAAATAATATATGTCCGGAAAAATCTATTTGCTTCATAGTCATTTTGCCTCGTTTTAAGGTTATGATTTATCTTTTCCTTGTAAATACTTTATAAAAAAATAATCATAGTGTCAATAGAAGCTGAAAGAATTAGAAAATCAGACACCCCATGTCAAAATAAATCACCTGATCAACATAAGAATAAAATAACGGATGAAAAAAGACACTTTGTGTCAAAAATTACAGACTTTTCATTTGAAAAGGGCAAAAGTAAAATAAAAGCATCAAAAAACAAGGGAGGTTATACCATGAGAACACACAAAAAAATGTTTTCACTTTTTCTGGCAACGGCAATGTCTGCCTCTTTTCTGCTAGGCTGCAATGGAGAATCCAGAGATGATGGAAATCAAGGTGGGGATGCTCAAAAACCAACGGAAATGAGCCAGGAAAGTGAGAAAGACAATGCAGACACAAACGGCGGGCTTGCATCTTGTACATTAAATTATGTTTCCTGGATTGGGAATGATGTGGATCAGGCGATCATGGATGGATTTATGGAAGAGAATCCTCAGATTAATGTGATCAATCGTACTTTAGACGGCGATACTTACAGTACGTTGTTAATGCCTATGCTATTAAACGATGATGCGCCAGATGTATTTATGCTAAAACCTGATATGGTATCTAGTTTGATGAAAGAGGGGTATCTGGCACCTATTACAGGGACGGAAGCAATCGCAAGGCAGAAGGAGGCTATGCCTTCGATCAATCAGGCGCTTAGTTATAACGGAGAGACATATGCTTACTGCCTGAATAATTCTTTGGGTTCCGGTATTGTTTTCTACAATAAAAAGTATTTTGAGACAAATAATTTGGAAGTCCCTACGACCCAGGAAGAGTTTGAAGATTTATGTGCAAAAATTAAGGAACTTGGGAATACTCCGCTGGCAGTACCAGCCGCGGCGACATGGCTCGCATGGTATCCCGCTCAGAATCATTATGTGAAGACGCTTGCTGATGAAGGAGAATTTGGGGATACTTTTGGCGCTGAAATAAAACTGCTGGAGGGAGAGATCAAAATTTCCGATCTTTATCGGAGTACCTTTTACAAGATGAGGGAATATCTGGAAAATGGCTGGATATCAGAAGCGGCTCTTGGTATGGACTTTATAGCAGGTGCACAGTTCCTAGTTGACGGCGGAGCGGCTATGGAGGTTTCTCTGGGAGGATTTGCCTCTTATGATGTGATTAAAGAGTATGATGGAGATGATTTCGAATTGGGAGCGTTTCCGTTACCAGGGATACCGGATGAAAATGGGATGCGCTATGTGGCTAGTGCTCCTGATAGAATTATCGTTATAAGCGCTACTTCCAAAAATCCGGAGGCAGCTAGAGCCCTTTATGATTATTTTACTAGAGAGGATGTCTTGACGGTTTACCTGAATGAACAGGGCTTATTTAATTCTGGTTTGGATGTGGAAGTAGACCCTGTATTGGAGTATACATATGATGTGGTAAATGATACATCGAAATATTCTCAGGAATTAACTTCCATGATGTTCCTGCCGGCGGGGTGGAAAACAAATTTAAATCAATATGCCGCGGATGTTTATTCCGGCGCAAATGTAGATGAACTGTTGGAAAAACTTGACGCGGATTTTGATACTGCAATGGCATCTGTTGATGCACAGGATTATCTGAATCAGTTGAAAAATTAGAATTTTTCTGAATTAAGTTACAGGTGGAAGTGAATAGGAAGACAGATACTTCCACCTGTTTCCTTGGAGGTTTTATGAATAAAATAAAATACCGAACCAAGAAGAAACTTTGGGATGCTGTATTTATAGGGCCGGCATTAATCCTTTTTTCTTTTTTTACATACTATCCCCTACTAGTGAATTTACTTTATTCCCTGACATCCTGGAATGGTTTGTCTTCGCAGAAAACATTCGTTGGTATTGATAATTTCGTTGCAGTTTTGCAGGATAAATCCATCGTGCAGGCAGTCATCAATACAGTTTATATGGCTGTTCTTCTGGTCGTTATAGGAACTCTACTGCGGTTGTCACTGGCGTTGATCGTGCACAGCAGGATATTCGGACAGGGGTTGATCAAAGTGATCCTTTATATACCATCTGTTTTGTCTCCGATTGTTTTATCTTATACATGGTTGCAATTTCTGCAATATACAGGATATATCAATCAGTTTTTAGAGGCAATTCATTTATCCGGATTGGAACAGAGCTGGCTGCTAAATGCGGATTTTGCAAAATTATGGGTATGTATTGTCAGTACCTTACAATGGACCGGTTATGGTATGTTGTTTTTCTTGACTGGATTGAACAGTATTCCGCAGGATATATATGAAGCTGCCAAACTTGATGGAGCAAAAGGCGGTAGGCTGTTCTTGAATGTTACACTGCCGCTGATAATGCCCTCTTTTACGGTCAGCCTGTTCCTCTTGATCTCAGGGGCATTGGAGCTTTATGCGCTTCCGCTTTCTCTGACTGGCGGAGGCCCAAATGGTGCCACTACAACAATCACAATGTCGATTTATACCCAGGCATTCGGATTCAATCGATTTGGCTATGCTAGTGCGCAAAGCCTTTTGTTTTTTGCCTTGATCGCTATAATAACCTGTATTCAATTGGGAATTACCCGTAGAAGGGAGATTGAATATTGATGGAGAGAAAGTTAAGTTGGAAAAATACAAGAAAGAGATATCTGCGTCGTATTACTCCGGGCCGGATCGCGCAATATATATATATTTATCTTATAACGATCATTGTGCTGTTTCCTGTGCTTAATATATTTGTTTCGGCTTTTAAAACAAATACAGAAATCCTGCGTTCCACAATGTTGCCCGCACCTTTATATCTGGGGAATTTTCAAAAAGTATTCCAACAGAAATATTTGTACAGTGGATTTCTGAACTCCATCGTCATTACAGTGTGTTCTTTATTTATATCCACTATTTTATCGATGCTGGCGGCTTATCCCCTGTCCAGAAATGATGGGAGAGTATATAAATTTATCTATTTCTTTTTTATTTCTGCTCAATTAATCCCATCAGTGACAAATCTGATTCCCTTATATCAATTGCTGAAGAACCTGCATTTGATGGACACCCGTATCGGAATGATTCTGCTTTACGGCTCTCAAATGGTTATGGGAATCTTGTTGTTTACCTCATTTATCAAGACGATACCAAGAGTGATGACAGAGGCGGCGGAAATAGATGGGTGCAATTATTTACAGGCTTTTTTTTATGTCGTTTTTCCGATGCTGAAACCCGTTACGGTTACATACATTATGGTCAGGGTATTAAGTATTTGGAATGACTTTCTATGGCCGCAGTTATTCTTACCATCCCGTGAAAAGCAGACGATTACGTTGGTAGTGTTTGCATATCAGAACGAGTCGGCCGGGAATGATTGGGGGGCAATCTTCGCGCTTATGGCACTTAGTTCGCTTCCTCCCATATTATTTTTTATTTTAAATCAGAAATATTTTTTTGAAAATATGTCACTAGGAGCGATTAAGGGATAGAGTATCGTTATCCTGATTTTTAACTCGGAGGTAAAGAGAAAATGTATAATATTCATTTATATTCCTATGTCCCGAAAATAGATCTGGTAAACAGCGATTTTATTATTGCTGCACATTACTATGGCGCGTGGAAAAAAGGAGCCGCCTTGGTTCATCAGGGCTTTCCAGAAATTTATGAATACCCGGAGCGTACTCCCCTTATCGGATATTACGATGAGGAGAATCCAGAAATGGCGGATTGGGAATTTAAGTGGGCGTTGGAACATGGGATAAACTGTTTCATTCATTGCTGGTACAGGAAAAAAGATAATTTAGATCATACAGTAACTGTAAATGATCTGCGTTGTGGCCACGCACTTCATGAAGCAATGTTCCATTCAAGATATGGAAGTCAGATGAAATTTGCGATCATGTTTGAAGCTCAAAATCGCTGGGCTGCAACCAATAAGCGGGATATGATAGAAAATCTGATGCCATTCTGGATGGAAAACTATTTTGAACGGGAAAATTATCTTAAAATTGACAACAAACCAGTGCTTTTTGTATATGATGCGCAGAATCAGTTGAGAGATTCTTTCGAAACACCGCGGGCGCAGGCAGAAACTTTTGATCAGTGCAGGGAGATCGCGCGACGGAATGGCTTTTCCGGAATGATTTTTGCTATAGAATATGGTCGTAATGATATGAAACCGATAGAGGAATATAAACTTCGCGGATATGACTTCAGTTTTTCTTATAGCTGGGGATGGAATATGCCGTTGCGTCCGACGCAGCAGGAAGTTATAGATCATCAGATGTACCAGCATATGATACGTAAAGAATACGATCCGGAGTATTTTGTTTCAACTGCTTCCTGTTCCTGGGACCCTTGGCCAAGACTGAAGTCCATGCCAGACATTTATGGAACGGCGAAGACGCAAGCACAGTGGCGACTGCAGCCGGATCAATGGAGAAAGCTGCTTGGAAAAATCAGGGCATGGGCGGAAAGTCTGCCGCCTGATTCTTATGGGCGTAAGCTGATCATGATCGATAATTGGAATGAGTGGGATGAAGGGCATTATGTGTCTCCTTCCTATGAGTTTGGATTTAAATATCTGGAGGCTATCCGCGAAGAATTAACCTGGCGTGATAATCTTCCGGATTATCGGCTGCCCCAGCAATTGGGTACGAATTCAGTGAATCACAGTTGGAAGGAGCCTGATCTGGCAAAGTATTGTACTCGAAAAATGATAGATGACTGTGAAACATCCTGAAGAACAGGTACCAGGAGGGGAAAAATGATAACGAGGAAGAAAAAGAGAACTGCAAGAGCAGGAATATTTGCAGTAGGCCATGCGATTTATTGGGGACAGTTTGAAGGTCTGCATGAAAAACTGATGAAATATCATGAAAAGGCGATAGAAATAATAGCAGGATATGAAGTTGAAGTAATAAATTATGGGATGGTAGATTCCAGCGAGAAATCCTTTGAAACAATAAAACAGATGAAAAAAGACGATCTGGATCTTATTTTCTGTAATATGGTCACTTATGCCACTTCTTCTGTGTTTGCACCGATTATCCGGGAGATAGAGATACCAGTCATTCTTCTTGCTCTTCAGCCTCTGGAAAGGATGGATTACAGTAAAGCCTCCACTTTTATGCAGCTTGAAAACGATAATATCTGTTCAGTACCGGAATTTACCGGAGTTGCAGTGCGGTTGGGAAAGAAGGTCGCAGATGTGGTGATCGGTATGCTTTCAGAGGATGAAAGTGTTCAGAAAGCGATCGGTGAGTGGTGTGAAATCGGAAAGGTGTTACATGCACTGAAAGGGGCCAGAATTGGATTGATGGGGCATGTCATGGAAGCTATGTATGATATGCATACAGATCCAACAGCAGTAACAGCAGCCTTTGGAATCCATGTACCACTTCTTGAAATTGACGACGCAGTACGCCTGTATCAACAAGTGACAGAAGAAGAAATCAAAGCAAAGATTGATGTGATCAGACAGGAATTTGATATCCCGGAACCAAAATCTGACCCGCTGACAAAAAAATTAACGGAAGAGGATTTATACCAAGCGGCTCGAAGCGCAGTGGCTTTGGATCGGCTTGTGGGAAGGTATCATCTGACCGGACTTGCCTATTATTATGAGGGAATGGAAGGAAGTCTTGCACAGAAGGTCACGAGTAACTTTATTGTTGGTAATTCTCTGTTAAACGGTCAGGGAGTTCCAATGTGCGGGGAATACGATCTGAAAACATGTATTGCAATGCTGATCATGGATCGATTGAATATCGGAGGGAGTTTTGCTGAGTTCCACCCCTTGGATTTTAAAGATGACTGTATATTGATCGGTCATGACGGCCCGCATCATATCGCAATTGCGGAAGGTAAGCCGGTTCTTAGAAGCTTGATCAAATATCACGGAAAACCGGGACATGGAGCTTCTGTGGAATTTAAGATCAAAGAGGGACCGATCACCATGTTGGGAATTACACAGACTGCCGATGGGGGCTTTAAATTTGTTATAGGAGAAGGTTATTCTGAAAAAGGTCCGATCCCGCCTACAGGTAATACAAATACCAGAGGAAAATTTGAACCTGATACCAAAACATTTATCAAAAAGTGGGTTATGGAAGGACCAACTCATCACTATGCGCTAGGGATTGGCCATCATGCTGGAAGCGTCAAAAAAATTGCCGATATATTGGGAATTGAATCTATAATTGTTGGAAAATGAAATAAATATCATTTTATTAAATTGTTATGGTGGAATAATTGGCTGAGGCATAATGTATAAATCATTAGTACTTCTGCTTTGCATCAGCCATTTTCCACCAAGGAAGTTCTCTTTATAGAGGACTGAAACATTTTCCCCTTCTTTATTCCTCCTCCTGAATCAGGAAGATCTTCTCCGCAAACCGTTTGGCGATCCGCTCCCTGCCCGCTTCATTCAGATGGTAGCCGTCCGTCAGACATTCCGCTGCCTGGTTTTCCGTGACCGAACCGTAGTAGTTATCCAGGATGCTGACGCCGTTCGCCATGGCGACGTTGATCTCATGGAGCACATAATCCGGAAGGGTGCCGTTTCCCAGGTCTTCCGTATCCGCATTCACCAGATTCCCGTCTGCATCGGTGAACTGACCGTAGGAGGGAGAGAGCACCACGATGCGGATGTAGGGATAGGTCTGCTGGATGAGCTGAATGGAGGCGTTCAGCGCTCCGTTCCAGGTGATCAGGTTGATGTCGTTGTTTTCGTCCATCACCGGACGGTCGTCCATATAGTCGCTCAGGTCATACATGATCACGATCATATCCACGGTGGAAAAATCCACATTTTCCAGCGTTTCAAGGGCCTCGTGCGTGGTTTCCTTGTCCTCTACAAGCCCTGCGGCATGCTCCATCAGCGTGAAATCCCCGCCGCACAGAGATGCGGTGACCAGATACAGGCTCAGGGCGTCCTGCGGGTAGCTGTCGGAATAATCCTGATATTTCATGGAAAGGTAGGAGCCGGGAAACGCGCAGTTATAAACGGTGGCGCTGCATTTCTCCGCGATCAGCGTCGCCAGGCCATAGCTTCCCCGGTCGTCGGAAAAAGGGGCGTTTCCCAGACATACGATGGTATCGATCCCGTCGTCCTCATGTCCTTCCAGAAGGCTTGCATCCATTGGCTGGATATAATCCTGAGGCTCCGTATCAAATTCAGAAGTATCCGCGTTCGGATCATATCCGGAATCCACACCAATGTTCCAGATGATCAGCCGTATAGCCGCAGTCAGCACCATCAGAAGGATCACCGCGAAAAGCGCAAGATGAATATAATCTGACCGTTCCAGGCGCCGTTTCCTTTTCCGGGAGGAAGGGCGGGATGCGTTATGCCCCCGTCTTCCAGCGTTGCTTCTTTTTTCAGAGTGCGTTTTGCTTCTGCTGTGGGTATCCCGCGAAGCAGTCCGTCTGTATTTCGGACGGCGGCGGGGCTGCGGGACGGTCTCTTCTTCTGAAAAAAGATCTTCCTCCAGCAGTTCTTCCTCCTCAAAAAGAGAAACATCCCCCTCCTGCCTGATCCCGTCAGGCTTCCGGGCCGGTCTGTTGTTGTCTGTCATATCTGCCTCCATATCGGAACAAAGGCCGCTCCGGCCTTGTTTTTTCGTTTCTTTCTTTCATAATACTACCATTTCTCCTGCGGCCTGTCCATGAGGTAACAGATTTTTCATATTATAAAATGCGGTATGCCGGCGGCCGCAGGGAAATCATTGAAAAACGCATCTTCCTGTGATATGTTGTAAATGGCTGCGGGGAAAAAGCGCCCCGGAATGGAGGAGGTTATGACGGAAAAGAAACAGGTGAAAAAAAGGCT
Organism: Candidatus Eisenbergiella merdipullorum; assembly: GCA_019118445.1. Classification (GTDB taxonomy): domain Bacteria; phylum Bacillota; class Clostridia; order Lachnospirales; family Lachnospiraceae; genus Eisenbergiella; species Eisenbergiella merdipullorum. The sequence continues at coordinate 7,294 of DWYY01000180.1, read as the reverse complement.
CAGGGCGAAGGATATCCTGATCCTGCAGGCAGTGATCATCATTTATACTCTTTCCAGTGTGATGGCGAAGCTTGCGAGCGGGCAGAAGCCGTTTTCTGTTCCGTTTCTGCTGTTTTATCTGGCAGAACTTACGGTTCTGGGCGTATATGCCCTTCTCTGGCAGCAGATGATCAAAAAATTCGAGCTGTCCGTAGCCTATACCAACCGGGCGATGGCTCTCCTCTGGTCCATGATCTGGGCGGTGGTCCTGTTCCATGACCGGGTGACGGTCAAAAATGTTATCGGCGTGACGCTTGTCATCGCGGGCACAACGATCGTCAACAGCGGAGAGAAAGGAGAAGGGAACAATGGGTGAAAACGAATTTGTTTACTATGGTTTCCTGCTCGCCGGAGTGCTGGCGGCCTCTTTTTCCCAGGTGCTCCTGAAAAAGGGAGCGATGCGCGTCTGGCCTTCCCTGATCCGGGAATATCTGAACCCCTGGGTCATGGGCGGCTATTTTCTGCTCCTGTGTTCCACGGCGCTGAATATCTGCGGGCTGAGAGGATTGTCCTTCCTGAACGGCCCTGTGATGGAGTCCTTAGGCTATGTATTCGTTCTTTTCCTCAGCCGTCTGTTTTTTAAAGAGCGGATCACGAAACGGAAACTTGCAGGTGTGGGCTGTATTCTGGCCGGGATGCTGATTTATTATCTGTAGCGGAAGCCGTCCGGGCCGGAGAGGCCGGCTGGAACCACTTGTCTTTGCGGCGCCTGCGGTATTCCACGGAAAGCTCCCGAAGGCTTTTTTCATCGGCACATTTTTCCTTCAGGGCGAGTCGTTCCGCACGGGTCAGGTTCACATATTTCAGATAGGAAATGTCAAGCTCCGTCAGCTTTCCGCTGCAGGCCGGGCAGTATGCCTTGTGTCCGTTCAGGATGTGGATGCGGCGGCAGTATTTACAGTAATGGATGTACATCATGGCAGTTTCCTCCTTTAAAGTTATACTCATTCTGGCACATCCTTCCTTCTCCAGCAAGAAAAAGCGTTCGACAAAAAGGGATATTTTTAAGAGAAGATTAAGAAAGGAAAGGCCCGAATCCGCAAAGGAGATGTTGAAGAAGGAAAGCGTTCTGTGCTATACTGGGCGTACACATTACGGAAGAAAGAGTCAGAAACAGCCGGTTTTTGTATGCCGGATGTCGTCTGATCTGTTTACGATAAAAATGGGAGAGAACTATGACCGAAAGAGAACAGGGACAGGGAGAAATGTCGAAAAAGACCGACGATTTGCAGCAAGCCTTTCTGGAAGGCTGGGAGATCAGCGAGGACGATTTTGAGGAAACGCAGGATCTGACGGAAACGGCGTCACAGCTTCCTGCCATGAAAACGGAGAAAAGCCTGCGGAAGGAAGCAACGCATATGAGCGCTGTCCGCAGTGCGGAAACGCAGGAAAGATCGGCCCATCGAAAGGCATCTGCCAGCGGAAAAGCATCCTTGGCTGGAAAGCAGGCGGCACATGCCAGACGTGACCGGTATGCCGCTTCTTCCCGCCGCGCGGGCGGACAGAAGCGGCGGGGAAAGCGCAGAAGGAAGGAAAACGGATTTGCCGCGTTCCTGAAGGGACTTTCCCCCATGGACAGGGTGATCGGCCTGACGGGGGCAGCAGTCTGCTTTTTTGCCATATTTACCTTTTCTTTTGTGCTGTCTGCGCGTGCACAGGACCGGCAGGTCGCTTCTTTTTCCGCCGTGGGAGAAGAGCTTTCCCGGATCTCAGTGGCGGATGAGAGCACGTTCCTCGCTGTCGCGGACGGGCTGCTTGCGAGGCAGCAGGCTGCGGAGCAGGCAGAGGAGGCGCCGGAATATGAAGAAAAAGATGTTGTTTCCGATATTCAGGTCGGTTTAAACATGACTTCCGTGGAAAAGGACCTGAAGATCAAGTTCGTCAATCGGGAAACCGGAAAGCTGATCCCTTACGTGGCCTTTGAAGTGGAGGTTAAGGGACCGGATGAGACTTATCATAAAACGGATGACGATGAAGACGGCATCATCTATCTGACTGGGATCACCGGAGGAAATTATACCGTGGAGGTTACGGGGCCGGAGGATCTGGAGGGGTATGTCCTGCCGGAGGGCGCGCAGAGCGTAACCGTTAAAAATCAGATCGCATATGAAAAGATCGATGTCGCAGATGAGATCAAAAGCGAATCAGAGGTGAACGCGGCGGCGGAAGACACGGAGATCAAGACGCAGGTGGAATCCACACTGCAGGATACGGTAGAATGGGTGGAATCCACCCGGACGCCCATCGGGGATGAGGGCAGCCTGTACATAGAAGTAAAGAAAGAGGAGATTCCTGACCCTTCTCAGACAGCGGGCCTGTCTTTTGCCCTGTTCGCAGGGATCAGGGAGGATGGCAGCCTTCTGAAAACACCGGCGAAGTCCACTGCGGCGGTCCTGACGCTGACCGCGGCCACGGAACCGTCCACGCAGACAGAGGAACCGTCTGCTCAGACAGAGGAGCCATCCACCCAGCCTCCGTCTGAGCCGGATCCCGGACCGGAAACGGTGGCGGTGACGGGCGTTTCCGCAAGCCCGTCTGACCTGAAGGGCACGGTCGGAGGGAGCGCGGACATCAGCGTGACGGTCAGTCCGGACAATGCATCGGATAAGGGCGTGAGCTTTTCTTCCGATAACGGGAACGTGGCTGAGGTTAACGGAAGCGGACATGTTTCCTTCAAAGGCGCGGGAAGCACTGTTATCACGGTGAAAACCAATGACGGCGGTCACACCGCCGCGGTATCGGTGAGTGTTTCTGCGGCGGAGAAAAAAGTGGAGAACGTTTCCATTTCCGGGGATTCATCCGTGACGGTGGGCGCGGGCATCAGTCTCAGCGCCTCCGTGAGTCCTTCTGACGCCTCCTACAGCGGCATTTCCTGGTCTTCCTCGAATACCGGCATTGCGACGGTGGATAACGGCAGGGTGACCGGCGTGGCTGCAGGTAAGGTGGTCATCACCGCGGAAGCAGGCGGCATAGAGGCAACGAAGGAAATTGAGGTGAAAGCGGCGGAAGTGACGCTTACCGGCATTAAGATCACCGGCTCTGCCAGTGCAAAGAAGGGGGAAACCGTGCAGCTTTCCATTGCGGCCGAGCCTTCCGGCGCGGACGCATCAGTGACCTGGTCTTCTTCCGATACGGGGATCGCAAGTGTGGACGGAAACGGAAGGGTGACCTGTAAAGAAGTGGGAAGCGCGACAATAACGGCGGTGTCTCAAAAAAATGGCAGTATCAGTCATTCCATTACCTTTACGGTGACGGCAGACGCATCCAATACGGTGACTTTGAACGAAATGAAACTCACGGCAGGGGAAACGAAAGCGGCTGACCTTCAGACGACAGGAAACGTATCCTCCAAAACGTTTTCCATCGCCGACGCCGAATACGCAGCTGTGGATGAAAATGGGAATATCAGAGCGATCCGTTCCGGAACCACGGAGCTTACCGTGAAGGTGACCTTCTCGGGCGGTGAGACCCAGACCAAAACGGCAAAACTCACGGTTACTGCGGCGGAAGTAAAAGGAATCACCCTGGATCAGACGAAGGTGACATTAAAAGTGGGGGAAAGCCTGAAGCTGAACCCGACGATCGACACCACCGGTTATACGGGCTGTCTGTGGTACACTTCGGATCCTTCCATTGTGACCGTGACAGAACATGGAGATGGCGTCATCAAAGCGGTGAAAGCAGGCAAGGCGACCATTACGGCCTGCAGCTCGGAAGATACTTCCCAAAAGGCGGTCTGTGAGGTAACGGTGACGGGCGGAAAGGCAGAGGAAGACACTACAACTCTCTTGAAGGATAAAGAAGGCAGACAGTTATATATCAAAAACAGCGAAGGAAAATATGTAGAGGCTGTGGTTGCCGATTATTACAAGTATGATGTTTTCTACCGGCTGAACGAAAATGCGGAATACAAATATACCGGCTGGCAGACGATTGACGGAAAACGCTATTACTTTGACAAGAATGGAAATAAGGTGACGGGAAAGCAGGTCATTCAGGGCGTTCAGTATGATTTCGGAGAAGACGGCGCGTTAAGCGGCGGTTCCGGAGTCCTGGGCATCGATGTGTCCAGGCATAATGGAAGCATTGATTGGACGAAGGTGAAGAATTCCGGCGTGTCCTTCGTCATCATCCGCTGCGGATACAGAGGTTCTTCCTCCGGCGCGATGATCGAGGACTCGAAATTCAGGGCCAACATCCAGGGCGCTGCTGCGGCAGGCCTGAAGGTGGGCATCTATTTCTTTTCCCAGGCCGTCAACCGGGTGGAAGCGGTGGAGGAGGCATCCATGGTGCTTTCCCTGATCTCCGGTTATAAGATTTCCTATCCCGTATTTATCGATGTGGAAGCGGCAGGAGGAAGGGCGGACGGGATCAGCAGTGCGACGCGTACCGAGGTGGTGAACGCCTTCTGCGAGACCATCCGCGACAGCGGATATACCGCGGGCGTTTATGCCAATAAGACCTGGCTGGGAAGTAAGATGAACACCGGAAGTTTCGGCAGCTATAATATCTGGCTGGCTCAGTATGCCGCCGCGCCTACCTATAACGGCAGGTATGAGATGTGGCAGTATTCCAGCACAGGAAAGATCGACGGCATCAGTGGAAACGTGGATCTGAATATCAGCTATCTGGGATATTAGTCAGGTTTTGTTTGGTAAATCAGGAATTATGTGTTATACTATTACAAAAATAAGAGAAAATCTGGAGGAAGATATGAGAACCTATCTGGTAACGGGCGGCGCCGGATTCATCGGCTCCAATTATATCCATTATATGTTTAAAAAATACGGGGATGAGATCCGCATCATCAACGTGGACGCCCTGACCTATGCGGGCAATCTGGAGAATCTGAAGGATGTGGAGGGAAGGGAAAACTATACCTTCATCCGTGCCAATATCTGCGATAAGGAAGCCATTGAAAAGATTTTTGCTGAAAATGATATCGACCGGGTGGTACATTTCGCAGCGGAAAGCCATGTTGACAGAAGCATCAGAAATCCGGAAATTTTTGTACAGACCAATGTGCTGGGCACGGCGGTGATGCTCAACTGCGCGAAAGCGGCCTGGGAGAAGGAGGACGGGAGCTTTAAAGAGGATAAGAAATTCCTCCATGTCTCTACCGATGAAGTTTACGGTTCTCTGGAGAAGGAGGGCGAATATTTTTATGAGACCACGCCCTATGCGCCCCACAGCCCCTACTCCGCAAGCAAGGCGGGCTCGGACATGCTGGTGAAGGCGTATATGGATACTTATCATTTCCCGGCGAATATCACCAACTGTTCCAACAATTACGGCCCTTATCAGTTCCCGGAGAAGCTGATCCCGCTGATCATCAACAATGCGCTTCATGGCAGGAAGCTGCCTGTTTACGGGGATGGAAAAAACGTGCGTGACTGGCTGTATGTGGAGGATCACGCGAAGGCCATTGATATGGTGCAGGAAAAAGGACGGCTGTTTGAAACCTACAATGTCGGCGGACACAACGAAAAGCAGAACATTGAGATCATCCATATCATCCTTGATACCTTGAGAGAAATGCTTCCGGACTCCGATCCCCGGAAGGCTTTGGTGAACGACAATCTGATCACTTACGTGGAGGACCGCAAAGGCCATGACCGCCGTTATGCCATTGCGCCTGATAAGATCCGCGCGGAGATCGGCTGGGAGCCGGAGACCATGTTCGCTGACGGCATCAAGAAGACCATTGCCTGGTACTTTGAGCATGAGGACTGGATGAAGAACGTGACCAGCGGGGACTATCAGAAATATTACGAAGCAATGTACCATACCGGAAAGTAAACTGACAAGCGCCATGACTGACGCGCTGCTACGCATGAAGAATGGAGGTTACCATGAAGGGTATCATACTTGCGGGTGGAAGCGGAACCAGACTGTATCCGCTCACCAAGGCAATATCAAAGCAGATCATGCCGGTGTATGACAAGCCGATGATCTATTATCCCCTTTCCACTCTGATGCTTGCGGATATCCGCGAGATCCTGATCATTTCCACGCCTCGGGATCTGCCCGTATTCCAGGAGCTGTTCGGGACAGGGGAGCAGCTTGGCCTATCGCTCTCCTACGCTGTGCAGGAACAGCCGCGCGGGCTTGCCGAAGCGTTTCTCATCGGGGAAAAGTTCATCGGGTCTGACCGGGTGGCGCTGGTGCTGGGAGACAATATTTTCTATGGCCAGAGTTTTTCCAAAGTGCTCCGCATGGTGGCCGCGAGAGAAAAGGGAGCCACGATCTTCGGCTATTATGTCCGCGATCCCAGAGAATACGGCGTGGTGGAATTTGATGAAAATGGCAAAGCCCTTTCCATCGAGGAAAAGCCGGAGCAGCCTAAGAGCAATTACGCGGTGCCGGGGCTCTATTTCTATGATAACGACGTGGTGGAGATCGCGAAGAACGTGAAGCCTTCCGCAAGGGGAGAGCTGGAGATCACCGCCGTGAACAACGAATATCTGCGCAGGGGCGATCTTATGGTGGAGACCCTGGGCAGAGGTTTTGCCTGGCTGGATACCGGAAGCCATGATTCCCTGCTTGACGCCTCCGATTATGTGGCGGCTGTCCAGAAGCGGCAGGGGCTGTATGTGTCCTGCATCGAGGAGATCGCCTACCGCCGCGGTTTCATTACGAGAGAACAGCTTCTGAAGCTGGCGGAGCCTCTGATGAAGACCAATTACGGAAAATATCTGGTGGAAGTGGCAAACGGCCTATAAGGAGAAAAAAGGGGGCTGTAGACAGCCCTTTCTTCTGTGAAAGTGAAGGAGAAGATCGAAAGAAATGGGAAAGATAACGGTAGAAACATGTGAGATCGAAGGCCTGAAGGTGGTCACACCGACGGTTTTCGTGGATGAACGCGGCTATTTTATGGAAACCTATCATTACGAGGCTTATAAGGCGGCGGGGATCGATCCGGTCTTCGTGCAGGACAACCAGTCCTCTTCCAGAAAGGGAGTGCTGAGAGGGCTGCATTTCCAGATCAGCTTCCCTCAGGCGAAGCTGGTTCGCGTCCTGAAGGGGGAAGTGTTCGATGTGGCTGTGGATTTAAGGGAGGGTTCCCCTACCTTTGGAAAGTGGCACGGGGTGCTCCTGTCTGAAGAAAACAAGAAGCAGTTTTTCATCCCGGAGCATTTCGCGCATGGTTTTCTGGTGCTGTCTGATGAGGCAGAGTTCGCTTATAAATGTACGGATTTTTACCATCCGAACGATGAGGGCGGCCTGATCTGGAACGATCCGGACATCGCTGTAG
>DWYY01000179.1 GCA_019118445.1 Candidatus Eisenbergiella merdipullorum | reverse complement strand
TCCTGTGTGAACAGATGTGAAAATGTGGTAAAATCCTATCATGGGATTCACAAGAAACGTTGTATTTCCTGCATTCTATGTGATTACACGAATTTGTAAGGGAAAGATATTCAAGCAATCACGATATACGGGGAATGTGGAGACAGTAGTACTTTTGTCCAAACTCAATACAAAAGCAACATATCGAGATTAACTTGGATATGGTCGAACTTGATTTGACCGATGCGGAGAAGAAAGCCACCTATCAGGAGATTTAAGATAATGTGCTGGAGTATAGCGGCTTGAAAGTCAGCAGCTTGTATATCACACAGGTAAAACAGCAGTGCGGTATCATCGAGCGTGAGAATTACAATAAACCGAAGTCTGAGGACGCTAAACATCCCCAATGCCCGTCGGATAAAGAAAAAGCAATCAAGGAGGCATTGAAGCACTTAGGCATGATTTGATGGCGTATGGCCATATTTTCTGGCAACAAGGGATAATTGCAGCTCAGCGACAAACTCTTTGAGGTTGCCGCAAATGCTGTGAGCGATGAACAGTCTCTAAGAAAGCAATCAATCAAACCAAACAGTTCATAGAAGAATGGGAGGCTGCTCTGCAATGAAATCCATTGCATATTGCGGGTTTGTGTAGGTTGCCAAGACGGGGCTGTGAAAGTCACGGCTGGTGCAAAAACTATAACTGTTGTAAAGAAAAAGGGCTGAACGGCTGTTGGGAATGTTCTGAATTCCTTATACTGGATGTATGCTCGATAAGCCCTGTATTCATGCCTTTGCGGAGTTTGTGAGAGGTACGTCATGGAGGAGCTTGAAAAATGCCTCCTTAGAAACAAGGATAACGGCATTGTGTATTACTATGAAGGTCAGTTTGTTGGGGACTACGACAAATGCCAGACCGAGGAAGAGCTCATTGTAATGATTAAGACCGGAAAGTGATTTGCTTTTAGGAAATAGAGGCGGTGAGTTATGCAAAACTATAGAAATGGTAAATGGGTAGATCAAATACTTTCACAGCGGCGGGAAGATGGATTATGGGGAAATTTCCATGCGTTGAGCCGTCCTGTTTCGGGCAAAAGCTATACAACAGAGCAGGCAATACGAAGACTTTATTATCTGGGATATACAGCAGAAGACGAAGTCATACGGATTGTGTTGAGACGAATGGAGCAATGCATTAAAGGAGAGCTGGCTATTGACGATTACTCCGAAAAGAAACATGAATGGTCTTTCTTTGAAAAGCTCATGTTGGCAGCTTGGTTACGGATCTTTGAGCCGCAAAATAAAACTGCTCTTGAAGTGGCATACCAATGGGCAGAAATCGTTGAAAAAGCTTTTTCCGGCGGTAGTTACAGCGTAGCTGATGATATTGCTGCATTTACTGAGTGGAAAGGACGGAAACCCAAGAGTGGGTTTGAAACTGGATTTGGTATGTTCTATCACGCTGCGTTGCTTCCAAAAGTATTATCACCGAAAACAGAAGATTTGTTTTTAGATTATTACTTATCGAAGCCGGATGGAATGTACTACATATATGACCAGCCTCTGAATCAGCTTCCAGAAGTATTCGCCTCACGAAAGTCAAGCTGCTATATTGCGGCAATAGAGGTTTTATCCCGCTATGATAAAGCGAAAGATAAACTTAATTTTGTTATGGACTGGCTCAATGCCAACCGAAACGAAAGTGGACTTTGGGATTTTGGAGAAAAGGCAAAAGACGGAGTATATTTTCCGTTGTCCGACCGTTGGGATAAAACAACAAGAATCATAGACAGTACCTATCGGATTAGCAAACTATTCGCTATGCCGTGTTACTGCGGACATGATTGCTCAAAGTGCATTACTTATATTGCAACACAGACAAATGATGATGATTTGCGCAGACAGTCTCAGCGTTTTTATAAAGAGAGATTTGGACTCGACATTCCTCTTGAAAAATTTAACTGCGATGGTGGCAGATCAAAGAAAGTATATGAACTGTGTGAGGATTGTCCCTTCTCAAAATGTTGCATGGAGCATGGTATAGATGCTTGCAACAAATGCCCGGAATACCCTTGTAAAGAGATTTTGGACTATCAAGAAAAGTATGTGAATAAGTGTAACCAACAGGAGAGAAAGCGATGATTATTCACGAAATGCAAAATTTGAACCGATCATGATGAGAATTACATTAGCTTCTGCACCAGTAAAGACCGGAGATATTGCGTATAATTAACAAGCGATTGAAAATGCCTTATACAGCAGTCAGATTTTTCTTAGCGCGGCAGGCAAAATTGTTCATGTGTTCCATCGGGTCAGCATCGGATGGAAGGAGTACACTAAGATGGACGATCACTATCGGGAAGGTCAGTGTTTCGAGAAAATCACCTATGGTGGCAAGACATTTGCCATTGGTTTATGCGGTGACCTTTGGATGGACAACAGATCGGAAGAAATGAAAGCATTGAATACGGATGCCGCCCTTTGGACGGTATGGTGTGACTATAGGGCCGACGAATGGAACAGCTACATCAAACAGGAGTATGACGAACAGTGAAACAACAGATGGACGAGAAAGAGATAGACAAAATTACAAACCGGTTTTATTCCCAATTTTGTGGCACGGATTTGGAAGGGCTGTCACAGGGGACGCATTTTATATGCACAGAAGCCCGCGATCAGGAAGTAAAAGGATTTGGGTGCAAATACACCATTTATATTTTATGCAAAGAAAACTTGTGCGTGGTTTCCTATGCGCCGCAATATGCATCATTTTTTGAACCCTTGCGAGGGATGGACGCGGAGGATATTCTGGCTACCGCAGGCGGTATGCATCGGCTCAAGAAAATGCAGCTTATGATTTTTGGAAAAGAATATATAACTGACTATGGCAATGCGAGAATTCTAAACCGATCAGATTATTCCTGCTATGAAGCATTCTTCCGCGCAGTATCTCCTGCTGCTGATCCGAATGGATGGCTCAAAGATTATTTTAACGAAAAGGCGGCCAAAGAATACTTTGTTGGATATTTCGTGAATGGAGCATTGGTTTCTGTATGTGATGCACCAGATATGCCATATATGGAAGATGTTATTCAGCATACCGGAATTGAAACCTTGCCTCAGGAACGAAGAAAAGGCTATGCAAAATGTACAGCAGCATTAGCAACTCATCATCTAATTGAGCGTTGCATTTGCCCACAGTGGGAATGTAATGCTAGTAATATCGCTTCAATTGTTTTAGCTGAATCAATAGGGTACAAAAAATTTGGTTTGGCTTATATCTTGGAGGAGCACATAAATCAATAAACTGCTGCAATTTTGATCCACAGACAGAATGAAAGCAAAGCTGCAACACGTATCTAAAAAGAAACAGCCCTGTGGAGCTCAGCCCTGCAGGGCCATTCCCCTTATTTTTTCATCAAATCCGCGCCGCTGTGCCATGCCTGGCCGACTTTTTCGCCGATCGCATAGTAGCCGTTCTGCATCTGGTCGAAGACGAAAGCCTGGAGCTTTCCGGCATCGATCTTTCCGGCATCATCCAGTACCTTTTCGTCAGCGATCACGTTGACGATCTTTCCGAGAACGCGCAGGCCGTAAGGCTGTGTCTGCATCTCCACGACTTCACATTCCAGGGTGAGCGGATATTCGGTAATGACAGGCGCATCCACCCGCTCGCTCTTGACAGCGTGAAGTCCGGTGCGTTCAAATTTGTCCGCCATCTTGTTGGCAGTAGCGATTCCGAGGAAATCAGATTCCCGCAGGGTATCCGTTCCGGGGACGGCGAGTGTGAAGGCTTTGCGCGTTTCAAGGTTGGCTACGGTCTTGTGCTCGGCCTCCAGGTTCAGAGCGACCATATCCTCAGCACAGATCCCGCCCCAGGCCATCATCATCACATCGATAGTGTCGTCTTCATTGTAAGTGCCGATCATATAAGTCGGCATGGGGAACAGATAGGGTTTTACGCCCAGATTTTTTGTCATGATCATCACTCCTTTTTTCTATTGGCAGATCAGCCTTCCTCTGCCTGTATTATCATCATAATAGGTTTGGAAGAAAAAACAAGTACGCACATGAAAGTGCGGTACTTACACAAAAACAACATACTTACTTCCGGGAAAGCGGCCGCCGGAAAAAGGGGTGTGTCAATCCTTTATCGCGTTCTTTACATCCAGAAGTTTCCTGCGGCTGGACGGGGCAATCCTGAATTTATGTCCGTCGGTCATGGTCAGATTAAAAAATCCGATCTTTGACACATATCTCAGGTTAACGGCATAGACGCTCCCGATCATGGCGAGGCATTTTGTCGGGTCAAAACGGATATAACCGATATCCGCCTTGAGGATGCCGCGGTTGGAGCTGTCCACATCGAAGCCCAGATTCGCGCAGAAACTCAGGAAGCCGGATGCCGAGGTCCTTTCGCTTCCGTCTGCGAGATGGATGGAGGTCATCCGATCCCGGTCTTCCGGCCATGCATACATGATATCCTTTTCCTCCAGATAAAAGGTATCCGTAAGGGAACGCAGTTCATACCGTTTTACCTGACTTCCTTTGATGGAGAGAAGCTGGTCGCACATGGCGGAAAGCGCGTCAGGATCGATCGGCTTGTCCAGGAAAAAACTGTTATCAGGAAGATTGGGGGACTGCCGGTAATCAATCTTGGAACAGCAGAATACGATGGGGAGCTGATTCCCGTCTGCACGCAGCTTATTTGCGATCTCAACGGCGTCATTGCCATCTTCCGTCATATCGATAAAAAGCCCGTCATAGATCATGGGCGTGGTGAGAATGGCGTTTTTGTTCCCGAAGGAATCTACATACAAAACGCCTGTAGTGTTCAGCCTCCGGTCGGATTCGCGGCCGAGGAGCCGTTCCATTTGTTTTCTGTCCGCGATGTTATCGTCACATACCGCAAGATGCATAACTACCTACTTTCTGCCGCCGCAGGCGGCATGATGAATTCCGGTTTACATGAAAGTGAAGCGGATCGGAGCGGCAAAGATAAGGAACCCCAGGATTGCCAGCTGCACGATCAAGATGGCGGGCATGCCGAAAACGAAGCTTCTGTGTCTGGTCTTATGCCGGAAGGCATACATCCCGATGATGCAGCCGATGCTTCCGCCAACAAGCGCGGTGAGGAAGAGATTGGCTTCCGGGATCCGGTAGGCCCCTTTTCTGGCACGGCGCTTGTCGATCCCCATTTCAGCAAAACCCACTATATTGATTATTATAGCATAAAGCGCCAGAATGAAAATAACATTCATATCGAAATTCTCCTTTTTCTGCCGGAAAGATGCAGTTTGACCCGCTTTTGTCCCTGCGGGACGGGCGGGCTGTAACTCAGGAAAAAAAGCGGATGGCGCATGGCGCGTCATCCGCTGTAACAGTAGGCTGCGGTCAGGGTTTATTTCTGCGGAGCGTTCTTTTTTGCTGCCTCCAGCTCCTGGTGCTTCATGGCGCGTACCTTGGAAGAAAGGCCGAACAGATTGATAAAGCCTTCCGCGTCATGATGGTCATACAGATCGCCGGTCGTGAAGGAAGCGATGGACTCGTTGTACAGGGAATAAGGAGAGGTGGTACCCGCCTTGATGATGTTGCCCTTATAGAGCTTGAACTTCACTTCGCCGGTCACATATTCCTGGGTCTTTTCAATGAATGCCTGCACCGCCTCGCGCAGAGGGGTGAACCATTTTCCTTCGTATACGATCTGCGCGAACTTGTTGCCCATATCCAGCTTCATGGTGGTGGTCTCGCGGTCGAGGATCAGTTCCTCGAGCTGCTGGTGCGCTTCATAAAGGATGGTTCCGCCGGGGGTTTCATAAACGCCGCGGGATTTCATTCCCACAACGCGGTTTTCCACGATGTCAACGATGCCGATGCCGTGCTTTCCGCCCAGTTCGTTCAGCTTGCGGATGATGTCGGAAACCTTCATTTTTTCTCCGTTGATGGAAGTGGGCGTGCCTTTTTCAAAGGTCATGGTCACATACTCGTCCTCGTCTGGAGCCTTTTCCGGAGTGGTTCCCAGAACCAGCAGATGATCATAGTTGGGCTCGTTGGCCGGGTCCTCAAGCTCCAGTCCTTCGTGGCTGATGTGCCAGAGGTTCCTGTCGCGGCTGTAGCTGGAATCTGCGGAGAACGGAAGGTCGATGCCGTGAGCCTTGCAGTATTCGATCTCGGATTCACGGGAATCCATGGTCCACTTGTCGCTTCTCCAGGCGGCGATGATCTTGATATCCGGGGCAAGGGCCTTGATGCCCAGCTCGAAACGGATCTGGTCATTTCCCTTACCGGTAGCGCCGTGGCAGATGGCGACAGCGCCTTCCTTCCGGGCAACTTCCACCAGCTTCTTTGCGATCAGAGGCCTTGCCATGGAGGTGCCCAGCAGATATTTGTTTTCATAGACGGCGTGCGCCTTTACACAGGGCATGATGTATTCGTCGCAGAACTCATCCACTACGTCAAGGATATACAGCTTGGAAGCGCCGCAGGATTTTGCACGTTCCTCCAGGCCGTCCAGTTCTTCTCCCTGGCCGCAGTCAATGCAGACGCAGATCACTTCATAATCAAAATTTTCCTTCAGCCACGGGATGATCGCCGTGGTGTCAAGTCCGCCGGAATAGGCGAGAATTACTTTTTCCTTCATTTTTTCCTCCTTTTTCTGCCGCAGCAGATGGCATTTCGATCGCAAAGAACATCCGGCTCCGTTCTCCGGTGCGGACTGCGTTCTTCCCGAATTTCTCCTGACTAATATACAACAAAACAACTGGCTTTGCAAGTGAAAAAATATGCATCATAAGCGGCATGTTTCCGTCAATATATACAGAAAATGAAAATAAGTATTGCATAATATGCGATAAAGACGTATAATTATGCGAAATGAAGAAGAACTGCCGCAAAGAAAGTACGAAACTACAGGAAAAGATATTGTCAGCGCAGTTTTTTCTGATTATACTGAAATATAATTGCCATTCTGCCGTAAGACAGGCACAGCGGCGGAGAAAACGGGCTAAAAAGGCGGAAGAAGGAAAGGAAGGATAGACGGATGATAAAAGTTGGGATCATCGGAGCAACGGGATATGCCGGAGGAGAGCTGGTCAGGCTGCTTCTCGGGCATCCGCAGGCGGAGATCGTCTGGTATGGCTCCAGAAGTTATATCGATCAGAAATATGCGGATGTTTACCGGAACATGTTCGAGCTGGTGGATGCGTCCTGCATGGATGACAATATGGAAGAACTGGCAGAAAAGGCGGACGTGATCTTCACGGCGACGCCTCAGGGCTTGTGTGCTTCCCTGGTGAATGACAGGATCCTGTCTCAGACGAAGATCGTGGACCTGAGCGCGGATTTCAGGCTGAAGGATGTGGAGGTCTATGAAAAATGGTACGGCATCACCCATGCCGCTCCGCAGTACCTGAAAGAGGCGGTCTACGGGCTGTGCGAGATCAACAGAGAGGCGGTAAAGGGCGCTCGTCTGGTGGCTAACCCCGGCTGTTATCCCACCTGCTCCACGCTGTCGATCTATCCTTTATTAAAGGAAGGCCTGATCGAGCCGTCCACCATCATCATTGACGCCAAGAGCGGCACCTCCGGCGCGGGCAGGGGAGCGAAGGTGGCAAACCTGTTCTGTGAAGTGAACGAAAACATCAAGGCTTACGGTGTGGCGGCCCACAGGCATACGCCGGAGATCGAGGAGCAGCTTTCCTACGCGGCGGGGGAAGCTGTGGTACTGAATTTCACGCCCCATCTGGTGCCGATGAACAGAGGGATCCTGATCACGGCTTACGCTTCCTTAAAGAAAAAGGACGGCTGCCTGCCTTCCGCCGAAGAAGTGCGCGCAGCCTATGAAAAATATTATGCATCCGAGCGCTTCGTGCGCGTCCTGGAGCCTGGCGTGTGCCCGGAGACCCGATGGGTGGAAGGGAGCAACTATGTGGACGTGAACTTCAAGATCGATGAACGCACGGGACGTATCATCATGATGGGCGCGATGGACAACCTGGTGAAGGGAGCAGCAGGGCAGGCTGTGCAGAACATGAACTTGATGTTCGGCCTCCCGGAAGAGACGGGCCTTACGCTGGTCCCGCTGTTCCCGTAAGAAGGCGGAAGCTGTCATGGAAAATCAGTTTGTGGTACATGAATTTGGGCCGGTATACGATGCGGATTCCGAAATCCTGATCCTGGGGACTTTTCCCTCGGTGAAAAGCCGGGAGCAGCATTTTTATTATGGACATCCGCAGAACCGGTTCTGGAAGGTGATCGCGGCGCTCACACGGAGCGAGATCCCGGAAACCATTGCGGAGAAGAAAAAAATGCTTCTGAAAAACGGCATCGCTGTCTGGGATGTAGTCGCTTCCTGTGAGATCACAGGCTCCAGCGACAGCTCCATCCGAAATGTGAAGGCGAACGATATCGCCGGCCTTTTACAGAAAACGCATATCCGGGCCGTCTATGCAAACGGCGGAACAGCATTCCGGCTTTATGAGAAATACTGTCTGCAGGATACGGGACTGGAGGCAGTGCGTCTTCCTTCCACCAGTCCGGCAAATGCGGCGTGGTCGCTTCCGCGTCTTGTGGAAGCGTGGCAGATCATCCTGGGTCCTGGCCGGAAAAGCGGAAGGGATTGACAGATGCGCGGCGGAAGCGTAAACTGCTAAGGGTTCTGCCGGAAGGAGGAAAACGCATATGCTGCGAAAGATGACAATAGAAGATTACGAAAACGTAAGCGCCCTGTGGCATAAGATCAAGGGCTTTTCCATCCGGAGCATTGATGATTCCAGGGAAGGTGTGGAGCGCTTCCTGCAAAGGAATCCAGACACCAGCGTGGTCGCGGTTGAAGATGGAAAAGTGGTCGGCGCGATCCTGTGCGGACATGATGGACGCAGGGGCTGTCTGTACCATGTCTGTGTGGACCCGGAATACCGGATGCGCGGCATCGGGAAGTCCATGGTGGTATTTTGCATGAATGCCCTGAAAAAGGAGAACATCAGCAAGGTTTCCCTGATCGCCTTTACCAGGAACGACATCGGCAACATGTTCTGGCGCACCATCGGCTGGACGAAGCGCGAGGACCTGAATTATTATGATTTTGTCCTGAATGAAAAGAACATAGAGCGGTTTAATGAATAGTTTAATGCCGCTTCTGGCGGCAAGAAAGAGGTTGATATGAAACACATCACGGGCGGGGTGACCGCGGCGAAGGGATTTGAGGCGGCAGGCGTTGAGGCGCAGGTCAAATATCAGAACAGGAAAGATATGGCGATGGTGTACAGCCGCACGGCATGCAGGGCGGCAGGCGTGTTCACCAGCAACGTGGTGAAGGCGGCGCCGGTGGTGTGGGACCGCGAGATCGTGGAAACAGCGCCTGCAGTCCATGCGGTGGTGGTCAATTCCGGGATCGCAAACGCCTGTACGGGAGCGCAGGGAAGGGAATACTGCAGACAGACTGCCCAGGCGGCGGCGGAGGCGCTGGGGATTCCTGAAGATTCCGTTCTTGTGGCTTCCACGGGCGTGATCGGCATGCAGCTTCCCATGGACCGGATCACGGCGGGCGTGAAGGCGCTGGCAGGAGTGCTTTCCGATAAGGAGGATGCAGGCCGGGAGGCGGCGGAGGCCATCATGACCACGGATACCCATTCCAAGCAGGTGGCGGTTACCGTGGAACTTTCCGGAAAGACGGTAACCATCGGCGGCATGGCGAAGGGAAGCGGAATGATCCACCCCAACATGTGCACCATGCTGGGATTTGTGACTACGGACGCGGCGATTTCCAGGGAGCTTCTGCAGGAAGCGCTGAGCGCGGATGTGGTGGATACCTTCAACATGATCTCCGTGGACGGGGATACCTCCACCAACGATACGCTGCTGGTGCTTGCCAACGGCTGTGCGGGCAATGAGGAGATCACGGAGAAAAATGAGGATTACCGCACGTTCTGCGAGGCCCTGCATGAGGTGAACATTTCGCTTTCGAAGATGCTGGCGGGAGACGGAGAGGGAGCTACGGCCCTGTTTGAATGCCATGTGATTCATGCGGATACAAAGGAAAACGCACGGACGCTGGCAAAATCCGTCATCTGCTCCAGCCTGACCAAGGCTGC
>DWYY01000178.1 GCA_019118445.1 Candidatus Eisenbergiella merdipullorum | reverse complement strand
ATGCAGGAATGCCAGTTGGTATCCGGCGCGGAATCAATGAAATGATCGTGATGGACATGAGGCATCCTGTCCAGCTGGCTCCCGCTGATCACAGGCTGGCGGTTGACCGCATCCGCACAGGCCACATCCAGCGCCACGGGATCGAAGGAAGCGAACATGCCCACATCCGGAACGATGGGAATATCGTTCTCCGCGTGGCAGTCGCAGTTCGGAGACACGTCGATGACCAGGCTGATATGGAAGTTCGGCCTTCCGGAAACCACCGCCTTGCTGTACTCCGCGATTTTACAGTTCAGAATATCGTTGCTCTCGTCGCTGGCAGGGCAGACCGCATCCATGGGGCAGACTCCGATACAGCGGCCGCAGCCCACACATTTGTCATGGTCGATAGAGGCTTTTCCGTCCGTAATGGAAGGAGCGTCATGGGCGCAGATTTTAATGCAGCGGCCGCAGCCCACGCAGAGAGACTGATCCACATGCGGCTTTCCGGCGCTGTGCATCTCCATCTTTCCGGCCCGGGAGCCGCAGCCCATGCCGATGTTTTTCAGCGCGCCGCCGAAGCCCGTCGCTTCATGCCCCTTGAAATGATTCAGAGTGATGAACACATCCGCGTCCATGATGGCGCGTCCGATCTTGGCTTCCTTCACATACTCTCCGCCTTCCACCGGAACCAGCACTTCATCCGTTCCCTTCAGGCCATCGGCAATGATCACATGACAGCCCGTGGAAAAGGGAGAAAATCCATTCTGATAAGCCGCATCCATGTGATCCAGCGCATTTTTTCTGCCGCCCACATACAGCGTGTTGCAGTCGGTCAGAAACGCCTTTCCGCCCAGCTCCTTCACCACCTTTACCACCACTGCCGCATAATTGGGCCGCAGGAAAGCCAGATTTCCGGGTTCTCCGAAATGGATTTTGATGGCGGCATACTTATTCTTAAAATCGATACTGCCGATTCCTGCTGTCTTTATCAGCCTTTCCAGCTTCTGCGGAAGGTTTTCCGAAAAAGACGTTTTCATGCTGGTGAAATAAACCTTTGATTTCTCCACTTTCATATCCTCCTTTCAGCACGAACTGCGTTCATGCCGACCTCTTTTTTACAACCGCATAAAGCGGTCTTTTATCAATCAAAAGGCGCCTTCTGACAGAAAAAGACGCCCTTTGGTTCCGATTATCTCTATCCCAGCGCCACATCCAGGATCATCATGATGAGAAAGCCCGCCATCACGCCCAGGGTACCGATGTTGGAATGCTCTCCCAGATGGGCCTCCGGAATCAGCTCTTCCACCACCACATACATCATTGCTCCAGCGGCAAAGCTTAACAGCCAGGGCATCACCGGGCCGATGCTGCCCGCAGCAAGCACCACCAGAACGCCGAAAACCGGCTCCACAATGCCGGAAAAGCTTCCCATCAGAAAAGCCTTCCATGCCGGAACCCCTTCCTGACGAAGGGGCAGGGAAATGGCCGCACCTTCCGGAAAATTCTGAATGCCGATCCCGATCGCCAGCGCAAAAGCCGCCATCAGGCTGGTTCCCGCTCCCGCCTCCTGAGCGGCGAGCGCAAAGGAAAGTCCCACGGCCATTCCCTCCGGAATGTTGTGCAGGGTGACCGCCATCACAAGAAGCGTGGTCCGCTTCCAGGAGGTGCTCACGCCCTCCGGCTGATCAGATCCGATATGCAGATGAGGAAGAAGCTGATCCATAAGAAGCAGAAACAGGATTCCCAGAACAAAGCCTCCCGCAGCCGGAATCCATCCCACCTGCCCGGCTTCTTCCGCCCTGTCAATGGCAGGGATCAGAAGGGACCAGACGGACGCCGCGATCATGACGCCCGCCGCAAAACCGAGGAAGATTCTCTGAATCTTTTCATTGATCTTTCCACGGAACAGAAAAACCATGGCGGAACCAAGCGTGGTCATCAGGAAGGTAAATCCTGTCCCGCAGGCCGCCCATTGCAGTGACTGCAGCATAATTTCCGATTTCCTTTCTTAAAGGTTACTGTTTTTTTAATTCCTTTTCCAATAAATCCTTCACTTCAAAAAGATCTCTGCAGTTCCGGTACAGAAGCGCCTCGATCTCCGCCGTGGGTTCCACCATATCCGGAACCATAATGGGCAGCATGCCTGCCGCATGGGCGCTTTTGATTCCGTTTGGAGAATCCTCGATGGCGGCCGCCATTTCCGGCTCCACTCCGAGCCGGCTGCATGCCATCAGGTAAATATCCGGCCTGGGTTTGCTGTGTTCCACCATATCCCCTCCGATGATCTCCTGAAAATACGGGAGAAATCCGGCCCGTTCCATGTGGCTCTTTACCGTCTGCGTGTTGGTGGAGGAGGCGACGGCCGTTTTCACCCCTTTTTCCTTCAGCCAGAAAAGAATTTCCCCGGCTCCCTTTTTCAAAGGAAGTCCGTCCCTCTCCAGCTTTTCCTGAAAAAGAGCGGAATTCTGCGCCCGAAATTCATCATAGGGAAAGCTCTCCCCATACAGGCCTTTTATAAAAATCCTGCTGTCCGTCCGGTTCAGGCCGATACAGCCGTATGCACCTTCCCTGATGTCTCCAAGCCCCATCTTTTGCGCCGTCTCCATCCAACAGGAAATGCTCAGACGTTCCGTATCAAACAGAACGCCGTCCATGTCAAAAACTACCGCTTTCATGACTCGCTCTCCTCCTGCCGGTCAGACTGCGCGCACTGCTGTGTGTACTGCGCCGCGCCCTTTTTGCCGAGCAGATCCGAAAGGCGGGCAAACTGCTCCAGAGAAAGCGCTTCTCCCCGCACATTTTCGGGAATGCCAAGGGTACTAAGCGCTTCTGCCGCCTCCGCCTTGGTGACCGCAAGCCCTTCCGCATTTCCCAGTCCGTTGATCAGGGTCTTTCTGCGCTGGTTGAAGGATGCCCGGATCAGGCGGAACAGAAAAGCCTCATCCTGCACCTTTACCGGTGGCTCTTCATACCGGGTCAGACGGATTACGCTGCTTCCCACCTTCGGGGCGGGAATGAAGCAGCCCGCGGGCACATGCGCCACGATCTCCGGCCTGGAATAATACTGAACGGCCAGGGACAGCGCGCCGTACTCCTTGCTTCCCGGCCCCTCCTGCATCCGTTTGGCCACCTCCGTCTGCACCATGATGGTGATGAGATCGATCGGCGCATGGCTTTCAAACAGCTTCATGATGATGGGCGTGGTGATGTAATAGGGCAGATTCGCCACCACCTTGAAGGGCCTGCCCGCGTTTTTTTCCCGGGACAGGCGCGCGATATCCACCTTCAGGATATCCTCGTTGATCACGGTGACATTGGGATATTCGGAAAGGGTATCCGAAAGGATCGGGATGAGCGCCTGATCGATCTCCACGGCGATCACGCTTCCCGCCCGTTCGGCCAGATACTGGGTCAGGGTGCCGATCCCCGGCCCGATCTCCAGCACGCAGTCCTCTTCTCCCACGCCGGCCGCCTCCACGATCGCTTCCAGCTTATTGGGATCGATCAGAAAATTCTGACCGTATTTTTTCTGAAAATGAAAATCATATTTCCGCAGGACCTCCAGGGTCCCCGCGGCTGTTCCGAGCTTTGGCATAACTCCTCGCTTTCTGTTCTTCCTTTTTCAGGCTCCTGTTCCGATCCCGAAAAATTCCTTCGCGTTCCGGCAGGTGATCTCCTCCACCTCCTGCGGGTCGATCCCCTTGATCTCGGCGATCTGCCGGATGACAAAAGGCAGATTCAGGGACGAATTCCGTTTTCCCCGATTCGGCTCCGGCGCAAGATAGGGGCAGTCCGTCTCCAGAAGGATCCGGTCCATGGGAAGGTACTCCACCACCTCCCGGATCTTCTTTGCGTTTTTAAAAGTGACCACGCCGCCGATCCCGATCCTGTAGTCCAGCTTCAGAAACTCCTCCGCCATTTCCCTGGAATAGGAAAAGCAGTGGATACAGGCGGGCCGTTTCCCGTATTCCGACCGCATCAGCTCCAGCGTGTCCGAGGCCGCATCTCTGGAATGGACCACCACCGGATGCTTTTCCTCCGCCGCCAGGGCAAGCTGGGCGGCGAACCATTTTTTCTGAAGCTCCTTCTTCGTCTGATCCCAGTAATAGTCCAGCCCGATCTCTCCCACGGCGACCACCCGCGCTCCGGCCAGCAGGCCGCGCAGCCATTCCAGATCCTCTTCCCTCATATCCCCCACATGCTCCGGATGGATCCCAACCGCGGCATAGACGAAAGGATACTGCTCCGCAAGCTCCAGCGTCTTCCAGACGGACCTCCGGTCCGCTCCCGCGTTCACCACCCCTTCGATCCCGTTCTGGGGAAACGACGAAAGGAGCGCGTCCCGGTCCCCGTCAAAAGCTTTATCGTCATAATGTGCGTGACTGTCAAAAATCATAGCTTCCTCCATGTCGAAGCGTTATAAATCCCGTCTGGAAACTGCGCCGCCGGGCGCGTTTTCCAGTCTTTCGCCTAGACGGTACAAATCTAACATACCATACTTTTCAGTATTCTGAAAGCTTCCGGAAAAAATTATAAATTTTTTCAAAAAAAGTGTTGCAAAATAAAAAGACATGTAATATAATAAATTTCGCGTTAAGGAAGACACAAAAGAAACGCGCCTTTAGCTCAGTTGGTAGAGCACCTGACTCTTAATCAGGGTGTCCAGGGTTCGAGCCCCTGAAGGCGCACTTGAAAGTACCGATTTTGAAGACATAAGAGCTTCGGGGTTGGTGCTTTTATTTTTTGTCGAATTATGAAGAGCCCCGGCCGACGCCTCTGTGCGGATATCGGCCGGGGCTGTTTTAGTTTCCCGATCCTGCGTCCGGCAGCCTGTCGAACGGGCTAAACCGCGCTCTCATCCCTCAAAAGCTCCGTCAGGCTGCAGCGAAGAAGCTTCCTGGCTCCCAGATAATAGGCCAGTCCCACGAAGGCAAAAATGGCGGCCAGGAAAAGAAGGACAGGGACCACGGGCGCGTGCCGGATAAACAGGCCCGCATCCAGATAACTCGTTTTCAGAAACCACGCCACGATCAGAGCGGCCAGGGGCAGGGTGACAAGCGCCGGCCTTCCGGCAAGCACCAGAGCTTCCACAAAGAACATTTTTCCCACGCTGCAAGGCGTCATTCCCACGGAAAGATATCTGGCCGCTTCCCGCCGTCTCTGCCGCACAAAGCTCAGGGTGTTGAGGAACACGCTGCTGATGCCGAACAGGGCGAGAAGGGCGCAGAAGCTTCCGAAAAGCGTCATGAGGGCGTCATAGGCCCTGTCGCTTTCCAGCTTCGCCCGGAGGCGGTTTTCGCTCTCCGTTTCATAACCTTCCAGCAGGCCGTTTATCTCCTCCTCCAGGCTGTCCAGCGTTTCCAGACCGCCCGGCGTCTCCAGACCATTCTGCGTCTCCATGGACGCTCCCTCCTCCGCCAGGACGCGGATGGTCAGATCCGTTTCCGTCTCTCCCAGCGTTTCCCCGATCTTCTCCCAGAGGGAGGCGGGCAGGAAATGAACCAGCTCATGGGGATCCTCCACGCCGAACTGCTCCCGGAGTACGGGCGTCTGACAGGCATACGCGGTCACAGGCACCGTAACGGCTTCCTCCTGCCCGTACTTATAAAGAACGGCGGTATCCGCATCCTCCTGCAGGTAAGGAAGCACCTTCCGTTTCCGGAAATTGGGATCCCGGTCGTCTCTCACTTCATTATAGACGATCACCCCGTCCAGCCTTTCCGGCGCGCCGATCTGTCCGCAGTAGGAAAGAAAAGCCGCATCGTCCAGAATGATGAGGGGAGCGGACACCAGCCGTTTGCCGGTCCCGTCCCGAAATCCGCCCGCTTCCCGGAAAGCGCCGCTCAGCTCCCCATCCGTCAGAAGCCGCTGCGCCCGCGCTTTCTGATAGGCCAGCACATCCCGGACGCCGGAAAGGGAACGGATCCGGGAAAGCTCCTCCGTTTTTCCAAAGGGAGCGATCTGCGTATTCTTCACCGTAATCATCACATCCCAGGCGTTCTGATACCTGTCCCAGTAGGTGATCTGAGTACTGAGCCGGGACAGAGAAAGCACGCTCTCCATCAGAGTGAACGCCAGAAAAGAAAGGATCAGGGAAAGTCCGGCGGCGCGCAGAGCCTTTCTCTGCGCCTTCAGCGCGTTTCCGGCAAGCTCTCCCTCCACCCCGAACAGAAGGGAAAGGATGGGGGAATGTTTTTTCCGTTTCAGAGAAAATTCCCCTCCGCCCCGAATGGCTTCCAGAGGCGTCAGCCTGCTCAGTCTTCCCGCGGGAATCCGGGCCGAGGCCCACACCGTAACCGCCGCGCACAGAACGGACAGCAGAAAGACAGCCGGATGAAAAACAAAATGGGAAGGAAGCCGGTCCGGCGCCGCCTTTTTCAGATACAGATTGATCCCTTCCAGAAGTCCGGCCGCCGCGGCCATGCCCGCAAGATTTCCAAAAAGCACCGGAAGAGCGCACAGAAGTCCCGCCTCCTGCAGCAGGCAGAAACGGATCTGCCCCGGCGTCGCTCCCACGCTGGAAAGGATGCCGAACTGATGCACCCGGTCGTTCATGAACACGGCAAAGGCGTTATGGATCACCAGGATCAGGGCGATGCAGGCAAAAACGGAAACGGCCGCAAACAGCGCAAGCATCATGGCCCCGTCCGGATCACGGGGACTTCGCACCAGGAAAAGCGAAAGAAGCTGGTCATGATATTCCGTCTGATTTTCCGGAATCCCCGCCAGCGCCGCGATCTTCGGCATTTCCTCATAAATATCCGACGGATCCTTCAGCCGGATGTCAACGACGGTATTTTCCCCCTCCGCTCCCTGCTTTCGGACCACGGCGCTTTCCACGTTCGCCCATCCCCGGATGAGCTCCAGCTTCTCTTCATCGATCCTTCCCGTAAGCCTGGCATGGTAATCCCCTTCCTCCGCCACAATCCGCGTCCTTTCATAATCCCACATGCTGTACATCAGACTGAAAAGCAGGGAAAGAAACGCCGCCGCGATCAGCGCCGCAGCCAGCACCGAAAAGCTGGAAGCGCGGTTTTTCCGAATATAACTGAGAGAATAATCCTTCCACATCCCATTTTCCTCCTGACCTGCCGCCGGATGCTTCTTCGCATCAGCAGCATTCCCTTACCCCTGTTTCCGGTCGCTGACGATGCGCCCGTCCTCGATGGTTACGATCCGTTCCGCACGCAGCGCGATCCGTTCATCATGGGTGACCAGAAGGACCGTCTGCTTCAGATTCCTGCTGGAAAGCCGGATCAGATCCATGATCTCCTCCGAATTTTTCCGGTCCAGATTTCCCGTGGGCTCGTCCGCGAGCAGAATGGCGGGACGGAAGATCAGCGCCCGCGCGATCGCGGCCCGCTGCTGCTGCCCTCCGGAAAGCTGTCCCGGAAGCGCCTCCAGCCTGTCCGTTATCCCCAGGATGCCGGCGATCTGCTCCAGGTAATCCACATTTGGCTTCCGTTTATCCAGAAGCAGCGGCAGCAATATGTTTTTCCGGATGGTCAGCGTGGGGATCAGATTATAAAACTGATACACCAGCCCCACCTTCCTGCGCCGGAAAACGGCCGCCTTCGCGGCGTTCAGCGTGGAAAGATCCGTTCCGTCCACCACCACCCTCCCGGAGGTCGGCCTGTCCACCGTTCCCAGAATGTGCAGCAGCGTGGATTTTCCCGACCCGGAGGCCCCCATGACCGCCACAAATTCTCCCTTTTCCACAGACAGGTCAATGCCGTTCAGCGCAGTCACCTCTCCTGCTCCCGAACCATATCGTTTCGTCAGCTTCTCACATCTCAGAATCTCCAAGGCCGTCTCCTTTCTCCTTCCGGCGGCTTCTGCCGCCCGTGCTGTTTTTATCCTATCAGAGAAAAGTGACTGGACAGTGACCGGCCTGCTTTTCCCGGCTGTTAATCCATCCCATACACCCGAACCTCAAAGCACGCGCCGCTGACGCTTCCTCCATCTCCTAAAAGATTGTATGCCGCAAGCGTCCCGTTCTGCCGTTCAAAAACCGCCCGGGAAAGGGCGAGGCCGATTCCGGTGCTTCCCTCCGCCGCGTTTTTTCCCCGGTAGAAGCGTTCAAACAGATGGGGAATGTCCTCCTTTTCAAAGCCTTCCCCCTCATCCCGGATCAGGATCCTCACATACAGGGGATTTTCCGAATAATCACAGTGAATGCAGCCGCCCGCCGGAGAATGCTCCAGGCAGTTCTTCATCAGATTCATAAGCGCCTCCATGGTCCATTCCAGATCTCCCGGAAAGCAGACGCGTCCGCGGTCCGAGATCTCCACGGAAACGTGTCTTTCTCTCAGCAGATCCTCCAGATTCTCCGCGGCCAGATTCAGCGCCGTGAAAACGTCCACCTCCTCCCGCTTCAGAAAAAGCGTGCCGGAATCGATCCGGGACAGAGAAAGCAGCGCTTCCTCCAGACGGGTCAGGCGCTCCAGCTGCTTTCTCACCGGCTCCGCATAGGGATTCGGCGCCTTCGTCTCCATCAGCTGCAGAGACAGAAGGGCCGCGGTCAGAGGTGTTTTCAGCTGATGGGCGATATTGGCAAGATTGTCCGCAAAATTTTTCCGCGCCCGCACCGCCTCGTCCCTGGCCGCATACAGGCCGGTAACCGTCTTATAGATCTCGTCCCGCAGGCAGGAAAAACCGTCCTCCTCCTGCAGCAGGGTTCCCGGCGCTCCCCGGTTGACCTGCTCCAGATAATCCGTCAGCCCGTCGATCCTGTTTTTTTCCTTCCGTCCATATCTCTGAAGCAGGAAAAAAACAGCCGCCGAAGCGGCAAACGCAAGACCGATGGAACATGCCGTCAGCCCTCCCGCTCCCCTTTTCCCCGTTCCCGGAGCCCCAAACGCAGGAAGGGCCGGAGCAAAATCCGCCGCCTCATATCCATAGCGGACAAGGAAATCTCTCCGGCCATCCTCTCCTTCCGATCCGCCGCTTCCATCCATCCCCTTCTGATACTCCTGCAGGGCGGAAAGCACCTCCCCTTCCAGCTGCGGATTCTGCTCCAGAAAAATGCCGCAGAAAGCGGACAGCCGGGAGAATACGGCGTTCTGATACGCGTTTCGCCACAAAAGAAGAAGGGCTGCCATTCCCGCCAGGCAGATCAGGGCGGGCAGAAGGGAAACGCTGCGCTTTTTTTCCATCATGCTCTAATCCTCCATACGATATCCGAAGCTGCGGACGGTTTTCAGACAGGCGGGATGATGAAGCTTCTCCCGCAGACGCTTCATGGCCACGGTCAGGGTGTTGTCGTTCACAAAATTCCCCTCGCTGTCCCAGACCTGCTCCAGGAGCAGCGCTCTGGTCACTGTCCTGCCCTGATTTTCCATCAGGATCCGGAGAAGCTCATACTCCGGACGGCTCAGGACGATCTCCTCCTCCCCGATGAAGGCTGTCTTTTTCCCCGTATCCAGCAGGATCTCCCCGCACCGAAGCCGCTCCCTATCCCCTTCCGCACCGGCCCTCCTGCCCGCGCGGCGCAGAAGCGCCCGGATCCGGGAAGCGAGGATCTCTAGGTCAAAGGGCTTTGTCACATAATCATCCGCCCCGGTTTCAAAACCGGAGATCACATCCGCAGCGTCATTCCGGACGGTCAGAAAGATGACCGGCAGGCTTTCCCACCTCCGGCGGATCCACCGGCACAGCCCGTCCCCGTTCTCATCCGGCAGGTTCCAGTCCACCAGGATGAGATCCGGCGTTTCGGAAAGGAGAGCCTGCCTTGTCCGGGCCGCCGTTGGAAAAATATCCACTTCATAATCCTGCTGCAGCAGGTATTCCTGTACCGAACGGGCGATGGCGGCATCGTCCTCGGCGTAGAAGATTTTTTTCATACGCTCCTCCCTGAAAGCATATTTTCCTGCTCCTCGCTGCATTTCTTCAGCCTCAGCAGAGCGCAGGTGCCGGATCCGGGCGTTGACCGGTATCGAAGCCCGTACGCTTCCCCATAATACAGCTGAATCCTCTTATGGACATTTTTTACGCCGTATCCCCTGCTGTCCGTGGTGAGGATCTGGCGGCAATCCTCCTCCGACATGCCGCAGCCGTTGTCGATGACCTGAAAGAGGATATCGTCCCCGTCCAGCCGGCAGGTAACGGTCAGCATTCCCTTGCCGGGAGCCCTTCTGTGATCCAGCCCGTGAAGGATCGCGTTTTCTGCCAGGGGCTGAATGATCAGGTTCAGGACAGAAAAGGGTAATGCTCTTTCGTCGATGTCATAGGTTACGTCAAAGGAATAGGAATGCATGATCTGCTGGATCGACACGTAGGCTCTGGTGTTTTCCAGCTCATCCCTGATGGTCGTCATGTTTTTTCCTTTATTGAGCATCGTACGGTAAAAGGTGGAAAGCAGCTGGGACAGCTGGCTGATCCCGGACTGTCCTGCCATGATGGCCTGCACGTTGATGAGGGACAGGGAATTATAGAGAAAATGGGGATTGATCTGCGCCTGCAGGATCCGAAGCTCATATTTCTGCTGTCTGATCTGTGCCAGCAGCACTTCATTGATCATATGATCCAGCTGCTTCACCATGTCCCCAAAAGCGTTCTGAAGGCGTCCCACCTCATCCTTTCTCGGCGTGCTCTCTGAAATGATCTCATAACGTCCCTGCTCCACCAGCTGGATATTTTCCGAAAGCCTTTCCAGCGGCTGGGAAACGATGCGGGAAAGAAAGCCCGCGGCAAGAAAGGACGCCGAAATACACATGACGGCCAGAAACAGAGCGGTGATCTGAAAGTGTCGGAAGGTTTTCAGCACCTCGTCCGAAGGGCGGTAGAGCCATGCCGTCCATGTACCTTCATTGAGCGGACAGTGTGCGTCGATGTAAAGGGAAGGGATGCCGCCGTTTTCAAGCTCCTGCACTGTAAGGGCCGGATAGAAGGGATCCTCCGGAAATGAGGAGGTTTCATAAACCGTTTCCCCATTCTCATCCGTCAGCAGAAAACGATAGTTTCCCTGAACCAGCTTCTGCGAGGAGGCAGACAGACTGTCCATATCGATGGAAAGGCAGACCACGGAAACCGGCGCATCATAACGATAATACATCTGACCTGTCAGATACAGGGTACTGCCGTCGTCAGATACCTGATAAAAGGGAAGGGTCGTCTGCAGAGCCCTGTCATACCACGGCATATCCCGGGCGGAATCCAGAGGCATAACGCTGTTTCCGTGAGGATTCAGCTTTGCGTCCGTATAGATGGTAACGGTATCGATATCCGTATTCAGCGACCGCACCGCAAGGAACAGGGAATCGATATTATACTTGTAAAACATATACAGATCATAATTGGTCTCATAGGTTTTTACCAGAGCCGTTTTGACAGTCTCATTCCACAAGACCATATTCAGGGCGTCCATATAGGCATTCAGACGATAATCGATGGAAGCGGCCGTCTGCTGAAGCGTTTCATTCAGATTATTTTCTTCCCTGCGGACCATCTGGCTGCTGATCTGCCCATAGCTCACCGTTCCGAAAAGCAGCATGGGAACCAGACTGATCAGCGTACAGATCGTCCCGATCTTTTTGCGGAAGGACAGATTGTTAAAAAACAGAAGAAACTTTTTTTTCATGATGTTTCCGACGTCTCCTTTTTCTCCGGCATGCCCGCCTTCGCACGGTAGCCGCTGGGCGTGATCCCGTAAACCTCCTGAAAGGTTTTTATAAAATAGGACGCTGTTGGATAGCCGACCGCCCTGCTGATATCAACGATCTTCATGTTGCTGCCGACCAGCAGCTCCTGCGCCTTTTTCATCCGGAAGTTTTTGATATATTTATGCAGGGAGCAGCCGGTGACCTTGGTGAACATATTGCTGAGATAATTGGGGCTGAGATAAACCTGCTCCGCCAGCAGATTCAGCGTCAGCTCCTCCCCGTAATGCTCGGCAATGTACTGTCTGACCAGATGTACACAATAGCCTGCCCCGTCGATCTCCTGATGAAGGTCTGCAGTCAGCTGCTCCAGATACCTCAGAAGGATCTCCCTGATATCCGAAAAATGGCGCAGGACATAGATCTCTTCCGCCGCCGCCTCAAAATCAGCCTCTGTCGCGGAAGGAATGGCTTTCATCAGAAGCTGCAGCAGCGAAATGGCAATATGCCGCGTATATACCGGGGAATGCGCGGTGGAATCCGAACATTTCACGAGCAGCTGATCCACCAGGCCGGCAAGCTGATCCGGACGTTTGAGTGAGATCGCCAGGGAAATGTTCTCCAGCAGGATCTGATCCGACTGCGCCGTCGTCTCCGCCGCTTCCTCCGGGCGCTTCGGACGGTCATAAAAGCTGTCCTGATAATAGGACATGGACTTCGCAAAATCAATTGTTCTGGAATCCAGCCGTGTCAGGATCCCCGTGATGATCTGTCGGAAATCCTCCTCATTGACCGGCTTCAGAATATAATTCACCGCCCTCAGGATCAGCGCGTTCTGTACATATTCAAAATCGTCGAATCCGCTGAAAAACAGGATCTCAATATCCGGGATCAGTTTCTTTGCTTCCGAAGCCAGCTCAATTCCATTGCGAAAGGGCATCTGCACATCCGTCAGGAGAATGTCCGCCTTTTCCCTGCGGATGAAAAGAAGCGCCTCTTCCCCGTTGGACGCTTCCAGGATCTGAAATCTCCCGGGAAAATCCCGGGTCAGCAGATAACGGATCAGATCCCGCTCCATTTTTTCATCGTCTGCAATGAGAATCTTATACATCGCTTTTTCCTCTGTCGTATTTTATGAAAAAATTATAGCATTCTCAAAAAATATCAACAACATGTATGAAAGAAAACCTGTAGAATCTTCTACAAAGCTGAAATATGTTGCATTTACAGTTTTTCTCCGCCGTGTCTATAATAAATATGCAAAGCAGAGGAACAACAGCCATGGCAGAACAGGTTCAGGATCAGTCTCACCGGTGTGAAAAAAACGCAGGGAGGATATCGGAATGAAAAAAGGAAACAGGAAAAAAATAACGGCAGTCTCACTGGCTGTAACGGCGGCCCTCCTTCTCGGGGCGTGCGGAAGCAGCCAAGATACGGAAAAGGATGCCGCAGCGGACAGCGGGGAAAGAGGAACGGTGACGATCACCATGGGACGCCAGACCTCCTCCAATCCCAAATTTCCGGAGGGGGATTCCTACGAGGACAACGCCTATATCCGCATGGTGGAGCAGGAGCTGAACGTTGACATCACAGATGCGTTTGAAGCTCCCTCCGGCGACGATTACAACCGCCAGGTATCTCTGGCTCTTTCCGCCGGAAGCCTCCCGGACATTATGAAGGTGGCGACGAAGGATGAGCTGACGGAGCTTTATGAGAATGAGCTGATCGCCGATCTGACTGAGGTATACGACGCCTATGCCAGCGACTATATCAAGAGCCTCTACGACTCCTTTGACGGAAGGGCGCTGGAGGATGTCACCTATGACGGAAAGATGATGGCGATTCCCGCCACAAGCTCCGACGCGGGCCCCGGAATGTGCTGGATCAGAAGCGACTGGGCCGATGAACTTGGAATCACCGTGGATGCGGACGGAGACCGCTGCCTGACCCTGGATGAGGTAAAGGAGCTGGCAAAACAGTTTATGGAAGCCAATCCGGAAAACGCGGAAAACCCGGTGGGAATCGCGTTTGATGTCGGCCTGACTTCGACCACCTCCGACACCGCCTATATGATAAACAGCATCGCCTACTCCGTGGGCGCCTATCCCCGCCACTGGTATCAGAACGACGCCGGGGAATTGATCTACGGCTCCACGACGGAAGAGATGAAGGAAGCGCTTTCCATCGTAAGAGAATGGTATCAGGAGGGTATCGTCGATCCTCAGCTCGGCACCAGGACATGGGATGATATTACAGCTCTTATGACAAACGGACAGTGCGGCATTACCTTCGGCTCCTGGCATATTCCGGACTGGATCCTGAACAACACGTACATGATGAACAGCAACGCGGTGTTTGAGCCCTATGCGGTGATCGACGCGAATGGCAAAGTCAACTGCACCCATTATAAGGCGACCGGCGAATATGTCGTCGTGAGCGCGGAGTTTGAGCATCCTGAGATCGCCATTCAGATCCTGAATCTGATCTATGACGATATGGTAAATTCCGCAGAGCTTCTGGAAAAATATCCGGAGGTGGACGCCTACCTGAAGGAAGGTGTTGACGGAACCGCCCGCCCCTATAATATCGAAGTGAAATCCAATACCTACCTGCTGGATGAATACGCACAGCTGAAGGCGGCTCTGGACGGAACGGGAACAAGGGATGAGATCAGTACCGCGGAGGAACGCTCCAACTACGATGCCATCACGGCATATCAGGAAGGAAACGGAGACGTAACAGGCTGGTGCAAGATCCATTCCCGCTGCAAGGGCGTAGACCTGCTCACATACCTCAACGACAGCGATCTGTATCACTGGCTTTCCCCCATCTACCCGGAAACGACCGCTACCATGGCCACCAACTGGGCAAACCTGCAGACGCTGGAAGAAGAATCCTTTATTAAGATCATCACCGGAACCGATGATCTGGACGAAAGCTTCAACGCCTTTGTTTCCGGCTGGAAGAGCCAGGGCGGAGATACGATCACCGCAGAGATCCAGGAACAGATTCAGGAATAAATTTCGGAAAGGAGCCTGGCGGCAGAAGAGAAACCGCGAATGCGATTTCTCTTCGCCGCTCGCGGCAAAGCTTTGATCCGCTGCGCTCCGGAATGGAGATTTTTATGAAAAACAGAACGAAACAGCCTGCTCATCTGAAAACAAAGCCGGCGAGATCGGGCAGCCGGCATTCCCTGTATTACCATGCCATGGTTCTCCCGGGAATGGTCTTTCTGATCCTTTTCGGTTATCTTCCCATGCTGGGCCTTGTGATGGCATTTCAGGATTTTGTTCCGGCAAAGGGATTTTTCCGCTCTGAATTTGTCGGACTGAAGCATTTTGAATATATGATTTCCCTTCCGGATATCGGAAGAGTGATCCGCAATACGCTGATCATCGCCCTGGGAAAGATCTTCCTCGGCATGCTGCTTGCCATCGTCTTTTCCATCCTTCTTAATGAGATCCGCCAGAGGACTCTGAAAAAGAGCATTCAGACCATCGTCTATCTGCCCCACTTTCTGTCCTGGGTGGTACTCGCCGCAGTCGTGACCAATCTGTTCAATCTGGACGGTCTGGTAAATCAGCTGCTGGGAGTTATCGGAATCGACAAGATCAACTTTCTCGGAAGCAACCAGGTTTTCCGGAAGCTGATCATCGGAACGGATGTCTGGAAGGAATTCGGCTATAATTCCGTGGTATACCTGGCCGCGATCACCGGGATCGACGCCGGACTGCATGAGGCTGCCGCGATCGACGGCGCATCCTGGTGGAAGCGGGTCTGGCATATTACCATTCCCGGCATGCTGCCGATCATCCTGCTCATGACGGCAATGAACCTTACCTCCGTATTGAGCGCGGGATTTGATCAGATCTACAACCTCTATTCTCCCATGGTATATGAAGTGGGAGACGTACTCGATACCTATATCTACCGGATCGGCCTTGTGGGAAGGCAGTACAGCTTCGGCGCGGCGGTAGGCCTCTGCCGTTCGGCTGTCGCGCTGATCCTTCTGGTCGGCGCAAACAGGATCACGGACAGGCTCACCGGTCAGCGGATCTATTAAAAAGGGGAGGGACAGAAAATGCTGGATACAAAAAGCACAGGTTCAAAAATCAGGAATACCGTCATTCATTGCATCACGATCCTCCTGGGACTTCTCTGTCTGTTTCCGATGCTGAACATCCTGGCGATCTCCTTCAGTGGAAGCGCCGCGGTATCCGCCAACCGGGTGGGACTTCTTCCGGTCGATTTTACCCTCTCCGCCTATCGGAGGATCCTGGAAGACGGTCAGTTCTGGCGTTCCTTCGGGATTTCCGCAATCCGGGTGATCCTTTCGCTGATCCTGAATCTGATCCTCTCCGTTCCGATGGCCTATGCCATGACCAGGACCAAGCGGGAATTCCGGGCAAGAAATATCTACATGAACCTTCTGATCTTTGCCATGCTGTTTAACGGAGGCATGATCCCCACCTTTATCGTGGTAAAAAATTTTCATCTTCTCAACACCATCTGGTCCCTGATCCTTCCGGGCGCGGTCCCCATCTTCAGCGTCATCCTGCTGATGAACTTCTTCCGGGGCGTTCCCAAGGCCCTGGAGGAAGCGGCGATCATTGACGGCGCCAACCAGCTTCAGGTCCTTCTGAGGATCATGGTGCCCTGCGCCAAGCCGTCCATAGCAACCGTCTCCCTGTTCAGCATCGTGGGGAGCTGGAACGATTTCTTCAGCGGCCTGATCTATATGCAGAAGGTAGAACAGTATCCGATCATGACGTACATTCAATCCCTGAGCATCAACCTGCAGGAGCTGGTTCAGAACTCTGCCGGAAGCTCCGCCCTGGAAAACGCCGCCGAGCTGTCAAACAGAAATCTGAACGCGGCGAAGATCATCGTAGCGGTCATCCCGCTCCTCATGATCTATCCCTTCCTCCAGAGATATCTGATCAGCGGTATCGTCATGGGATCGGTGAAGGAATAAACGAAGATAAACGGAAAGGAAACGGAAAAAATATGGAAAATCTGGAAAGAAAATGGTGGAAAGAAGCGGTCGTATATCAGATCTATCCCAGAAGCTTCATGGACAGCGACGGAGATGGAATCGGCGACCTCAACGGGATCCTGTCAAAGCTGGATTACCTGAAGGAGCTCGGCGTGGATGTGGTCTGGCTTTCCCCGGTATATCAGTCCCCGAATGACGACAACGGATATGATATCAGCGATTATCAGGCCATCATGCAGGAATTCGGAACCATGGAAGACTTTGACCGGATGCTGAAGGGAATGCATGAACGCGGAATCCGCCTGGTGATGGATCTGGTAGTCAATCATACCTCTGACGAACATCCCTGGTTCATTGAAAGCAGAAGCTCAAAGGACAATCCCTACAGGGACTATTATTTCTGGAGAGAAGGTAAAAACGGAAAAGAGCCGAATAACTGGGGAAGCTGCTTTTCCGGCTCCGCATGGGAATACGATAAGACCACGGACATGTACTACCTGCATCTTTTTTCCAAAAAACAGCCCGACCTGAACTGGGATAATCCGGCGGTACGCAGGGATATCTTCTCCATGATGAACTGGTGGTGTGAAAAGGGCATCGATGGCTTCCGTATGGATGTGATCAGCATGATCTCCAAGGAGCCCGGACTTCCGGACGGCAAACTCTATCCCGGAGCCTCCTATGCCTTTTCCGGATGCGTGAACGGCCCCCATGTACACGAATACCTTCAGGAAATGAACCGGGAAGTACTGTCCCGCTATGATCTGATGACAGTAGGGGAATGCTCCGGCGTCACCATTGAAGAAGCCAAAAAGTACGCCAGGGCGGATGGAAAGGAACTGAACATGGTGTTCCAGTTTGAGCATATGGGACTGGACGACGGAAAATACGGAAAATGGACGGACCGCCGCACAGATCTTCAGAGCTTCCGTCAGGTCATGAGCAAATGGCAGACCGAACTGGAGGGCCTGGCCTGGAACAGCCTGTTTCTGGGAAATCATGACCAGCCCCGCAGCGTATCCCGCTTTGGAAACGACGCCCCGGCCTTTCGTGAAGCATGCGCCAAGATGCTGGCGACCTGCCTTCACATGATGCAGGGAACGCCCTATGTATATCAGGGCGAAGAGCTTGGCATGACCAACTGCCCCTTTGATTCCCTCGACGAGATCCGGGATATCGAAAGCATCAACGCGTTTCACGAGCTCACTTCCTCCGGAGCGGTTTCTCCGGAAGATATGATGCGCTTTATCGGCCTGCGCGGAAGGGATAACGCCAGGACCCCCATGCAGTGGGACGACAGCAAAAACGCCGGCTTTACCTCCGGAACTCCCTGGATCAAAGTCAATCCCAATTATAAGGAGATCAATGCCGCCGCAGAAAGAAAGGATCCGGATTCCGTTTTCTGCTATTATCAGAAGCTGATCGCCCTGAGAAAGCGGGAAGCGGTGATGGTATACGGCTCCTATGAGCTGCAGGAGCCGGACAGCGAAAGCCTGTATGTCTATACCAGGACCCTGGAACCGGACAGACTTCTGGTGATCTGCAGTTTTTCGGAAACGGAAACCGACTACGAAATCCCTGCAGAATTTTCAGGAGCGGAAATTCTGATCGGAAACGGGAAAAGGACATCAGCGGCGGGCCTCATCCGGCTTCAGCCCTATGAAGCCCTGGTGCTGAAACGGAAAATGAACTGATACGCCCGACTGCTGCACTGTTGAAGGCTTACAGCCTTGAAGATTTCAGTTCGGATAGGGGAAGGTACTTCCCCTATCCGGATAAATGCTTTGAAAGTATTGATAAAAGACGATTCAGCTTATCCCTGTCCCCACGCTCGTATTGAGCCAGCGCCGGATACAGATATACAAATACAGCAAGGCTTCCTCTTGCGTAAAATAATCGACCAAATCAATATAAAATGGAGCCAACCGACTGAAGCCCCAGTCAATGATCATGGGTCGTCCCTGAAAACAGCGCACATGGTCGCCAACCATATCCTGTAAGTCCCCATGGGTAACCGTGACACTTGTCCCATCCCGGTACAGGTCGGCCATATCTGTCGCAAACCGCTCTGCGGTTTTCCGAAGTTTCGGCAATACCCTGGAATATTGACCGGCAAAATGATTGTCCGACGCGCATTTCTTTTCAAAATGGTCCACAGAAATTTTCGTTGTGATATGTTTCCAATACGCTTCATCTGCAGGAAGCAAGCGCGAATTTTTATCAGCAGCCCCAAAATTATCGGTATGAATATCTGCAAGTGCTGCAGCCACTTGCCTTTTCCATACAGAGACGCTGCATGGGATCTTTTCGCACGTCCGAATATCCTGCATGATAAACCATGCGGTTTGAGAAGTGTCCTGCAAATCGGAATAAGCGAAGGGAGAATGTCCTCTTTTTTGTTCCGTAAGGATCCGCATAACAATCCTCTCGGATAAATCCGCATATTTGCAAATATAACTGTTCGATTTTCCGTCTGAAAATGTGCAGTGCAGGCGCAGGAGTTTTGCACCGGAATAACCCTGCTCATCAAACCTCATAGGAGCAGAATGGACAGATTGTACCGGCCCATTCCCCAGTTGTTCGGACAGACTGTCAGCCAGTTGTAAAAAAATATCTTCCATAGGAACCCCCTGTTCCGAGTAATGCCTTCCTGTGAATCGTCCAAATTGTCACGATTCCTCCAAAAAAAGTTTGTCATACCCTGATATATTTACATCCTCTTCCCTGACCAATCTTCCTGATACTGCCGCTTTTTATCATAGCCCCAAGCACGGCCTCTACCGTAGTAGGGCTGACATCAGGCAGAATCCGACAGATTTCCATCTTTGATATGGGTGTGAGACTGTTCAGCACTGTGGCTTCCACACGGGCCTTTTTGGTTATTTTTTTCCCATGTACAACAGCAAATCTTCTGTCCAGTTCCTTATAACACATATACAAAGTGGAGAGAAAATTTTCTATAAATGGAAAATAGCTGTTTTCATTTTTTTCCCAGCCTTCAGAAGACTGCCGCAGAGCTTCATAATAATAAGCTTTATAGTTACTGATCTGTTCCTCAAAGGAGACATATTTTCCGGCATCATAGCCGTTTTTATAAAGAAGAAGCAGAGAGAGCAGGCGTGACATGCGGCCATTTCCATCCCGAAAAGGATGGATACAGAGGAAGTCCAGAATCACACAGGGGATAAGCAGCAGTTGATTGATGTTTGCATTGTTTCTGGCCGCCAGATATGCCAGCTCCAGCTGTTCCATCGCTTCCGGGGTTTCTGACGCCGGCACAGGACGAAATCGAACCCGCTGCCGTCCATTTGTATCTACCTCCAGAATCACATTGTCATCAGCTTTATACTGACCGCCATATTCATATCCTGCAATGGACATCAACATTTCATGGAGCCGCAGAATGTCACTTTGCCTGAAATCCATATATTCATATCCCATATGAATGGCATTCAGCGCATCCCTGTATCCGGCGATCTCAGCCTCATTATGATTTAAGGGAGCGCTGTTTTGATTTACGATAGCATTGATACGCTCATCGCTGGTAACGATTCCTTCGATGGCATTCGAACTTTTAACGGACTGTACTTTGGCAATAGATTCCAGCTCGGTAAAAATTCCTGCATATTCGTCTTTGCGAACTCCTGCCATTGTTTTCAGGGAAACGATACCGGAAGTCAGATTGACCAGACTGACCGGAAGCAGACCATTGACCAAAAAAGAATAATCAAATACCCTCATTCCATAACCTCCGTTCTTTACTGCATATAATATTATCATTTTATATGCAGTAATTCAAATATTTTAATTGCTTATCTGCATATAAAACGAAATAATATATGCAGATAATATGTTCAAAATGTGGGCTGATTATCTACCATCCCCATTACACAGCCACATACCATTTCTCCTGCGTTCTATACAGGCGCGCATATTCCCCATTCAGACGCATCAGCTCTTCATGGGTGCCTTCTTCCACCAGCCTGCCATCCTTCATGACAAATACTCTGTCCGCCAGCTTCACAGAGCCCAGGCGGTGCGTAACGATGATTGCCGTTTTCTCCTTTGCCATCTGCGCAAAACGGTCATATATTCTGGTTTCTTCGATCGGATCAATGGCGGCGGTAGGTTCATCCAGCACGATCAGTTGATGCTTTCTGAAAAATCCTCTTGCAATCGCAATGCGCTGCCATTGCCCGCCCGATAAATCAACTCCTCCAAATTCCCGGCTCAACAGCGTTTCATAACCGGACGGAAAAATCTCACTCCCACTTTCCACACCGGCCTTTTCGCAGCATTTCTCCAGAAAATCATCTTCGTATTCTGCTTCCGTATCACTGATCGAAATATTTTCCCGCAGCGTCATCTGATAACGGGCATATTTCTGAAACACTGCAGATATCCCTTTCTGTGCGGCTTTGAACTTCTTTTTTCCGTCATTTCCATAGGAAACGCTTCCCTGCTCCGGCGTATAAAGACCTGTAATCAGCCGGATCAGCGTGCTTTTCCCGGAGCCGTTCTCTCCTACGACCGCAACCGTTTCACCTGTTCTGATATGCAGGCTCACATCAGAAACCGCCCTCCTGTCCGTACCCGGATAGGTGAAGGAAACGTGATCCAGAAAGATATCCGTATCCGCGGCAATTTTGCCGCCCGTCTTTTCAGGAACCGGCATTTCCATAAAATCAAGATAATTTCTTACGGTTCCATAATTTCTGACCAGCGCTCCAAAATGACCGTTCACCAGCTCTTCCATGAAGGAAAACATAAAACCCACCGAGGAAAAAACGGCAGCGAACATTCCCACGCTGATTTCTCTGCGCATCAGGGAAAGAAACAGGATGCCGAGCACTCCGAGATACCCCAGAAGAGAGATAAATTTCATGAGAAATTCAATGGCATTTTATTTCACACTCACGGC
>DWYY01000023.1 GCA_019118445.1 Candidatus Eisenbergiella merdipullorum | reverse complement strand
CATCGTGGACGGCTGGGACGATCCCAGGCTGGTCTCCATCGCTGCCCTGAGACGGCGCGGCTTCACGCCGGAATCCATCCAGATGTTCGTGGATCTGTGCGGCGTTTCCAAGAGCAATTCCTCTGTGGATTATGCGATGCTGGAATACTGCATCCGTGAGGACCTCAAGCTGAAGCGGTCCAGAGTGATGGCAGTGCTGGATCCCATCAAGCTGGTGATCGACAACTATCCGGAAGGACAGACAGAGCTGCTGGAAGCGCCCAACAACCTGGAAAACGAGGCGCTGGGAAGCCGTCAGATTCCTTTTGGAAGAGAGCTGTATATCGAGCGGGAGGACTTCATGGAAGAGCCTCCGAAGAAATATTTCCGCCTGTTCCCCGGAAACGAGGTGCGTCTGATGAATGCGTATTTCGTGACCTGCACGGGCTTTGAAAAGGATGAAAACGGAAACGTGACCGTGGTTCACTGCACCTATGATCCGGAAACGAAATCCGGAAGCGGCTTTAACGCCCGTAAGGTAAAGGGAACGATCCACTGGGTTTATGCGCCGGAGGCCTTCCGTGCCACCGTGCGGCTGTATGAGAACATCATCGATGAGGAAAAGGGCGTCTATAATGAGGACGGCAGCCTGAACCTGAACCCCAATTCCCTCACCGTGAAGGAATGCTTCCTGGAGCCTTCTCTGAAGGATGCAAAGCCCTATGAGAGCTTCCAGTTCGTACGGCAGGGCTTCTTCTGCGTGGACTATAAGGATTCCAAACCGGGAGAACCGGTGTTTAACCGTGTCGTTTCGCTGAAGAGCTCCTTTAAGCTTCCGAAGCAGTGAGCGTGAGTCGGCGCGGCGTTCGGGCGCCTGAGCAGTGCAGAACGCCTGCCCGGAGCAGAAAGGCATGAAATGAACGATCTGGCAATTCATCTGACGGATGAAAACGGAAAGCATCTGTACGAACAGATCTATGAGTATATTGCGGATGAAATCAGGGAGGGGAAGCTTCTTGCGGGAGAGAAGCTTCCCTCCACCCGTTCTCTGGCGGACTATCTCCAGGTGGCGAGAAGCACGGTAGAGCTGGCTTATGACCAGCTCGCTTCAGAAGGATATATCGAATCCGTTCCCTACAGGGGGTATTATATCTGCAGGGTGGAGGAACTGTACCGCATCGGTACCTCCGGAGGAGGGCTCCGTTCGGAAAAAAAAGGGGCCGGACAGGAAGACGGTCAGCCGGGGCAAAAGGACAGCCGGACGGCGAGGTATTTTGACATCGATTTTTCCCCAAATGCCATCGATATGAATCTGTTCCCCTTTGGCACCTGGAGAAAGATCACCCGGGATATTTTGAGCGGGGACAGAAAGGAGCTGTTCGCTTTGGGAGAGCCGCGCGGCGATCTGGAGCTGAGAAAGACGGTCTGCCGCTATCTGCACGCCTCGCGGGGCGTGAATGCCTCGCCGGAACAGATCATCGTAGGGGCGGGAAACGATTATCTTCTCCTGCTTCTTCAGTATATTCTGGGGCGGGGGATCACGGCGGCCTTTGAAAATCCTTCTTACCGGCGGGCCTTTCGGATTTTTTCATCCTTTGCGGCAAGAATGGTCACTGTCCCTTCTGACGAAAACGGCATCCGGGTGGACGGCCTGCTCGCCTCCGGAGCAAATGTGGCCTATGTGATGCCCTCCAGACAGTTCCCGACAGGGACGGTCATGCCCATCGGGCGCCGGACGGAGCTTCTGCGGTGGGCCTCCTCGGCAGAGGACCGGTATCTGGTGGAGGATGATTACGACAGCGAATTCCGCTACCGGGGAAAGCCGATTCCATCGCTTCAGTCTGCGGATACGGCGGGCAGGGTGATTTATATCGGCACCTTTTCCAAATCTGTCGCGCCTGCAATCCGCATCAGCTTCATGGTGCTTCCGGAGAGACTGATGGAGGCCTATGAAAAAAACTGCAGTTTTTTTTCCTCCACCGTTTCCAGAATCGATCAGACCATTCTGAACGAATTCATCTTAAGCGGCGCCTTTGAACGCCATCTGAACCGGATGCGCAAGGCCTACCGGGAAAAGCATGATCTGCTTCTGGACTGTCTGCAGCCTCTTTTGAACCGATACCGCCTGTCCGGGGAGTATGCGGGCCTGCATGTGCTTCTCACTTCCCGCGTGCCGGCCGGTGAGGAGGAGCTCCTGGAGCGTGCGGCTGCGTGCGGCGTGCGTATTTACGGCCTGAAGGAAGCGGCTCTTGCGCCCTTTGAAACGGATTATGCTACGGTGCTGCTGGGATACGGCGGGCTTGATCAGGAAAGAATAAGGGAGGGAATCAGAAGGCTGGACGCGGCGCTTTAGCGCAGGAAGGAGAATCGGGATGAAGGACAGACAAAACACAGACATCCCTGTGGCCGAACAAAAAGCATTTTTTGCGAAAGGAAAAACGCGGGATGTAAATTTCCGGATTGCAGCTTTAAGACGGCTGAGGGAGGGCATCCGCCGGCGGGAGAAGGAGATTGCCGCCGCTCTGCATGCGGATCTGCACAAGTCATCCTTTGAGAGCTACATGACGGAGATTGGAATGACCCTGGATGAAATCGGTTTCCTGATCAGACATGTAAAAGAGTATGCAAAGCCCCAAAGAGTGCCTGCGACGCTTTCCCAGTTCCCCGCGAAATGCCGGATTCAGAAGGAGCCCTACGGGGTAACGCTCGTCATGTCGCCCTGGAATTATCCCTTCCTGCTCGCTTTTGAGCCGGCGGCCGGCGCGATTGCGGCGGGAAACTGCTGCATCATCAAGCCTTCCGCCTATGCCCCTGCGGTATCCCGTGTGATCCGCGAACTGGTGGAAGAACTGTTTGATCCTGCATTTGTGGCCGTTGTGGAAGGCGGGAGAGAGGAAAACAGCCGGCTTCTGGAAGAAAAATTTGATTACATTTTCTTCACCGGAAGCGTACAGGTGGGGAAGCTGGTTATGAAAAAGGCGGCGGAGCACCTGACTCCGGTCACCCTGGAGCTGGGCGGAAAAAGCCCCTGTATCGTGGCGAAGGACGCGGACCTGAACCTGGCGGCGAAACGGATTGTGTTCGGAAAGCTTTTAAACAGCGGACAGACCTGCGTGGCGCCCGATTACTGTCTGGTGCAGGAAGAGGTTCTGGAAGCGTTTCTGCCTCTCCTTGTGAAATGGGTGAGCCGCTTCTGGGGAGAACATCCGCTGGAGCATCCGGATTATCCCAGAATGGTGAATGAAAAGCATTATGACCGGGTGATGGGCCTTCTTGCGGGGGAGAAGACGGTCATCGGAGGAACGGGAAACCGGAAAACGCTCCAGATTGCACCGACCATTCTGCGGGACATTTCCCCGGATGCGCCCGTGATGCGGGAGGAAATCTTCGGCCCCGTCCTTCCGGTTCTGCCTTTTCGGACGCTTGATGAGGCGGAACACTTTGTGGCGAAAAGACCCAGGCCCCTTGCCCTGTATCTTTTTACAAAGAGCCGAAGCACCGTCCGCAGGGTGACGGAGAGGCTTTCGTTCGGGGGCGGCTGCGTGAACGACACCATCCTTCATCTGGCCTCTTCCCGCATGGGCTTTGGCGGCGTGGGAGAGAGCGGCATGGGAAGTTATCATGGAAAGCGAAGCTTCGATACCTTCAGCCATGAAAAATCCATTGTGGATAAGGGGCGGATGCTGGACGTGCCGCTGCGCTATCCGCCTTACACGAAAACAAAAGAAAAGCTGCTGCGCCGGTTTTTAAAATAGAAGACGCGGTATGCTTTGGATGGGAGACTGGAATGGAGAAATGCGCGCTTCTTTTTCACTTTGAAGAACAGAGGGCACAGAAACTTAAAAAAGCTCTTTCCCGCCTGGAAATTGCTGTAAAACAGGTAAAGCCGGAGGAGTACGGGCTTCCCCTCGGCCTGCTCGCAGGCCTTCCGGGCAGCTTCCTGTTTGCGGCCCGGGGCGCAGCCGGCAGCCCGCAGCCGGCGGGAGCGGCCGGGCAGAAGGAAGCCGAGCCGGATCAGGAGATGCTGGTGTTCTCGGGGATTACGAGACAGGAACTGGACAGAGCTCTGGACGCCTTGCGCCGCGCAGGTGTTTCCGGGATCGCGCTGAAAGCAATGCTCACGGAAACGAACCGGTTCTGGAACGCCAGACAGCTCGTGTGGGAGCTGAAAAGAGAGCATGAAAGTTTCCACAGGCCATGAGAAGACTGACAGAAATAACAAACGATTGACATACCTGTCAGGCCCTGATTGACCGGGGAAGCGGAAAGTCAGGTCAAAAAAGTGGCTAAAACCGGTTTTGAAAC
The DNA here is from genome assembly GCA_019118445.1 of Candidatus Eisenbergiella merdipullorum. Classification (GTDB taxonomy): domain Bacteria; phylum Bacillota; class Clostridia; order Lachnospirales; family Lachnospiraceae; genus Eisenbergiella; species Eisenbergiella merdipullorum. The sequence continues at coordinate 20,158 of DWYY01000023.1, read as the reverse complement.
CGGTTTTTTTGTGCAAATTTTTAATTCTGTAAAAGTGACATATCAATATGTTCGGTAAAAGCACGAAATGTATGTTAACCGGTTGACATATTTCTTTTGGAATGCTATTATCAAAGCACAGTAAGGCATGAGACAACAAACGGAAAAAACCGAAGCTCATCCGCTGAGAACTCTTTTCCCCCTCCCTTTCATGTTTTATAAAGGCGGTGCGGCATCGGTCCTCCGGAAATCACGCCTGACTGTAGCAATACCCCCTCCTGATATCTTTTCCCCAAAAGATATCATTACCATAAGGATGTTCCTTATGAGCCGGGTCCCTCCCTAAATTCCCGGCACAGAGCGGGAACATCTTAACCCCCTTCTTTTTTTTGAGTCCGCATGGGTCTCCCCCGACCCCTGCGGTCTTTTTTTGTCATGAAAGCGTTGTCAAGCGGCTGCGCAGACTGCGTGCTTGCACGCAAGGATGCGCAGACATTTGACAACCAAGCCGACATGAGCAAGGAGGCCGTCAGGCCGGATTGCGAATGCCGGCGGCGGATGAGGGCAATCTCTGATTGCCCTCATCCGGCTTTCATGGAGCAGTGGAATGCCCCACGTTTTAAATACGCTTTTTCAAGGAATTTACATTGGAAATGTCAAGCGGTTGTGATATAATGGAAACGCCTTAACTCAAGAAAAAAGACAGACAGAATACAAGGCGCTGGAGGAAATCATGGCAACACTGAAGGATGTGGCGAGGGAGACCGGCCTTACGGTCAGTACGGTGTCCCGTGTGCTGAATAACAGAGGTTATATCAGCAAGGAGGCCAGGGAAAAGGTATATGAGGCGATGAAGAAGCTGAACTACCAGCCCAACGAGGTGGCGAGATCCCTGTCCAAACAGACCACAAATACGATCGGGGTAATTCTTCCCCATATTGACCATCCCTATTTTTCAAGGCTGCTGAGCAGTCTGGAGACTGCCGCATATCTGAATGAATATAAGCTGATGGTCTTTAATTCCAATGAAAGGGACGATAAAGAGGTCAAATATCTGGAAATGTGCAGAGGGATCCGCGTGGCGGGCATCATCCTGTGCAGCGGCACCGTAGATGTGCAGCGGTTTGAGGATCTGGGCGTGCCGCTTGTGACGATCGAACGGTTTCTGGAGAGCGGGACCGCTGCGATCGAGTGCGATAACCGCCAGGGCGGAAGAATGGTTGCAAAACACCTCGCTGAAAAGGGCTGCCGGAAAGTGGTCTATCTGAGCGGGGAGAATGCGGAGCCGATGCCTGCGGACGACCGGGCGCAGGGCTTTGCGGAGGTCTGCCGCCAGGAAGGGCTTGAGTGCCTTGACCTGGAGGAAGAGAAAACGGACGCGTTGTACGCCTCTCTGGATTATCATGAATATATTGAAAAAATTCTGGAGGAACATCCGGAGATTGACGGCATTTTTGCCAGCAGCGATGTGATTGCCGCGCAGGTGATCCAGATCTGCAGAAAGAAAGGGATTCCCATTCCTGACCAGATCAAGCTGGTGGGATTTGACGACAGCCTTATTTCCATGCTGACGAGTCCGGCGATCACAACGATCCGTCAGCCGATTCCGGAGATGGCATCGCTTGCGGTTCAGACGATCCTGCGGGCGTCCAACAAGGAAATGGTGCCGAGCAGAACCATTCTTCCCGTATCCCTTGTGGAGCGGGAGACCACATAAAAACGAATCCCGCGGCTTTCAGGTATGAAAAGACTCCATGCAAAATGAACGGACATTTTGCATGGAGTCTTTTATAAAAGTAAAAGTATCGGTTTCTATTCCGCCTGACTGTCTTCGTTTTTATCTTCGCCGTTCTGACTGTCAGTAAATCCGCTGTCTGCGGCTTCGCTTTCCGGCATGCCTGCACCGGCTTCCGCAGGTTCAGATGAGGCGGCCGCTTCCGAAGAATCCTCTGCGGAAACGTTTTCTGCCTGCCCTGACATGCTTCCGGTGGAATTGATGGTGGCGTTGATCCTCTGGCCCACCTTGCTGACGGCCTTTTCCGTAGCCTCCTTCACACGGCTGATGGCGTTCTCCATCTGCTCATCCACGTTGGCGTATTCGTTGCTGTTCTTGATCCGGTCCACCGTGTCGTTGATTTTGCTGGTAACCGCGGTGAATTCTCCGGAATTGCGAAAACGGGTTACCGCTTCATCCACCTTACTGGTCACAGTTTCATATTCTCCGGAGGATTTGATCCTGTTTACCGTATCCTCCACCTTTCCGGAAACGCTGGTGAGAATTTCATCCGCCTTTTCCTTTGCCTTCTTCAGATCCAGAGATACATAAGAACGGCCGGCGCCCTCTGATTCCGCGTCCGGAGTGGAGGAAGCCGTCATATCGTCCAGGTCCTCATCCTCAAACTTATCGAAATCATCGTATTTATCATAGTCGTCAAATTCGTCATCCGTACCGCTGCTCTCTTTGGCGGAGCCGTCCTTTTTCTTCAGGTAATACCAGGTGCCTGCTGCAGCCGCTCCGAGAACCGCCGCGGCGGTGAGCAGCCTTCCAAATCCATGCGATTTTCTGGCCATTGTTTTTTCCCCTTTCCTTCAGGTGATTTTTAACATCAATTCCGGTATTTCTGCCTCATAAACTGCAGTCAGAGACTTCATTACATGTATTCTAATACTATTTTGAAGATTTGAAAAGAAATTATGTATAAAAAATGTATAAAAGCGTTACTATTCAGTCAGGTCTGCACATTTACTGCGCAGACCGTACGAAAACGTATAGCGAGGAAGCATCCGGCCCATCGCTGCACGATAAAGCGGGTGCTGCGATTGGAATGGCCGGATGCCGTTACAGTTCTGCCGAAGGCTGAACTGTAACATAAAAGCATTTCGGCAGGACGGTTCTGCACTCTTGTTTCGCCCCTTTCAAATATGTTATGATAAAAAGCGGGAAAAGCAACAGGTGGCAGCTCGGAAGGAGGCGCCGAATGAACCATAAATTTTTTGATGTCTCAAAGGAAAAGCAGGACAGGATTATCAACGCGGCACTGCTGGTGTTTGCGCAGAACGGATACCGTCATGCGGGGACGGACGAGGTGGTAAGGCGTGCCTGTATCAGCAAGGGGCTGCTGTTCCATTATTTTGAAAGCAAGCTGGGACTGTATGTATTTTTATATGATTATGCAGTCCGGTTTATGCTTCTGGAACTGTCAGGCGCGGTGGATAAAACGGAGAGCGATCTGTTTGTTCTGATCCGGCTCATAGAAGAGGCTTCCCTGCGGGCCTGCAGGCAGTATCCCTGCATGAAGGCGTTTCTGGACAGCGTGCAGGAGGAAGACTGCCGGGAAGCGCTGCAGGCCGTCGCGCAGCAAAGGGAGCAGTATGAGAAAAGGCTCGCGGACATTGTGAAGCAGGCGGACGTGCGCCTGCTTCGACCGAACGCTGATGAGCGCAGGATCCTGCATGTTATGGAATATACCTTCCGCGGGCTGACCAGAGAGCATTGCCGGAGGGAGGATTTTCTGCCGGAAGAACTGTTTGGCGAGATTTTTTCCTATCTCAGACTGTTTGAAAGGCTGTTTTCCTCCTGATGAGGAGAAGCGCGCTGCTGATTATTTGTTCATTTTGTAAACCGGGTCCGCGGGATAGCCGCCCTTCAGCTTCTGCATGCCGCGCTGTACCGCGTCTTTGGAGGTTTTCCAGTCCGCGTCCTTGTTGCGGTAGTCGAATTTTTCGATGAGCCAGTCCACATCGGCGGAAACCCGCTCCATGTTTTCTTCCATCAGGCCGAAAACCAGAGGGAAAAATTCCTTTTTTTCCGCGTCGTTGAGCTTCGCGTCCGCGCCGTTTAAGACATCCCGGAAATGATGCAGGCAGAAGCCCTTGCTCTTTGTCAGTTTTTCCCGGAAGACGCTGTCATTTTTATAAAGGTAGAAAAAGGTGTCCAGATAGCGGGCGTACTCCTTTTTAAAATAATCGCAGATATAGCAGCTTTTTTCCTTTTCCCCGATCCAGGCGGAAACCGGATTTTCCTCCGAAGGCTTTCCCTTCAGCTTATCCATAAAGGAAGTTTTCCCGGGAGTGAAGTGGGAGAACTGATCCTTCATTTCCGCAATCAGTTTCTTGTAATGGGTTTTTAAGATCCATCCGTTTCCCAGAGTGTTTCCGTAATCGAACATTTTCTTGTAATGCATGCGGCAGAAGCCGGCCTTATCCGTGGCGTCCCGGGTATCGCTTTCCATATAGGAAGCGCAGGAGCCGAGCACATAATCCATGATATCCTGCTCCACATTGCGCTCAATATAGCAGAACGGGCATTCGTCGTCCGCGTTCATGGCGTCGTTTAACGGTATGGTATATAATTTTTCCTTCATTCGCTGATCCCCTGTCCTTTCGCCGCGCTGCGGCTGTACTATGAAAATATGAAAGCGTTCTCCTGTTCATTGTAGCTGATTCGGGAGGGAAACTCAAGTCGGAAAAAAGTTGTATGTAGCCGGCTTTTGTGATAGAATTGTAAAAATGTGTCGAAACCTTGTTCCGGACGGCGTTTCCAGTTTGGGGAAACGCCTTTGTCGGGTACGGGCCTGAAACACGGATCAATGTTACACGATAACTGGTTTTACTTATGAGGAGGAAATCCTAATGGAAAACAAAAGAGTCATTCAGGTGGACGAAAAGGTTCCGGTTAATCTGCTGATCCCTCTGTCCATCCAGCATCTGCTGGCCATGTTCGGCGCCAGTGTTCTGGTGCCCTTTGTGTTCGGCATTAATCCTGCGGTCGTTCTGTTCATGAACGGCTTCGGTACGCTTCTGTACATTGCGGTAACAAAGGGAAAGGCGCCTGCTTATCTGGGTTCCAGCTTTGCTTTCCTGGCGCCTGCGGGAATTGTCATCAGCGAGATGGGATATGAATATGCGCTGGGCGGTTTCGTGGCGGTAGGCTTCTGCGGCTGTATTCTGGCTGCGATTATCTATAAGTTCGGTTCCGACTGGATCAATGTGATTCTGCCTCCGGCGGCGATGGGGCCGGTGGTGGCGCTGATCGGCCTGGAGCTGGCGGGAAGCGCTGCGGAGAATGCAGGGCTTCTGGACGAAACGATTCAGCCGGAAAATGTGATCGTGTTCTTCGTAACGCTTGGCGTTGCTGTTTTCGGATCCATCATCTTCCGCGGCTTTCTTTCCGTTATCCCGATCCTGATCGCTGTGGTCGCGGGCTATGTGGCTGCTGTCTGCTGCGGAATCGTGGATTTCTCTGCGGTAATAGCGGCGCCGATCTTCTCCATGCCGAATTTCCAGCTGGCAAAATTTGACCCTCAGGCGATCCTGATCATCCTTCCTGTCATTCTGGTCATCACCTCTGAACACATCGGACATCAGGTGGTGACGAGCAAGATTGTCGGAAGGGATATTCTGAAAGATCCTGGACTGCACCGTACTCTGTTCGGTGATAACTTTTCCACCATGCTCTCCGGTCTGGTCGGTTCCGTTCCCACAACCACCTATGGAGAAAATATCGGCGTTATGGCGGTGACAAAGGTTTACAGCGTGCGCGTGATCGGCGGCGCGGCAGTGCTTTCCATCATCTGTTCCTTCATCGGAAAGCTTTCCACCCTGATTCAGACGGTACCCGGCCCGGTTATCGGCGGAATTTCCTTCCTGCTTTACGGCATGATCGGGACCTCCGGCATCCGTATCCTGGTGGACTCCCAGGTGGATTACGGCAAATCCAGAAACCTGATCCTGACCTCCGTCATCTTTGTGGCAGGACTGTCCGGCATCACGGTAACGATCGGAAGCGTACAGCTCACCGGCATGGTTCTGGCCTGCGTGGTCGGAATGATTCTGGGCCTGACCTTCCATCTGCTTGAGAAATTCCATCTGACAAACGAAGACTAAACGGGACTGATTACCCGGAGGTTTTCACTGGCTTCCAAAACGAAAATACCGCGCCCTTTGTCTGTTCGCTATAATAAGAGCGAAAACAGACAGAGGGCGCTTCTTTTTCCGCGCAGCCGGAGCAAAAGGCGCTCCGATATGGAGGTAAGATATGGAAAAAAGAAGACTTGGAAACAGCGAACTGTATGTGAATCCGGTGGGCCTTGGCTGCATGGGTTTCAGTCATGCATCAGGCGATCCAATGGAGAAGGGCGCAGCGGTGAAAACCATCCGGGAGGCGTATGAGATCGGATATGACTTTTTTGATACGGCGGAGGTTTATACCGGCGTTTATGCGGACGGCACGATTTCCTATAATGAAGAGCTGGTCGGAGAGGCCCTGAAGGGAGTGAGGGATCAGGTGGTGATCGCCACCAAGATGGGCGTCCACCACAATGAGGATCTCACCCTGCGGATGGACAGCCGCCCGGAAATCATCCAAAAGAGCGTGGAGGAAAGCCTGAAAAGGCTGGGAACCGATTACATCGATCTGTACTATCAGCACCGGATCGATCCGCTACTCCATGATGGCCAGATGGCATGAGGCGATTTTCCCGGTCTGCGAGGAGATGAATGTGGCCTATGTGGCCTTTTCTCCCCTGGCGAATGGGATCCTGAGCGGAAAATATACGCCGGATACGAAGTTTGAAGGCAGCCAGGATTACCGCAGCGGCATGCCGCAGTATACGAAGGAGGGCTATGCGAAGGCGAAGGGGCTTCTGGAACTGCTTTCCCGCCTGGCGGAGGAAAAACATGCCACCATGGGGCAGATTTCCCTGGCCTGGATGCTCTGTAAGAAGCCTTATATCGTGCCGATTCCCGGCTCCCGGAAAGTGGAGCGGCTGAAGGAAAACTTCGGGGCAGGAAGCATCGTGTTGAGCGCGGCGGAGGTTGCGGATATTGACGCGAAGCTGGACACCATGAACTTCGATGTGTTCGGAGGACATACTGCGAAATAGGAAAATGGGGGCAGGCGTTACGGATTTCGCCTGCCCCTGTTTGGGACATATTCCCGCCTGTCCTGTCATAGACTTGGACAAAGGGACAGGAATGGAGGGAAAGATGTCTGAGAAATTTGAAGCAAAAAATATCCGGGAGGTCTGTGCGCTTCTGGCCACTGATCCGGACAGGGGCCTTTCCGAAAAAGAGGCGGCGAAGCGGCATGAAACAGGCGGTCCCAATGAGCTGAAGGAAACAAAGAAAAAGAGCGCTCTGGAAAGCTTTCTGGAACAGCTGAACGATCCGCTGATCTATGTGCTGATGGCTGCGGCCGTGATTTCCCTGCTTCTGCATGAGATCAGCGATGCGGCGATCATCGCGGTAGTGGTTTGCATGAACGCGGTGGTGGGAATGATTCAGGAAGGAAAGGCGCAGAAGGCGCTGGATTCTCTGAAAAAGCTGACCAGCCCGCGGGCGTACTGCATCCGGGACGGAAAGGAGAGGGAGATCGCGGCATCGCAGCTCGTGCCGGGAGATATCGTCTGCCTGGAAGCGGGCTGCCAGATTCCGGCGGATCTGCGCCTGACCAGAACCAGCGGTCTGAAGGTGGAGGAATCCGCGCTGACCGGAGAATCCGTCCCTGTGGAAAAGAATGCGGGTTATCTGGCCCCTTCAGATCGGGAGACCGCTCTGGGAGACAGGCAGAATATGGCCTACATGTCCACCATCGTCACAAACGGCAGGGGAGAGGGCCTGGTCACCGCCATCGGAATGAACACGCAGATCGGAAAAATCGCGGCCATGATCGATGGGAGCCCGCAGGAACTGACGCCTCTGCAGAAAAGGCTGGGAGAACTGGGGACCCTTTTAAGCATTCTTTCGCTGTTTCTCTGCGGCGCGCTGTTTCTTATTGCGCTGATTCAGAAAAGGGACATTGTGGAGATGCTGATCACGGCCATTTCCCTTGCCGTGGCGGCGGTGCCGGAAGGGCTTCCGGCTGTGGTCACCATCTGCCTTGCCATGAGCGTGACGAAAATGGTACGGGTGCACACCATCGTCAGGAAGCTTCCGGCGGTGGAGACGCTGGGGGCGGTGAGCGTGGTCTGCTCCGACAAGACGGGAACCCTGACCCAGAACCGGATGACGGTGGAAAAATGTTTTCTGAATCAGCGGTTTCTGGACGCCGGAGAACTTGCGGCGGGATCGGCAGGGAAGGCTCCCGGAGGCGGGTATGAGGAATTCCTGCGGGGGCTGACCCTGTGCAACGATGCGACCCTGGAAGGGGAAGAACGGTTCGGGGATCCCACGGAGCTGGCTCTTCTCGATCTCGCCGCAGGCTGCGGCATCCGCAGACAGACACTGGAAAAGAAGCTTCCCCGCACGGCGGAGCTTCCCTTCGATTCCAACCGGAAGATGATGTCCACCTTCCACCGGAACGGCTTAGAAAGCGTCACCTATACCAAGGGAGCGCCGGATGAGATTCTGAAAAAGTGTACCCGGATTCTGCTGTACGGGAAGGAGGCTCCCCTGCAGGATGTGCAGGTCCGGCAGATTCTTTCTGCGGTGGAGAAAATGTCCGGTCAGGCTCTTCGTACCCTGGCGGTGGCAATGCGCAGAGGCGGAAACCGGCCGGAGGAGGAGAATCTAACCTTTATCGGAATGGTGGGTATGAAGGACCCGCCGAGGCCGGAGGCGGCGGAAGCGGTGGAACGCTTCCGCAGGGCCGGGGTGAGTACGGTGATGATCACAGGGGACCATGTGGATACGGCCTATGCCATTGCGGCGCAGCTGGGGATTGTGAAGCGCAGGGAGCAGTGCATGACGGAAACCTGGCTGAGACGGCTTCCGGATAAGGAATTCCTGCGCGCGCTGGAGGATGTCCGGGTGTTCGCCCGCGTCTCTCCGCAGTCCAAGGTCCGGATCGTGAAAGGGTTTAAGGCAAAGGGAAAAATTGTGGCCATGACAGGGGACGGAGTGAATGACGCGCCCTCTCTGAAGGCCGCAGACATCGGTATTGCGATGGGAGAGAGCGGAACGGACGTGGCAAAACAGGCTTCGGAAATCATTTTGACAGATGATAATTTCGCGACCATCGAAAAGGCCATCGAGGAAGGCCGCGGCGTTTATGAGAACATCAAAAAGTCCGTGATCTTCCTGCTTTCCTCCAATCTGGGAGAGATCATGACCATGTTCACGGCGGTTCTCATGGGGCTGGCCTCTCCTTTAAAATCCAGCCATATTCTGTGGATCAACCTGATCACCGACTCCCTTCCGGCTCTGGCGCTGGGGGCTGACGACAATGACGCGGACAGCCTGATGAAAAAGCCTCCGAGAGATCCGAAGGAAAGCCTGTTTGCGGATGGAGGCCTTGCCCGCACCTGTTTCTATGGCCTGTTGATCGCAGGCATCAGCCTGACCGCCTTCTTTACGATCCCGTATGGAATCATGAGGGAGAGAGGGATCGCCTTTTCTCCGTCCGCCTTCGCCGTGATCCTTCAGAACGAGGCGGTACTGAGCCGGGCGCAGACCTATGCCTTTACGGTCCTTGGCATGTCCCAGCTTTTTCACGCCATCGGCATGCGGGACGTGGAAAAGTCGGTTTTCCGCATGAATCATCTGAGAAACCGACTGATGCTGCTGGCGCTCGCGGCGGGCTTCCTGCTGCAGATTGCGGTTACGGAGATCCCGTTTCTGACGGCAGCCTTCGGCACCGCCCACCTTTCCCTGCGGGAATGGCTGCGGCTTCTGATCCTGGCGGCATTTCCCCTTCTGGCCCATGAGCTTTTTGCCTTTTTCCCCGAAACGGGGAGAAAACAGGATTAAACCAAAGTGGGGCGGGCATCCGCTCCGCTTTTTCTGTATTCGTTTGGAGTCATTCCATAAAATTTTTTGAAAAAACGGATATAGCTTCTTACATCATTATAGCCGACGGATTCACTGATCCGGTTCACCGTTTCCGTACTGCCTGCCAAAAGCTCAAGAGAACGGGAAATACGGTAATAATTCAGGTATTCTGACAATGTTTTTTCTGTGGCCATTTTGAATACTTTATTCAGATAAACAGAGCTGACTCCCACATGTGCCGCAATCTGCGGTATGGAAAGAGGTTCCGAGTAATGCAGCTCCAGGTACTGTACTGCCTTGCGCACATAGGCATGAGAATCATTTGACATCTTCGGGCCGCTGTTCGTAAGGCATGCAAGGCAGGACCACAGGATATTGTCGCACTCCTGGATGGTCTGCGCAGAATCGGTTTTTTGAATAAATTCATTCAGCATGCTTTCTTTTACGGTGATGTCCAGTTTCAGCAGACTGGTAAAAACAGAGTACAGAACGATGGAGGTAAACTTTTTTGCCTCTGCAAGCGAAGCAGCCTTAGACAGACATTCCGTGGAAAAACGGTCTGCGTGTTTCTTTAGCTGGGAGGAATCATGGGCGAGAATACAGTGGACAAGCTGCTCTGGAAGGCCTGGATCAATGCTGGGAGCAAATTCCTTCTGTACTTCAAAGGTAACGTTTTCCGTTCCGCACGACATAAGAAGAAAATTCTGTTCTGCAAGCAGTTTCGCCTGATGGAGCCGGTCAGGCCCGGAAGAACAGAGGACAACGGAAAAGAGAAGCTGCAGCGAGGAATGGAAAGTGGAATGCATCTTCAGAAGTTCACATCGTCTTTTCAACTCTGACTGGAGCTTTTCTCCGGAGTCTGTATTCAAAATTACAGCAATCTCACCGATATCAGTATTCAGCGCATAACATGCACCGAGAATGGAAAAGGAGCTGACTGCGTTTGCGCACAGCATCTGCCCGATCTTTTTTTGCTCAGCGTCGTCCGTAAGGTCGGAAAGGCCGGGGACAAAAATCAGGATGAGACAGAAATCGGAATGAGGAAAACGGATTCCGCTTCTGGTATATTCCTCCGGAAGCTGGTCGGGCTCAATTCGCCCGTCAAGCAGATCATGCAGCAGCAGATCGCGGATAAGCTGCTGATTTTGCAGGGTAACGGAACGGGCGTGACTGAGCTGTGTGGATATGCGTTCAAATTCGGTATCCAGAAGCGTAAATTCGTCCGAGCCTCTTTTGGAAGATTTTGTATAGGGGCTTGCCCCAAGTTTCTCCATTAACGCGTCTACCGGCCTGATCATATGCGCGGCATAGAAGACGGAAACGAGGAAGGAGAGAAAGAGAACAGCGGGATAAAGCACAGGGGATGGTAAAACAGGAAGCAGATAGTTAAACTGATCCTTCCAGGTGAGATAGAAGGAGCAGCGCACATCGTCTTCAGCATTGGATGAATAAGCGATTCCTTCGTGCAATATTTCGTCTTCACCGGAAGAGCTCCAGAGAAGCTGATCCTGAAAATAGACAGCGGAAAGCCAGGGGCTTTCAGAAGCCTCTTCTTCACACATCTCCTGCAGGTCAGCCAGGGAAAAGGAAATGACGATGTATCCTCTGGCCCGGGATTCATAAATGGGAAGGCGCCGGATGTAGGTCAGAAGAGGGACTTCCCTGCGCCCTTCATAATATCGAAGATTGGCGGTAGAAAAAAACCACATACTGTCTGTTTCCATGGAAGAAACCGTTTGGATAAGTTCCTTATTGTAATAATCCGTTTCGTAATAAATGCCGCTGTTCGTATCATAAATACGGCCGGAACGATAAAAAAAGAGAGCGATATTTTCGTATTCATAAAGGTCGGAAAAGGTGGAAACATCATCAATCATCTGGGAAAGCTGGTCAATACTTGGACTGGAATTCTTCAAAACCAGATCCACGGAGGGCATGGAACCGATCAAAACAGAACTGCTTTTCATGCTGTTAATGATATCCTGAATGGAAGAAGCGGCATGATTGGCGTGGGTTTCCAGGTTTTCCTTCAGCACAAACTGATTCCGTGTACAGAACAGAACGCAGATAATCACATATACGGTGGTCAGGCCCGAAGCCGTCAGCAGAAAGGAAGTGCGAAAGTGGCGGGATTTCAAAATGTTTTTGAACTTCAGGGAAGGGAATAGATGAATTTTGAATAAAAACACGATTCAACCTCTTTTTGTAATCGAATTTAAAGCATAACGACCAATTATCAAACAATAATCACTCCTTCATTATATCTGATTATTCAAAAAAGTCAATTTTATTACATTAAAAATATGCAAAATGCACATCAAAAATCAAAACAGGAGGACAGGATATTATCTCATTTCTTCAAACACTCATAGCAAAAATCAAACAAAATGAAGAAAATGTGGTTTGATTTTTGCTATTTTCATGAAAAATGGGTATTATTTACAATTTCTGAAAGGAAAAATTGAAATTGGTTTAAATTTTGCGTTTTGCATAAAATTTTCAGGCTGTATAATGACAATAGATTTAAAAATGTACAAAAAAGTATTTGAAATTGAACTAAAGAAACATAAAATGCACAATAACAGGAAAGAGAGTGAAAGAGAATGTTGGGGAAAGCAAAAGCAAAAAGTAAAAACGACAGGAAGGAAGGGGTGAAAGGCTTAACCAAATATTTATGGAAGCATAAGTACATGTATCTCATGCTTGTGCCGGCCATTGTTTACTATGTGATATTCTGTTATGTTCCCATGTATGGAGCTTCAATCGCATTTAAGGATTTTAATCCGATGCAGGGGATCATGAAAAGCCCATGGGTCGGATTCGATGTGTTTGAGCAGCTCTTTGGAATGAGCAAATTTTATTCCGTATTCTGGAATACCATAAGAATCAGTTTAATTCGTCTGATTTTCGGATTCCCATTTCCGATTATCGTCGCGCTTATGCTGAATGAATTAAGATGGAACCGGGTAAAACGGGTGATTCAGACGGCCATCTATATTCCAAACTTTATTTCATGGGTTGTTTTGGGCGGTATTATGACCAGCCTGCTGTCCATGGATTCAGGTATCGTGAACGGAATCATTAAAATGCTTGGATTCCAGCCGATTGGATTTTTGACGGATGAAAGATACTTTGTGCCGACAATGGTAGTTTCCATGATCTGGAAGACGTTTGGATGGAATACGATTATTTACCTGGCGGCAATGACGGGAATTGATCCACAGTTGTATGAAGCTGCTACAGTGGATGGGGCGAACCGGTGGCAGAGGCTTCTTCATATTACGCTTCCCTGCATCCGTTCCACAATCATTGTGGTACTTATTACACGTATCGGCAGTCTGATGCAGGCAGGATTTGAACAGATCTTCGTATTATATCATCCGGGAGTATATGGAACCGCCGATATCATAGACACTTATGTATATCGTATGGGTCTGCAGGAAGGAAAGTTTGAACTCGCATCCGCAGTCGGTCTGTTTAAGTCGGTGGTAAATTTCATTCTGGTGGTAATTGCGAATAAGACAGCCAGGATGATGGGAGAGGAGGGAATCTACTAAATGAAGATGACCTTAAAGAAAAAAGGACAGGAAGGCCATGTCAATCATTCCCTTGGAAGCAGGATTTTCGAAGCGGTTAATCTGTTGCTGCTGATCCTGCTGGGAATCACAACCCTGTATCCTTTCTGGGACTGCCTGGTGGTGTCGATGTCTTCGTTGAAAAGCTACCTCTCTACCAGTATTCATCTCTGGCCAAGCGAGTGGTCGTTTGAAGGCTACGCCTATATGCTGGGAAACGAATCCCTTTGGACATCCTATGCGAACAGCATTTTTATAACGGTGGCTGGGACCCTGATCAACATGCTGATCACAATCATGGCAGCCTACGTCCTTTCCAAACAGGAACTGAAAGGACACAGGATCCTGATGTTCCTGGCGGTTTTCACCATGATGTTCACAGGAGGAATAATTCCTACCTATATTGTGATAAAGGATCTGGGGTTGATGAACAGTCTTTGGTCGATGATTCTTCCTTCCGCAATCAATACATATAACCTGATCATTCTCAGAAACTTTTTTGCGGACCTGCCGACAGAACTGGAAGAGGCGGCTCTGCTGGACGGTTGTACGGAGGTTGGAGTGCTGTTCCGGATAATGTTGCCCATTTCCAAGCCTGCTGTGACAACGGTAGCGTTGTTCTATGCGGTTGACCACTGGAACGATTTCTTTTCCGCGATCATGTATATCAACAGCCGGGAAAAATGGCCGTTGCAGCTGTTCCTGCGTTCTATGCTGTTTGAGAGCGATGCGGCATATTCCAGTGGAGGAGAGAGCCTGTTTCTGCTGGGACAGCCAATGAAGATGGCGGCCGTCATGCTGGCCATCATACCGATTATGTGTGCTTACCCTTTCTTCCAGAAGTATTTTACAAAAGGCATATTGACTGGAGCGGTTAAGGGTTGATATTTTTGAAAAAGGTTAACTTATCAATTCATACTAAAAAGAACAGGGGGCTATTTTATGAAAGCAAAAAAAGTGACAGGATTGTTGTTGGCGTTTGTAATGGCTTTTTCCATGACCGCGTGCGGTAATTCCGCTTCAACCTCTGCGGATTCCGCAGAATCATCCGGCTCAGGGGAAGAAGCGGCTCAGGATCAGGCGGACAGTTCGGAAAGGGTTCCGATCAGATGGCTTACTACGGGCGATACGGCTGCTGAGGTTATCGAGGATGGAGACCGCATTATCGAAGAGATTAACAATAGGCTTGGGATCGATCTGACGGTGGAAATCGTACCGGAAGGGAATACGGAAAAGGTTAATGTAGCCATGGCATCGGGAGATTTCCCGGATATTGTAACCGGAGCGTACGGAACGAGCGCGACACAGCAGTGGATTGACGACGGAATGGTAATCTCTCTCAACGATTATATGGACAGCAGCCCGGATATCACGGCATGGCTCGAGGATTATGAATGGTCGGCTCAGGACGGCAACTATTATGGACTGCCCTTTATTACGCAGTATGAGACTGCCAATTCCCTCGTCATTATGAGACAGGACTGGCTGGACAATCTGGGGCTTTCCTATCCGGAAACGCTGGATGAGATGAAGGAGGTATTGAACGCATTTACCTTCAATGATCCGGATGGAAACGGTCAGGACGATACGTTTGGTTATACCGCTCAGAAGCTGACAGATTCATCATCGACTCCATTTGACTGGGTATTTTTTGCCTATGGACTGGAATATGCAGATTATACACTGGATGAGGATGGAAATATTATTGCCTGGTTTGAGGATGATTCCTTTGTTCCGGCCATGCAGTACATTAAGGAACTCTGGGACAGCGGTGTGATTGATCCTGAATTGATGCTAAATGACAGTACGAAGAAGGAAGAAAAATTTTATCAGGGAAAGAGCGGTTCCATGCTGGCACCTTTGTTCCGTCATGTGAGCAGGCATGAAAGCAGCGTACAGGAACTGTATCCCGAAGCAACGATCAGTTACGGACTGCCTCCGAAGGGGCCTGATGGAGCGAGCGGACTGAACAGACAGGGAAAGAGCGGAATGTTCACCTGTATTACGACGGCCTGTGAAAATCCGGACAAGGCGGCGGAATTCCTGAATTTCATGGTTTCCGAGGAAGGAAATAATCTGCTCAGACTTGGAATCGAGGGAATCCATTATACGATGGATGGCGATACGGTAGTGTTTAATGAAGAAGAGAGAGCCAAAGACGCCTTTTCACCTGACGGCTGGGCACATGCGCTGGCATGGGGCTCCTTCTACTGGCCGCTGGAGAGCGGATATCTGCCGGATACTGAGCCGAACAGAGAAAGGGCTCTGGAGACGGTGGAACTGGCCTCTGAGTGTCAGATACCGAATCTGATTAAACAGAAAACTGCGGTGGAAATTGAGAATGCTTCTGTGGCCGGAGATGTGTTTACACAGTATTTCTCCGATATGCTGCAGGGAAAGATCGGCATTGAGGAAGGCGCACAAAAGCTGAGTGAAGAGTGGAGAGCGCAGGGAGGACAGGAGATCATCGATTCCGTGACAGAGGTCTATCAGACACAGTCTGCGCAGTAAAAGAAACAACTGTGCTGAAGTGTGAAGGAAAGGCGGGAAGGTGTATTCCCGCCTTTCCTGATAAAATGGAGCGGGGAATGCTCCGGTATGGAGGAAACTGTGAAAATGGAGAAAAAACCAGATATCATTTTTATCCTTACGGACGACCAGGGAGCATGGGCCATGCATTGTGCAGGAACACCGGAACTTTACACACCGAACCTGGATCGAATCGCCTCGAATGGAATGAGGTTTGAAAATTTTTTCTGCGCCTCTCCTGTCTGTTCGCCGGCGAGGGCGTCGCTGCTGACCGGAAAAATGCCGTCCTCACATGGAGTACATGACTGGATTAGAAGCGGAAACGTGGACAGAGAAAAGTTTGCCGAACAGGGCAGGGAGAATCCTTATGGAACCGGATATGACATGGAAGAGAAGCCCATTGGCTATCTGGATGAACAAATCGCCTACACGGATCTTCTGGCAAAGAATGGTTATCAGTGCGCGCTTGCAGGTAAATGGCATCTGGGGGACAGCGTGAGAATGCAGCATGGCTTTTCCAGATGGTATACGCTGGGACTGGGAGGCTGCTGTTATTACCATCCGGATATTGTCGAAGACGGTCAGATACAGGTACAACACGGGAAATATGTGACGGAACTGATCACGGATAAGGCGCTGGAATGGCTGGATGAATTCCTGGAAAAGGACGACCCGTTCTATCTGTCCGTACATTATACGGCGCCGCATTCTCCATGGGGAGAGGAGCAGCATCCGAAAAAATGGATCGATTATTACAGGGACTGTGCCTTTGAGAGCATTCCGGATATTCCGGATCATCCTGATATGACGACCGGACCGGTGTATGGAACGAAGAAAAGAAGAGAAAATCTGATCGGCTATTTTGCGGCGATCAGCGCGATGGATGAACAGGTGGGGCGTATTTTAGACCGGCTGGAAGGATCCGGTAGAGCACAGGATGTGCTTCTTATCTTTGCGGCGGACAATGGCATGAGCATGGGGCAGCACGGGATATGGGGAAAGGGAAACGGAACTTTCCCGATGAATATGTATGATACGGCAGTAAAAGTGCCGTTTCTCGTCACCTGGCCCGGACATATACGGGAAGGAAGCGTCTGTGAGGAACTGATCAGTGCCTATGATCTGTTTCCGACGCTGATGAGCCTTGCCGGAATCGATTACAGCAGCGCCGGAGATTTGTGCGGCCATAGCTTTGCGGATATTCTGTGTGGAACAGAGAGCGGTGAAACAGAGAAGACAAATAAGGGAATTGTGGTCTATGATGAGTATGGACCGGTACGGATGATACGAACGAAAGAATGGAAGTATGTTCACCGGTATCCATATGGGAAAAATGAACTTTATGATCTGAAGGAGGATCCGCAGGAAGAGAATAACCTGTATGGGCAGGAGCGATACGAAGAGGTGATTCTTGATTTGCGAAAACGTCTGGAAGGATGGTTTGCCCGATATGCAGATGCAGATCTGGACGGCGTGAGACAGGCGGTCACCGGAGCGGGACAGTTGGGACCGGCGGGAAAGAGAGCCGGACGAGTGGAAATTTACGCGCCGGTTGAACTGATCTGAGCGAGGAGGTTCAGGCGAAAGCTGCAAGACAGAAAAACCTCCGCAGAAGCGGAGGTTTTTCTGTCTTATGAGGGGGGAGATAGTGTAACAATAGGTGTTGTTCATCTATCTGTCACTTATGATACAGGGAAAATGTGTCAGGAATGTGTCCGATTTCCAAAAAACCTATAAAATTTCTGAAGGAATTCTTTAAAAAAGGAAAAAAGATTCTGATCTGCCTGGTCTGTAACCGGCAGGTAAAGGAACGAAAAGGGATTGACTGCATTCCCGAAGGCGGATAAGATGAGCGTAAGACCGAAATGCGGATTCCGGAGTGGATTCCACACTTTCCTTTACCGGTGTATACTGATCTGAAAATCAAGGAGGAAATCTGATGAAAAAACCGAACATTTTATTTATTCTGCTGGATGATATGGGCTGGAAGGATCTGGCCTGTACGGGAAGCACCTTTTATGAGACGCCGAATATCGACAGGCTTTCCAGGGAGGGGATGAGCTTCACGAATGCCTATGCCTCCTGTCCGGTTTGTTCCCCTTCCAGGGCCAGCTTTCTGACCGGAAAATATCCTGCAAGGCTGGGGCTGACGGACTGGATCGATATGGATGGAACCTGCCATCCGCTTCGGGGCCGGGTGATCGATGCGCCGTATGTGAAGCATATTCCGGAGGGGGAATATACGGTGGCGCAGGCGCTGCGCGACGGCGGCTATGCGGCATGGCATGTGGGAAAATGGCATCTGGGAGGAGAAGCGTATTATCCGGATAAGGAGGGCTTCGATGTCAACATCGGAGGCTGCTCCTGGGGCCACCCGCATCAGGGGTATTTCGCACCCTATGGAATCGAAACCCTTCCGGAAGGCCCGGATGGAGAATACCTGACGGACCGCATTACAGATGAGGCCATCCGGCTCATCCGTTCTCATGACGGGGAAAAGCCCTTTTTCCTGAATCTGTGCCACTATGCGGTGCATGAGCCCATCCAGGTGAAGCCGGAGGATCGGGAGCGGTTTGTAAGAAAAGCGAGGGAGCTGGGGCTGGATCAGGAAACCGCGCTGGTGGAAGGAGAGCTGATGCACACGGAGGATAAGGCGGGAAAAAGGGTGATGCGCCGCGTCCTTCAGTCGGATCCGGACTATGCTGCCATGATCTGGAATCTGGACTGGAACATCGGAAGGCTTCTGCATGCGCTTGAGGAGAGCGGTCAGGCCGAAAATACGGTGGTGATTTTCACCTCAGACAATGGCGGACTTTCCACCAGCGAGGGCTCGCCTACCTGCAATCTTCCGGCAAGGGAAGGAAAGGGCTGGATGGAAGAAGGCGGAATCCGGGTGCCGCTGCTGATCCGTTTCCCCGGCAGGATAAAGCCGGGAACCCGATGCGACGTGCCTGTGACCACCACCGATTTTTACCCGACCTTCCTGGAGCTTGCGGGCCTTCCGGAAAGAAAGGAACAGCATTGTGACGGAAGAAGCATTGTTCCGCTTCTGCGCGGAGAAGCCATGCCGGAGCATCCTTTATTCTGGCATTATCCGCATTATGGAAACCAGGGCGGAGTGCCGGGATCTTCCGTGCGGCTGGGACGGTACAAGCTGATCGAGTCTCTGGAAGACCACAGCCTGCGGTTGTACGATCTGGAAACGGATTTTGGAGAAACCCGGAATCTGGCAGAGGAAAAACCGGAGCTTGCGGCGAAGCTCCTTCTCATGCTTCACGGCTGGCAGAGGGACGTTGAAGCTGCGTTCCCGTCTCCCAATCCGGAGTGGAAGCCGTTGGATAATCGGGAATAGCCGGACAGACAAAGGCCCCCGCACAGTGCGGAGGCCCTTTTGTCTTATGAGGGGGGAGATAGTGTAACGATAGATGTTGTTTGTTCATCTATCTGTCATTTATGATACACGGAAAATGTGTCCGGAATATGTCTGAATTCAAAAATTGCCATAAAAATTATGAAGGTTTTCTTTATTTTCCCTTAAATGAAGCAAAAGGTGGATGCGGCTGAGGCCCGGCCTCCGGAAAACGGCCGTGGAGGAAATATATTGACGCAGTGTCAGAATAATGTTATAGTTTGGATGATGACATCGTGTCAGAATATTGCGGCTGCCCGGAGCAAAACCGGTCAGGAGCCGCTTTGAAGAGATTTGTAAAAGAAGGAAGGAGAGGAGACGGCAATGAAGGCAAAGGTTTATTTTACCCGTGAAATTACGCCGGAAAAGGTGGTTGAGCTGTATCACAGACTGGGCGTGGAACTGCCCGGAAAAGTGGCGGTCAAGGTTCATTCCGGAGAAAAGGGAAATCAGAATTTTCTGCGTCCGGAGTTCTGGAAGCCCATGGTAGAGGAAGTGAATGGCACCATTGTGGAATGCAACACCGCATACGGCGATGCGGCAGGCGGCGTGCGCGACCATACGGAAGCTCACATGAAGCTGATGGAAGAGCATGGCTGGACGCAGCATTTTGACGTGGACATCATGGACGCGGAAGGCCCGGACATCGTCTGGCCCATCCCGAACGGAAAGATTCTGAAGGAAAACCATCTGGGGAAAAATATTCTGAACTACGATTCCATGCTCGTTCTCGCCCATTTCAAGGGACATCCCATGGGCGGCTACGGCGGAGCGCTCAAGCAGCTTGCCATCGGATGCGCCAGCCGCGCGGGCAAGGCGCTGATCCATTCGGCGGGAAAGACGGACGACCGTTTTGAGACCTGGAAGCAGCACGCGAGCAGCGTGGAATTCCCGGAAGCAATGGCTGACGCCGCCATGAGCGGGGTGGAACATTTCCAGGGAAAAATCGCCTTCATCA
>DWYY01000177.1 GCA_019118445.1 Candidatus Eisenbergiella merdipullorum | reverse complement strand
TAAACTTCATAGCCCCGCCGCCGCAGTTCAAAATACACGATGTTTTCCAGCATAGCGGCAATGGACTTAGGATCAAAGCCCATGATACAGTATTTCAAAGATGTGTCTGCCAAATAGAATTTTTCCTGGGTTTTCAGCACGGATTTTCCCTGCAAGTCATACCGCTGGCAGCGATAGATCACAAACGCCTTTTCCAGCCAGTTCAGATAGTTGTAAACTGCCTCCACAGATAGGGAACGCCCCTCGCTTTTGAGGAACTTTGCAATGGCGTTGGCAGAAAAGGTCTTGCCCACATTTTCCACGATATACTTGACAACACGGTTGAATAGATCAAAGTTCATGATGTTATGCCGCTTTGTAATATCGTTGGTAATCACCGAGTTATAGATTCCCTCCACAATCTGATAAGCAGAGCGTTCGTCAAAGTTGCTCAGCGCCACAATGGGGAATCCACCCAACCGCAGGTATTCGTTTAACAGCTCCTTGTGGGAACGGGAATCTGATTTCTTGAAATCCAAATATTCAGCGAAAGACAGCGTATAAACCGGGATGGAGATATACCGTCCCGTCAGATAGGTGGAAATCTCGCTTGACATCAGCTTGGAATTGGAGCCGGTCACATAAATATCGGTATTGGCATTTTCAAGCAGGCTGTTGACTGCTTTTTCCCAACCGTCAATCTCCTGCACTTCGTCCAGCAGCAGATAGTAGCGCCCATCGCCGGTCATTTGCTCTTTGATACCGTTATACATATCCTTGTCAGTCATGCCATCGTCAAAATCCTCCGACGTATAACGCATACTGAGTATGTGGTCTGTAGCAACCCCGCTGCTTTGCAGATCATCCCGCAGCATATCCAAAATCGTGGATTTTCCGCAACGCCGGATTCCTGCCAGAATCTTCGCCAGCGGAACATCCCGATAGGTTTTCAGGGTGTTCATATATTGTGGTCGGATAATCATATCGTTCACCTCCTTGTTCCTTACTAATACTATAGAGAAAAACTCCATGAATATCAATAGTTTTTACTTATAATCCGTAAAAACTTATTTTTGTTCAAAGCTTTTTCGGGAAATGAATAAATTTGGATAGTCACCGCCACTTTAAATCTGTGTGCCTATCAAACATCATCAGGGCACTTTTTTCTGAAAAGAATAAGCGGTGAAGTGCTACAGTTCTGAAATGGTGTGGTATAAAAAAAGTTGACAGCTTATTCTCAAGGATTTCATAATAAAACGAAGAGAATAGGAGGTATTCAAAGTGGCACGTAAATATGACCATGAATACAAAGTGCAGGCAGTAAAACTTGCCAAAGAAATCGGCGGCGCTAAGGCTGCTAAAGAATTATGAAAGCAGATCTGTGTATCCAAACATTGGAAAACGCCCTGACTGCTTATCCCGCACTGGAAGGCACTGTCATCCACAGTGACCGTGGAACACAGTATACCAGTGAGTTCTACCGACAGACCATCCGGGAGCATTACATCCATCAAAGTATGAACAGTGCCGCAGGACGCTGCCATGATAATGCGCGCTGTGAGAGTATGAGGTATGGCCTTTGCCGGAAAACTTTTCGTTTGCCTTGTACTCTCCACAGACCTTGTAGTAGTGTCCACGCTTTTTCATACCGCGCCCTCGCAACAAGCGAACAGCTGCCGCACCGCAGCCATGACCGTACTCCAGCTGAGGTCAGCCGCATAGGAAAACTTCTTTTGGTAGGCTGTCCAAAGGCCCTGCATAACCAGGCTGGTTTCCACTTCGTCAAAGACTTCAGCGGCCTCGGCCAGATGGCGCTCGGTGCCGCGCTTGTGGGCTGTTGCCAGCAGCGCGTCATAGAGAATGTGTGGGTCCAAAGTGTTGCTATAAAGCTGTTGCAGAATGGCTATGTCATAAAAATCCCTCATGCGAGTGTTGGTCGTAGTCCGGGTGATAATGGTTTCCAGCTTTTCGGCCAGCACGGTCTCCAGGTTATAGGCCCAAACGTCGATGGAACGGTCCTCCAGCATGAGCTTGAAACTGTACCGCACCTCTTTAGGGGTGATGGCATCGCCGGTGGAAATGTCGATTTTCAGCGGCGTGCGCACCCCGTCAAAAAGCGTGGTCATTGTGACCCGGATACCAGGATATTCTGCTTCATCCATGATCTCCGAAATGCTTTTCACCTGGAAGGTGACGCCGTCATCAATGGGAATCGCGATGATCTCGGCCATCATGTTTTCCACGTCCTCCACGTTGACATTGGCACCTTTGACCGTCGCATCCAGGTCCATTGTGGAGCGGGCATCCAGACCGACCATTGCGGCCACCAGCATCCCACCTTTGAGGATAAATTTGTCCCGGTAGGACGAGAGAGAAATGCGTTCCAGAAAACGCTCCATCATATAGTTGCGCATCAAAATCTGCGCATCCGCAGCATTTTTCTTTGACAAATTGCGGATCAAGTCTTTCAGCTGTCTGGCTGTCTTTATCATAGCAGTACCTCCAAATACTGGCGTAAAATCTTCTCGACCCGGAACAGCTTGGCATAGCGCATCAGCGTCCGCAGATCCTTGTCGCTGCGCCGGGCATACGCTTTCAGTGCCCCTTGGAATGTCTGCATCTCGATGCGGCTCCGGCTGCGCAGCACATCGCAGATTGTCCGTTCCATATCATAGACGGGCACATCGTGCCCGAAGAGGGTTTGTGCGGTTGTCAAGCCGACCTCGTGCAGCTCCGCCTTAATGGTAAAGACCTGAACGCCCTCATCTTTAAGCCGGGTGGGGTTGTACCCCGTCTTGACCGTGACAGAATAGGCCAGCGGCTCCCGGTCGGTCAGGTCATGGAAAAACAGCGCCGTTTCATGGGAAAAAACCGCCTGCGGGCAGCGAAGATGCAGCAGATACATAGCGTCTACCCAGGCGTCCTTAGAAAGATAAATCCCATGCGCCGCCTGTTCCAGCCCACGAGACTGTACGAATTGATAAAAAACAGGTTTTGAGATCCCGGCCGCGAGGACCTGCCCGGTGCGCAGCATCCCGTCCTGGCGTTCCATCAGCTGGTCCAGTTGTTGAAATTGGCTCACGTTCTTCACCTTCCTTTTATGCTAATATTATATGTGAAATTAGCATGAAAGTAAAGTCAAAAATTGCCGGGCGCTCTCTCCCGGCAATTCTGTGTATGGTAACCTCATCCACGCTTCACAGCCTATCCGGGCAACTTTTACAGGCCAGTGTTTTGCCTCCGGCTTCCTTCAGCCCCCACCTCACGATGACGCCCTTGCCATTGGCTGCACCCTTCCCACTGCCGGGCGGGTCATGGACTTTCACCCTTTAGAACGTGTGCCCGCCGGACACTCCACAAGGAAAAACCCCGAAAACCGCATGGCTTCGGGGTTTTTGAGCTGTTTTGAATTGAAATCAGCGCTTGCTGAACTGAGGCGCGCGACGGGCAGCCTTGAGGCCGTATTTCTTTCTTTCTTTCATACGAGGGTCGCGGGTCAGGTAGCCTGCCTTCTTCAGCACAGGTCTGAACTCCGGGTCTGCCTCAAGAAGGGCTCTTGCGATACCGTGTCTGATGGCGCCTGCCTGTCCGGTGTATCCGCCGCCCTTTACATTCACGAGGATATCGAACTTTCCATCGGTATCGGTGGCAGCCAGAGGCTGACGGACGATCACCTTCAGGGTCTCAAGTCCGAAATACTCATCAATGGGTCTCTTATTTACAGTAATGGTTCCGTTTCCGGGTACCAGATATACTCTCGCAATAGATTTTTTTCTTCTGCCAGTTCCATAATATCTTGCTGCGTTAGCCATTTTCCTATTTCCTCCTTCTCAGAATCTCCGGATTAAAAAGTCAGCGCTTCGGGCTTCTGTGCCTGATGCTTATGCTCGCTTCCCGCATACACATGCAGCTTGGTGTACATCTGTCTTCCAAGAGGTCCCTTAGGAAGCATGCCCTTTACCGCAAGCTCAATGACCTGCTCTGGCTTCTTCGCCATCTTCTCCCTCAGAGTGGTTTCCTTCATGCCGCCCACATAGTCGGAATGATGATGATAGATCTTCTGGTCCATCTTCTTGCCGGTAACCTTCACCTTTTCAGCATTGATGACGATCACATAATCGCCGGTATCAATGTGGGGGGTGTACTCCGGTTTATTCTTTCCTCTGAGCACCTTGGCAACTTCAGATGCAAGACGGCCGAGGGTCTGGCCTTGTGCATCCACAACATACCATTTTCTATCAATCTTAGCCGGATTAGCCATAAATGTCTTCATTGCGTACCTCCATCGAATTGAACGTATCTGAACACTGTTTCTATTACGGAGCCCTGGGAAGTTGAGCCTCCGCCTGATTATGTCAAAATGCCTTTCCGGGGCTATGGCAAGGCATTTACCTACATTGTCGCACTGCATTATTATAGGCTACGCCCCCGCGTGTGTCAACCATTTTTTTCATTATTTTCGGGCATTTCCAAGCATTTTCCCGGCTGCCTGTGAAGGTTTGGGACAGGCTTTGTCCGTTATAGCCGCCCCGCCTGCTCCAACGCCGGAAATTCATAGGAGACCAGCGTCAGGCCCCGGGCGGGCGCCGTCGGTCCGGCGGCTCTGCGGTCCTTCGCTTCCAGAATCTCTCTGACCGCCTCCGGCGGATATTTGCCGCGCCCCGCCTCCATCAGGGTGCCTGTAATGATGCGCACCATGTTATAAAGGAAACCGTTCCCTCTGATCCGGATGGTCAGCCTGGTCCTTTCCCTATGCACTGTGCAGGAATAAAGGGTGCGCACCGTGCTCTCTACCTGCGCTCCCGCGCTGCAGAAGCTCTGAAAATCATGTTCCCCAACCAGGCAGTCCGCCGCCCGCTGCATCAGGTGTTCGTCCAGCGGCACATAACAGAAATAGCTGTACAGACGTTCCAACGGATCAGGAAATTCCTCGTTCAGGATGCGGTATTCGTATGTCTTGACGCTGTCCGTCTTTCTCGGATGAAAATCGGGCGGCACTTCCCCGGAAGCACGGATACGGATATCCTCCGGCAGACGCTGGTTCAGGGCATAGGCAAACTTATCCGCTTCCATGCGTGCCTGTGTGTCAAAGACAGCCACATTCCCCAGGGCATGGACGCCCGCATCCGTCCGGCTCGCCCCGATCACCCGCACAGGCTCCTTCGTCAGGTCCGACAAGCAATGGTCCAGCACATCCTCGATGCTGTTTTTATCCGGCTGTCTCTGCCAGCCGTGGTAGTTGGTGCCGTCATAGGCCACCGTCAGCATGATCCGTCTCATTCCGGCATCTCCCATTCTTTCTCGTTCTTCCTCACTGATATTTTGCGGCGGCTTTCTTCTGCCCTGTTCCTGCTGCAGGCGGCGACAGAATATCCTACAGCAGGATGCGTCCGATCAGGACTGCAAGAACAAGATAGCCGAACAGCACGGCAAAAGCGATATGATCCCGTCTTTTATAGATGAGGGGCTTCATCTTCGTCCTTCCTTCGCCTCCGCGGTAACAGCGCGCTTCCATGGCCATCGCCAGATCGCTTGCACGCCGGAATGCCGATATGAACAGAGGGACCAGCAGGGGGACCATGCTCTTTGCCTTCCGGATCAGATTCCCACTGTCAAAATCCGCTCCTCTTGCCATCTGCGCCTTCATGATCTTGTCCGTTTCCTCCAGGAGGATCGGGATAAAGCGCAGGGCGATGGACATCATCATGGCGATCTCATGCACCGGGACATGCAGCCTGGCAAGCGGCTTCATCAGACTTTCCATGCCGTCCGTCAGGTTGTTCGGCGTGGTAGTCAGCGTCATGACTGAAGAGCCGATGATCAAAAAAGACAGCCGGATCGCCATTTTCACCGCCGTTTCAAGCCCTTCCCGCGTGATGGTCAGCTTCCAGATAGAGATCAGGGGATGCCCCGGCGTAAGGAAAAGGTTGAAGATCACAGTAAAGATAAGAAGGAACAGGATCGCCTTCATCCCTTTCACCATGAACTTGAACGGCACATGAGACAGTTTTATGGCACAGACAAGAAAAAGGCCGGCGATCAGATAGCCCGGAAAGTTGTTCACCAGAAAAAGGGAAATAATGAACACGATGGTCGCGATCAGTTTCACCCTTGGGTCCAGTCTGTGGATCACGGATTCCGTCTGATAATATTGTCCTAAAGTGATATCTCTCAGCATCTGTCTGTTTCCTTCTTCACCCCAAACGCCTCACAGATGGCGTCCACGGCCTCCGGCAGCGTGGTCGCATCCGCGCTTTTTACAAGCCCGGCTTCCTTCAGCGTATGCATGATATATGTGACCTGCGGCGCGGCGAGTCCCACTGCCTCCAGCTCCTTCACATGATGGAACACATCGCGGGGCTTTCCGTCCAGCATGACGCTCCCGCGGTTCATCACGATGATGCGGCTCACATAATTCGCCACATCTTCCATGCTGTGGGAGACCAGCACCACGGTCATTCCGGTCTTTTCCCGGAGTTCGGCGATCTCTCCCAGGATCTCGTCCCGTCCCCTCGGGTCCAGCCCTGCGGTCGGCTCGTCCAGGAC
>DWYY01000176.1 GCA_019118445.1 Candidatus Eisenbergiella merdipullorum | reverse complement strand
GGGAGCGATGCCGTATTCCTCGATCTGCTCCTTGCCGTCCAGACCAAGCGCCTTTTCCACCTCCAGCTCCACCGGAAGTCCGTGGGTATCCCACCCTGCCTTTCTGGGAACCATGTAGCCCTTCATGGTGCGGTATCTGGGGATCATGTCCTTGATGGCGCGGGTCTCCACATGGCCGATATGGGGCTTGCCGTTTGCGGTCGGCGGTCCGTCATAAAAGGTATAGGTCGGACAGCCTTCTCTGATCTTCAGGCTCTTCTCAAAAATCTTGTTCTCTTCCCAGAATTTCTCGATTTCCTTTTCCCGGCCCACAAAATTCAGGTCGGTGTTCACTTTTTCATAAAGCGGCATCTTCTTCCTTCCTTTCTGCATGATCGATATCTGCTGCATATGCAAGCCGATTGCTCCGTACCTTCGGTACTCCCGCAGTGCGATCCATCAGCTTTTTATACGATAGGGAAGGAACTTCCCTATCGTATAAAAAAGCCCCGTCCTGTAAAAGGACGAGGCTCCGCTCGCTGTACCACCCGTTACATCATACGTCCGTACCGTCAGGCAGACGCCTTCCGGAAATTTCGGATTATATGGCTTCCCGTAACGGAGGAATTCCGGCTCCGCCTACTTGAGTTTCCTCTTTCAGCCCGCAGCTCCGAAGTGATCTTCTCCATTTCCTACTCGCACCGGACTTCCACCCGCGCCGGCTCGCTGTGACCTTTCCGAAATGGATACTGTCTTCTTCCCAGCTTTTATCAGTGTCTGCGGGTATTATAAAGCCCGCAAAGCCGCATTGTCAAGGGATTGCGAGAAAAATCTGCTTATGATAAGATGAGGGCATTACAGTTCACTCGTCCGCCGCAGCCAGGCAGCTGTCGTGCTTGCACGAACAAATGACTGGCTACGGATGGACGAAGGGCACTCGCTCCATCGTGCCGCGCCAGTTTATGAGCATAGCTGCGAAGCAGCGGAGAGCGCGGAGCGCGGCTTTGCGAATGGCGCGGAGTGAACTGTTTCATAAGGTAGTCACAAACGCAAAGGACAATATGAGGCGGAGGAATGATATCAGTTATGGAATCAATCAGGCATTACGGAAAAACCGTTGTTTATAATGTCAGCCAGTATCTGCGCTGGCTTTTTCTGGGGGCCGTAACCGGTCTGGTGGTAGGACTCATCGCGGCGGCCTTCTCTCATTGTCTGACGCTGGCGACGGCTTTCCGGACCTCTCACCGTTATCTGTTTCTCCTGCTTCCCGCAGGGGGCCTGGCGATCGTGTTTCTGTATAAAGCGCTTCATTATGAAAATAATCACGGGACGGATTCCATCATTGAAAGCATCCACACGAAGGTTGCCATCCCGTTGAAAATGGCCTTCCTGATCTTCGTCTCCACCGTCATCACCATCTTTTTCGGCGGTTCTGTGGGCCGGGAAAGCGCGGCGCTGCAGATGGGGGCGTCTCTGGGAACTTCCGTCGGGAATCTGTTTCACCTCAGTGAAAAGGATAAAAAGACCATTCTGATGAGCGGTATGGCTGCAGCCTTCTCCGCTCTGTTCGGCACGCCCATGACCGCTTCCTTTTTCGCCATGGAGGTTTCCAGTGTGGGCATCATGTACTATGCCGCTCTGGTTCCCTGCATCTGCGCGGCTCTGATTGCCAGGCAGAACGCCCTGTTTCTGGGCGTTCAGACGGATGTGTTCCGCGCGCCCAACTCCCTGGAGCTTTCTCTGCCCTCCGGGCTGAAGGTGATTTTTCTCGCCGCCTGCTGCGCTGCTGTAAGTATCCTGTTCTGTCTCATGCTTCAGCTCATGCACATGCTCATGGCCCGCTTTTTCAAGAATCTGTATCTGCGCATCGTTGCCGGAGGCTTTCTCATCATCCTGCTCACCCTCCTTGTCAGAAGCCAGGACTATCTGGGAACCGGAATGGATATCATTGAGCAGGCCCTTGCCGGAAACACGCTTCCCTGGGCCTTTGCGCTGAAAATCCTGTTCACAGCCATCACCATCGCCGCAGGGTATAAGGGCGGAGAGATCGTGCCCTCCCTTTTCATTGGCGCCACCTTCGGCTGCTTCCTCGGCCCCCTCATCGGCCTTCCGGCTTCCCTGGGTGCGGCCGTCGGCATGGTTTCTCTGTTCTGCGGCGTCACCAACTGCCCGGTGGCCTCCCTGCTCATTTCCTTTGAGCTGTTCGGTTTCAGCGATGCCTATTATTTCCTCATTGCCATTGCCACCAGCTACATGCTCTCCGGCTATTTCAGTCTCTACCACACCCAGCGGATCACCTATTCCAAGTTTGAGAACCGCTTTGTAGACCGCCCGACCAGCAGCTGGTTTTCCTGATGACAGTGACTGCTTCGCAGTCCTGATTCAGAATGGATAACACGTGCTTACGTACAGGCACGACGCGTGTTGTCCATTCTGAATCGACTGTGAATAGTAACTGGTGATGGAAAAATTCTCATCTTCCCCCTGAAATGCTTGCGTTCCATAAAAATTGCGGTTATGATATGGATAACTAATGCACAGAAAGGGGAAGGCCTCATGCAAACACGCAATCTCACCCTCATGACCGATCTGTATGAACTGACGATGATGCAGGGATATTTCCGGAATATGGACCGGAACGAAACGGTTATTTTCGACGCCTTTTACCGGAATAACCCTATGGAATCCGGTTATGCCATCTGCGCCGGGCTTCAGCAGGTCATTGAATATATTGAAAACCTGCATTTCGGGGAAGAAGAGCTTTCCTATCTGAGGAGCCTCGGTATCTTCGATGAGGATTTTCTGGACTATCTGAAAACCTTCCGTTTCTCCGGAAGCGTCTACGCCATTCCGGAAGGAAGCGTCATGTTTCCCCGGGAACCCATGATCAAGGTGATTGCCCCGATCATGGAGGCCCAGCTCGTGGAAACCGCCATTCTGAACATCGTCAATCACCAGAGCCTGATTGCCACCAAGACCTCTCGGGTCTGCTATGCGGCCAGAGGCGATGGAATCATGGAATTCGGACTGCGCCGGGCGCAGGGGCCGGATGCGGGCATCTATGGCGCAAGGGCTGCCATGATCGGCGGCTGCATCGGAACCAGCAACGTTCTGGCCGGACAGATGTTTGATGTCCCCGTAAAGGGAACGCACGCCCACAGCTGGATCATGAGC